>NZ_JBIRWL010000001.1:0-134751 GCF_044387825.1 Streptomyces sp. NPDC020299
TCCGTGAGACCGCCCCCGCACGGCCGAAGTCCCGCTACACTCCCGCCACCCGGCGAAAGACCAGGTCAGACAGCGAAATCCTGCTGGAGTACTAGCGGGGCTGCCGGGGCTCCTTCCCTTGCGAGGGGCGGCTTCCTCCAGGGGTCAGGTGGCGGTGATGTCGGCGGGCCGGTTACGTGGCGGGGTGGTGGTGAAGAAGGCACGCAGGGACTGGCCGATGCGGTTTTCGCGGTCTGTGCCATGGACGGCGGCATCGAGCAGGTGCGAGAGATCCCCGGTGTCGGAAGGAGTCAGGACAAGCCAACGCAGGATGACCTGCAGTGTGAGGAGCCGGAGAGTTCGCAGCTCTTTCAGCTTCTTCTCTTCTGTCTGATCCTTGATCACGTCGCCATGCACGTAGGTGGATCGGGCTCTGTAGGCACGTTGGACGATGGCCCTGACCTCTGTTTGGTAGTCAAGGCCGAGGAACAGTGCAGACGCACGGGAGCGAATATTTTCAGCGGTGCCCACGCGTTCTTCGTCGGGACTGATCAGCAGGGCTTCCAGGGCGATGACGTAGTCGAGGTGCAGTTCGTCGGCCTCCACCTCCCAGACGCCGTCATCGTTGTAGGTGCGCTGGTAAGCGGTCAGGATGTGCCGGGCTGCGCGTTCGAGTCGACGGGCGCGCCGCTTGAGGATGCGCCGCTCGTGAGTCGCGCCTGCCATGACCGCGTCGATCTTCGCCGAGATCACGGTGCAGAAGTCAGTCAGGGCCGGAAGACATGCGGCCGGAACATGGAATTCGCCGGTGTCGCGGACCTCTACCTCCTCGCCTCTCCCGTCGCGGCCTTCATAGACCTTGATGGTGGTCGGCACGTCTCTGGGGTTCAGATCGAAAAGGCGTCCGCGCGCGACGGTGAAGACCGCGTCCACCCGGAGAAGTTCGTTGTCCCACAGCATCAAGGGAAGAAGTGCCTGCCAGTGCTAGGCTTCCGCACGCGGGCCTGTGAAGTCGAACCAGGTCGGACGACGCGTAACCGAGCGGCCGGGATCAGGAACATGGAGAAACGGTGCGCCGTTGATCAGGTCGAGATCATGGCTCCGGCGCTGCACGACGTTCAGCGCCGGCATCGGGATCGTCTGATTGAGTTCGTCCGCAGTGAAGGTCTGCAGGGTGTGCTGACCCAGCGGAATCCGTGTCCCCTGTGGGAAGGCGGCGTTGAGGAGCAGCCATCGCTCGGGGACCGGTGCCGGACCAGTGCAGAAGGTGACGAAACTGTCCGCGACCTCGGAGACGGAAACCTGCACGCCCTGGGCGATGAGACGTGCCGCCGCAGCCAGTCCCGACACCTCCAACAGCGTTCGGGAGTTCGGGACCCAGTCTCCGTCGGCCTTGGCGTAGAGGTCGGGGTGCTCTTCCCTAGGCGCTGCGGCTACCACCGCATTCTCCACGTCTTCCCAGTGGGGCTGGAGCATCAGCACCACGATGGACTGGGGTGTTGGAGACAGGGCGCCCGCGTACTCGAGCCACGCCAACACGGCCTCACGCAGGGAGAGATGCTTGCTCATACGGCCTGAACATAGCGGGCCTCAGTCGCATGCGGGCAGCGGTTTTCCAGCGACGGAACCAGTAGCAACCGACCATCGTTCGAGCAGCAGCTGACTACCACGTGACTCGTGCCTCGCAGCGTTGTTGAACAGCGAAGATCCCGCGCCAGGCTCCATGGGGGTCTTCGATCGACGCGACCGTGGTCGGCTTCACCGGCACCGCCCGGCACCCGAAGGCGCTCGCCGTACGGCTGCCCGACGGCCGCGTGGCGCTGTCCCAGCTGCTGACCACAGCGCTCTCCTCCGTCGTCGCCCCGCGCCTTGCCCCCAGACCTGACGGGCGTTCACGAAGGCTGGCGACTCCTACACGCCCGCCGGAGGCGACGCGGTGGTGGAGGTCGTGGCGGGCACGACCCGGCACGCGGTCGTCACCGTGGTGCGGCTGCGCTGACCTCCCGCACCGCGTCGGCTGGCGCCATGGGCTGGCGCAGGTCCAGGTAGCAGCGCAGTCGTACGCCGGGCTGGTCGACGTCGTGCGTCGTGCGCTCCGTTGTCGACGTCGCCCACCGGTCGGCGAGCAGCTGCTGGAAGGCGAACGCGGTCTCATCGTCGGCGGCCGCGACGTCGACGACGACCAGGCCAGGCTCACTCACGTGCGTCTCGTTGATCGGGTTCATGTACGGCACTACGCCTGGCCAGCCGAGCGGGTTCCGTCGGTGCGGTGTCTTCACCCAACCGAGTGCAGGTGGTCAGGGGCTGTCGCCTGTCCAGTCCCAGCGGGCCGGGGCGCCGGGGCGCGGGTCGTACAGCGCCCGGCCGCCGGGTCCGAACTGCCCGAGCTCCGTGGGGAGGGAGACGCCGTCGTCGATCTCCTCCGGCTTCCAGCCGGTGATGTCGAGCAGCAGTCCGTCCAGCGGCCCGCCCACGAGTTCGGCGTAGCTGCGTCCCGGCTCCGGGCCGGGGTGGTCGGTGCCGTAGATTCGGCCGCGCAGCAGCTGCTCATTGTCGCTGTCCATCCGTCCAGCCTGACAGCACACGAGCCGGACGACTCCTTCCCGGTCGGCGCCTGGGCAACCGTGCGACGGCTTGCCGGTCGCGCTTCGCGGCAGTTGCCGACGTCGCCGACGGGGTGCGCCGGCGTACGGACGAAGTTCCTGCCGCAGGCTCAACGAACCTCGCGTCGGCGCACCCGGTGGCTCGGGGAGGCAGCCCTGCCGGGTATGAGCAGCGGGTGCGGCACCGCGGGGGAAATGCCTCTACTCTCCTCTTCCGGAGGCTCTGGTCCTTGTAGTTGACCGCCGTTACCGGAAACGGGCGGGCGGGAACATCAGCACGAAGAGAGTGAGAGCGTGGATGGGCAGGCCGCCCAAGGCCCGGGAACTGTACGACGCGTTGCGGACCCTTGAAGGAAGGGCCAAAGAGACACGAAAGCACAAGGGTTGCAGATATTCGCGGCGTGAGGTCGCAAAGCAGGCCGACGGTCGTGGTTCGTCGTTGGACAGGCGCCTTGGGGATTGGCTGCGCGAGGGGTGGGACAAGGCGAAGACGCCGGATCCCAGCAGCAGCGAGCAGTTGATCGCCGTGGTCAGGCTGTGGAGCGAGTGGGCCGGAGAGCCATGCGATGAGAGCCGCTGGCGCACTCTGCTGGACGAGGCCCAGCCGCCCCGCACTCAGCCGCAACGTCCGCAGACCGTTCTCCCCGGGGCGGCGGTGCTGGACCGGATGGCTGAAGCGGGCCGACGGCGGATGGTGAGCAGATGGATCGCAGCGGGCGCCGAGCCCCAGGATGCGGCCGACTGCGCTGACGACCTCTCGCTGGGGGATCCTCGGGCGTGGTGGAGCAGTCTTCCCGAGACCGGGTTCGCGGTGCTCGAGGGTGATCTCGGGTCGGGGAAGTCGCTGAGCGTGGAGCGGCTGAACGCCGCCGACATCGCCGCGGCCCGTACGGATCCACAGGCTGCGATCCCTGTGTTCCTTCCGGCCCGGCAGGTCCTGGCGGATCTGCCGCAGGCAGTGGAGGAGGCCGCGTCGGTGGTGGGTGATCCCGCTCTTCGCCCGGTACGAGTCGTGCTGGACGGCCTGGACGAGCCCGGTCTAACCCGGGGCGAGGACCTGTTGGCCCAGGCCCAGACGTTGGCTGTACTGCACCCGTCGTGGCGGGTCATCGTCACCGTCCGCCGCGGTTTCCGCCTCACTGGTGTGCCTGCCGGCGAGCGGCACGTGTGCCCTGCCCTGTCGCCGGCGGCGGCCGACGCCCTGATCGCGCGGCTGGGCGGTCGTGCGGGAGCGCTGGAAGGGGTGAGCACGGAGGCCGGTCAGGCGCTGCGGCGCCCTCTGTTCGCGGTGATCGCCGCCGCGCTGCAGCGTGAGAACCGTGGTCTTCCCGCACGGCCGGTGGCGTACCTGCAGGCGCTGGCCGAACGCGGTGTCCAGCTCTCCGGTGCGCCCGAGCCGCAGGCCCGCCGCCTGCTGACCCGGCTCGCCGCGGCCTCGCTTGCCGCGGGCGGGCGGGCGCCAGCCGCACAGCTGGGCGATGCCGAGAGCCTCGATACGCTCCGTGCCAGCCGTCTCGTCGTGATCCGGGGGCGGACCGTGGAGTTCGCGCTGCCCGTGCTGGAGCAGTACTTCGCCGGCCAGGCCGTTCTCGTCGGCGAGTTCCCGGATACGGTCCTGGAGGATCCTGACCAGCTGGCGGTGTGGCGGGGTGGACTTGCCCTGGCAGTCGCCGACAGCAGCTGGGACCAGGGCAGCGGTCTCATCCAGCAGATCGCGGCACACCGGCCGGGGGCGGCGGCATGGGCCGTCCACGAGGCCGTTCCCGGACACCGTGACCTGGTGGATGCTGATGCAGGAGACCAGCCGCTCCCCCGACTTGCTCGGGTGGAGACCGTCCGTCGCATGCAGCAGGCCTGGGACACCTGGACAGACCGGCTGGCACCCGCCTCGGGCCTCCTCTACCGCCGCGGCGGTCCGCTGACAGTCGACGCCCGCTGGGACGACGACCAGCTGAGCGCCCAGCTGCTGCCCCGCAGTGGAACAGACATCCCCGCGTTGCAAATCCCCTTCGAGCACCGGTGTCTTGAGAGCGACCGCCGGATCAGGCCTGTACAACTTTGGTACGGGCGCGTGGCCGCCGACCACGAAGCCTGGCCCTGGCACTGGGCTCTCGGCCTGGTCGCCGACCGCCTCACCGACCTGTGTACGGACAAGGATCTGCCGCTGCCCGACTGCCGTCCGCACACCGCCGAACGCCTCTACCTCACCGCGAAAGCCCTGCTCGGCCGGCAGGAACGCGATCATGCCCCGGTGCCCGCGGAAGACGCCCTCGCCGCCATCCGCGCCCGACTCCACAGAAGCTCCACCGCAGTTCGTATCGGCCACAATGGCCGGCTCGTCACTACGCCCGCCGAACTGCGCCACCTCCAGGAGACGCTGGAACACGGCAGCGCGGTGGGCCCTGACGGCATGCTGCACCGCCCCTATCCGGTGCCCGACCGCGGCGGTGAGTGGATCTGGAACGCCTACTCGCCACCGCAGTTCCATCGCCTGGCCTGCCAGGTCCTCACCGCCGCGGTCGAGATCTACCGCGACCTGGTGACGGCCTGGTTCCCCTTGCTGCACGACGCCCTGGGCCTGACCGCCTCTGCGGCACAGATCACCGGAGCTCTCCACGTGCCCGCCGACCCGGACGAGTCCCCCGCACTGCTACTGAACCTGCGCGAACGCGCCACACCCGACGCGCCCTTGGTCGACGTGGCCCTGGTCCAGGGCGACGATCGTCCCGCGGTGTCCGCGAGCAGGCGCGGCCGGGCGGGACAGGCTGGGCCGGTGTCGTGCTGGGCGCGCCCGTACACCGAGCCTGCGGTGTCCGAGCCGGAGCTGTACGGGGACACCCCGGCGATCGACTACGCGTATGCCTGGCTCCACGATGATCTCGCCCGGCTTCATCTCGCCGACGCGCCGCGCTGGCCGGGCGGCCTGTGAGACCAGTGGGGCAGGAGGCCGGTGACGTCCCCAGGAATCGGCCACCGTCCCTGCGGCCTCGACCGCCGCCTGCCGGGCACGCTTCGGCCCGGGAAAGTCCTCGCCCGCCATGTTGTTCAGGACGCTGTCCAGCGCGCCACGCACGCATGACTGCGCCACTTCGTAGGGGCGGCGCGGGCGCTCGGGGTGATTCAGGATCAAGGCCGTGTCCAGGAGCAGGTCCAACGCCCGCTCCCCAGCGGGCCCCTGCGCCCGCAGAGCCTCGGTCAGCTCGGGCCCCACCGCACACACGGTCGTCTGGAAAGCCCCGGCCTTCTCGGACCCGGAGCGGGTGTCACTCACTCGCCCACCGTACCCGCGCCGACCGGCACCCCGACCACGTGCGCCGAGCGGACCGGCCGGCTCCGGCTGCCGGGTCAGGACGTGGTTGCCTCGGTGAGACTTTTTGCCGCGTCACGGGCCACTTGCAGCCCGAGCCGGCGGACCTCGCCGAGCGGCGGGTACATGGAGTCTTGGTCGATCCCCTCCCCGGCCAGGCGCTCCAGGAGTTCGGGCTTCCACGCGGAGCTGACCCGCAGCGTCCAGCCCGTCGCGGACCAGTTCATGTTCGGCTTCCCCTTGACGCTGTTGAGGAAGTTGACGCCCAGGGTCGAGATGTCGGGGTACTGATCTCCCGGAACGTTGAGTCCGTCGATCCGGTAGGACCGCCCGCCGTAGCGCCGGTTGAGGCCTCCGATGAGAAAACGTCCGCGCTGCGCCTGCATCCGGGGATCGAGCGGGGCCTGGTCGACCACGGCGACCTGCTGCGTCCACTCCCCCTTGGCGCGACGCCGTCCATGCGTGGCATCCGCCCACTCCAGCGTCTGCTGGGAGAAGTCGATCGTGTCGACCCGCTGTGCGGCATCGCGGTGCAGGTGGAGCATGAACAGGCGTCCGTCAACGCCGTGCTGCTGGTCGACCGCGAAGAACAGCGCCTCCAGCGGGGACTCGGAGACGTCGATGAGCCGGGTGGGGATGCCGTGGTGCTGCAGGACGGCAAGGAGTTGCCCGTCCGTCATGCGCCGTCCGATGCCCTCGCGCCGCATGGCGTCGATGACCGCGCGTTCCGTCCCCGCCATCACGTGCTCGTCGACCTCGTTGGGAATACCTGCTTCCGGTGCGGCGGGGCGGGCGCGGCAGACCCGGTACAGGCTGGAGGACAGGCCGTAGTCGGTACTGGGCTGCCCGCGGAAGAAGACGTCCTCGCCCGGCGTCAGCGGCCACTCGTGCGAGGCCAGTCGGTCAGCGCCGCCGGCCTTCGCCCATTCCCACAGCGTCTCGGCGGAGGTGATGCTCAGGCGGCGGTTGGAGTCACGTTCGTCGAAATACTGCGCGGCAAGACCCATGTGCATGAAAGTAGCGGGCTCGGGGACGGGCCCGGAGTGGATCCGGGCCCGTCCGCCCCTGGGGCGGCTACCGGTGCTGCACCCACCACACCAGGCACGCCACACATTGCGAACCCGCGGCCCAGGCAGCCCCGTTAACGAGGCTGACGAGCGCGGCGCGGGCGAGCCGGCGGGTGATGGGTATGGGCTTGTCCATGGTTCCCCTCCTGGGTGTCCGTCCGGCCCCAGCGGCCGGGCACCACGACCGTGCCGGGTAGGAGGAGGAGTTGTCCGAAAGGACGGGCAGGGCGGGCAAACTCTCCCTATCCTCCTGGTCATTGGCCGTGCTCGCCGTGCCCGCAGCGGGCAGCCGGGCACAGCGGGCACCGGGAAACAGGGGGGTGGATGGAGAAGTCGGCCAAGGCCCGTGCGCTGTACGACGCGCTGCGCGCGCTGGAGATGAGGGCCAAGACTGCGCAGAACGCGAGCGGGGAGCGGTACTCGCGCCGCGACGTCGCCGCGAAAGCCGTCAAGGAGGCCGGGGGCAACGTCAAGACGTTAGGCAACCTCCTCAACAAATGGCTCGCGGATGACTGGCCCACGGCGACGACACCTGCCCCCCACAGCGAAGCCCAGCTATTGGCCGTGGTCAGGCTGTGGTGCAAGTGGTCCGGGGAAGAATTCGGCAGAGGCAGGTGGGCGACCTTACTGGACGAGGCCCAGCCCCCTCGCGCCAGGGCCCATTCCGATCAAACGCGGGAATCAGCATCCACCGGAACCGAGACGGATCCGCTGGACCAGGCCATCACGGACTGGGTCGAGCTCGTCCGAGCCGAACTGCGCGATGAACTGGACAGGCTGCAGGTAAATCGCCCGTACCCTCTCCCCGTGTGCGCTCAGGATGCGCCCCAGGACGACATCCTTGGGATGTACCGCCGTACGCCAGCCGGACGGCTCGTCATCCTCGGCGAGCCCGGCAGCGGAAAATCCGCCCTGACGCTGCGCCTGGCGCAGAAGCTGATCGAGAACCGCAGGGCCGGCGCCCCGGTTCCCGTGGTGTTCACGCTGCGCACCTGGACAGAATCGACCTCCGGCTGGCGCCAGTGGCTGACCGACGCACTCGCCGAGCGATACCCGTCACTGCGAAACCGGAGGAATGGGGGCATCACTCTGGCCCATGAGCTGGTGATTCACGATCGGATCCTGCCGGTCCTCGACGGACTCGACGAACTGCCCCTGAAGTTACGGACCGCTGTCTTCAAGCAGTTACCCAGCGACGGGCCCGTGATCATGACGAGCACGCCCGAGGCCTACACCGCAGCCGTGGAGGATGTCGGGCCGGTGCCCGGCACCACCGAAATCACCCTCAGTGAAGTCGACGACCGCGAGCTCGCACGGTACTTGCCGCAATCAAGTACCGCCGACTGGACGCCCGTCGTCGGGCCGTCCGATAGCGAAAATCCGGCCGCGACCGCTGTCCTTGAGGCTCTGCGCACCCCCCTCATGATCACGCTCGCACGCGATGTCCACCGCTCCAACCCCTCCGAACTGCTGAAGGTCGCTGCTGACGGCAGCAGTGCCACGGTGAAGCACCATCTCCTCAACGAGTTCGTTCCCACCGTCTACTCCAAGACGCTACGCGAGACGCAGAAGCAGCGGCGCCGCAGCTCACGGGAGTGGCACGCCAGGGATGAGGAAGATCTCGAGACGACACGCCGGTACGTCCAGGCTCTCGCCAAGATTGCCGCAGACGACCGGTCGGGCGGCACACTCGCCTGGTGGCGGCTGTACGCCACCGTCCCGCGCGGTTTCCGCGCGCTGGCCATCGGCACGTTCTACCTGATCACAGGCCTGGTCGCGGCGGCACTCGCGCAGGGCGCGTACTCCTGGACCGGCGGCTCCGGCACAAACATTCTGCTCGTGAGCGTCCCCGTTGTCGCCGCGGGTGCTGCGATCTGCGCAGTCCAGGCTCTCCGGGATGAAACCCTGCCCGCGCCGGTGTACGTCCGCCTGCGGTTCCGCGGCCGGACCCTGAAGGTCCTCATGGAGTCCGTACTGGTCTTGCTCATCGCCAAGTCATCCCTGGTTTTCGTGAAGGCCACCGCGACTGCCACGGGGCAACGAGACGTGCTGGTGCTGGCCATAGCAATCTCATGGGGGCTTGGCTTGGCCATCGCCAGCACCTACATGCTGCGGCAGTTCCTCGAAGCCCCGCTCGAACTCGACGCAGTACCGAGCACGTCGGCGACACTTGCGGCAGCACGACACAGCCTGCTTCTGGCCTCGGCCATCGCGCTCGTCTCGACCGCACTCGGTCTCGGCGGGGTTGCCGTGGCAGCCTTCCACTACACACCGTGGGCACTGATGGTTGTCGCCTTCGCCGCCCCGGTGCGTATGTCAACGGCTGTCCTGTCGACCGCCTACGGCAAGTTCTGCTTCGTGACGCGACCGTACTTCGCTCTGACCGGCCGGCTGCCCTGGCCGGTGGTCGACTTCCTCGATGACGCAGCATGCCGTGGTGTGCTGCGCCAGGTCGGCCCCGTATACGTCTTCCACCACGGCCTACTGCTCCAAGCTCTCCTCGACGGCTCTTCCCCGTCCCAGCAGGACGCCGTCGGTCGTGACGACGACCCCGGCGACGGGCAGTCCCCAGGAGCCGGAGTCCGTGAGGGCCGCGCCGAACAGTCCTCGGTGACCTGACCGGCTGTGTCTCGTTGCGCCGAGGTGCGTCCGGCGCCGTACGAGAATGTCGCATCCCCGAACAGAAACTGCTGGTGGCACGGAGGTGAGCGCCAACACTCGAGCCCGCACCCGTGCCCTGTGGATGGCTACGAGGGTGGCGGGAAGTGCGTGGCGCGGAATTCGGCGAGGGTCTGCTCCACGCCGGTGATGGTCAGATGCCAGAAGTCCCAGCCGTCGATCTTGTTGCTGCCGGTCGCGGCTCTGGCTGCGGTGGTGGGGGTGCGCCAGGGGCGGCCCAGGACGTTGATGTGGCCCTCGTGGTTCAGGACTGCCTGGTGGACTTTCTTCTCGTGCTGGCCGGTGAGGGTGATGCCGGTCTTCAGGGCGTCGGGGTCCAGATGTTCCAGCAGGTCTTGCAGGTCGACTCGGGAGCGTGTCGGGTCGACGGCGGGTGTGGGCGTCGTTGCGGCTGTGGTGGGCGCGGCGGCGGGCCGGTTGCAGGCGCGGTGCAGGGCCAGGGCCATGGCGGCTGCCGCACTGTACGGCGCCTCAGGTCCCACCTTGTCGTCGACCAGCTGCTGGATGTCGGTCAGGTCCCCGTGGCGGGCGAGTACGCCGACCTCCTCCATGAGCCGGGCGCGGAGCGGGACGAGGTGGGAGTCGTTGAGCGCGAGGATCCGTATGGTTTCGTCGGCGCGACACAGGCCGTGTTTCGTTTCGGCCTGCGAGTAGGGGGTGTTGCTGCGCCGGGCGTAGCCGCCGGAGTCGAAGCCGAGCAGGTTGGGGTCGCTGTGGTGGGCCGGGTCCAGGAGCAGCGGCTGTTCGCGGTTCAGGTCGTCGAGGGATGTGCGGGCGCGGGTTCCGCCTATGAGGGGGAACTGGCTGCCCTTGGCGCGGCCTTCCCGGACACCGTTGTAGCGGGCTCCGCCGCTGTTGCAGTGCTTGCAGGCGATGCGGTAGTTCGACACCTCGTAGGCCAGCCACCAGTATCCCGGGTGGCCGGGCACGTCGAGTACTTCGGATTTCGGCCGGTAGTGGTCGACGGTGATGTCCGTGCGCACGATGAGGGACTCGCAGTACCAGCACTTGACGCCGACGAGTTCGAGGAGCAGGTCGCGTACGGCGTCCTCGGTCCAGTGCGAATTGAATTCCCGCTCGGTGCCGGCGGCGACGGCGGCCCTGACCGCATCGAGGGTGCGTTTGGCCTTGGTTGCCCAGGCCGGCGGGGCAGTGAGCCCTTGCATGTTCACGTGTCTCATCGGCGTCAGATCACCGACGAGAAGCGCTCGTGGAACAGCTCGGCGACCAGGGCCTGCAGTCGTTCGGGCGAGGGCGGGTTGGGGCCGTGGGCGGCCTCGAGGAGCGCGAGGCGTCTGCGGTGGAGCTCGGCGAGGAAGGCCGCTACGAGCGGATCACGGTCGGAGTGGGGAAAGTCCATGGTCTCCAGTTGGGCGGTGACGTCGCGCAGTGCGGCCTGTTTGACCGGGTCGCCGGCCGCCTCGGGGAGCAGCGCGTACTGGCGGTCGATCAGTTCCTGGGTGTGCTCGTCGAGTTGGGTGGGCAGGTCGAACAGGTCGGTGGTCAGCAGGCCGCCGGCGCCTTGTCCGCGCGGGTTGGCCCGGGGTGTCACCGCGGTGGCCTGGCCCTCCACGTCGGTGGTGACGACGCGGATCTGCTCGCGGGTCATGTTGGCCACCAGGAGCGGTTCGTGGGTGGCGGTGAGGAACTGCGAGTGCTGATGCGGTCCCAGCACGCTGCGCACTGAGGAGTACCAGCGCCGGCTCCACTCGGGGTGGAAGTGGGAGTCGGGTTCGTCCAGCAGGAACAGCGACTCGTGCGCCCGCTGGAGTCTCAGCAGGCCCAAAATAGTGAGGAGTTGCTGCTCCCCGGAGCTCAGGTCGTCCAGGCCGACGGTGAGTGCGCCGGGTTTGTCCAGGCGGACGTCGACGGTGAGGTAGCCGGCATCCAGCAAGGTGGCGAGCAGGCCGAACATCGACAGGTCGCTGTCGAAGAGGTTACGGAAGGCTCGGACGTCCTCCGCGGTGCCCAGGTCGATCTGGAACCCGTCGGCGGGGCTGCCGGCTCCGTCCACCGGGTCGGCGTCGGGGATGAGACCGAACCGCCCCGATTCGGCGGCGGCCGCGAACAGGGTGCGGGCGGGTCCGCCCAGGCCCCAGTACGGGAGGGCGGCCAGGTGCGGGGCGCGTGCGGCGCGTGGCGCGCGGATCCGCAGGACCGCGGAGGCCACCCGCTGCAGGTAGGAGTGGCGGCGCAGGTAGGTGCCGAACGAGTCGGACCAGTGGGTGGTCTGTGCTAGGAGCAGTAGCGGCAGGTGCGCGGGCCTGCACAGGAACACCGGCGTGTACAGGGGGCAGTTGATGGGCAGGGTGAGCTGCTCGGTCCACAGCTCTCCCTCGTCCGGTGTGTGGTGTGCGCGCCACTGGTCGAAGTCCTTCATCCACTGCCGCCGCCATTGGCCGATGCGACGGGCGGCGAAGCGGCGGTGCTGCTCGAACTCGCTGGTCCAGGGGGCCTGGGCATGCGCCTGGTAGCCGAAGACGTGATCGGGCAGATGCTGCGCCCACACCGCGCGGGCCACACGGACCGGCCGGTCCATTGAGGTGCTCACGGTCAGCTCGGGAGAGGTGTCGGGGGAGGTCTGAACGACCCGGACCGTCCTGTCGTGGACCTCGTAGTCGAGCTCGAAGGCGAAGGCCGCACGGCGCCCGGGCCGGTGCAGGGCGCCGAAGATCTCGGCGAGCGCGTGCAGGGCCCGCGACTTGCCGCCGCCGTTGGGGCCGATCAGGGTGGCGATGGCATGGCCGCCGTCGAGGGCGCCCGTGAGATCCAGCTCGAAGTGGTGCAGGCCCCGGTAGGAGGGAAGGCTCAGTCGCAGCAGCCGCACGGCATCCCCCCGGTCGTGGCGCCCCTGGTCGCCATCACCGCTCCGCCTCACCATCTGGGCTGTCGGCGTGCACACCGTAGGGGCGCAGCGCTTCGGTCAGGGAGGCGAACTCGGCCAGGGCGGCGCCCAGTTCAGCGGTGATCTCCTGGGCCATGCGGTGCAGGTCGGCCTCGGGCTCTTCCAGCGTGAAGGGCCCGGGCGGGGGTTCGGCGACCTGAAGGTCCAGGTTGACACCGCTGCGGGCGAGCAGCTCCTGGACCGCGAAGGACCGGAAGCGGGGTGTCTCGACTCGTTCGCTGCGGGGCCGGCCGGGCCGGTAGGCGGACACGAAGTCGCCGTAGTCGGGGCTGGCCGGCGCGATGGGCTTGGCCGTCGCCGTGTGCGGGGAGCGCAGGTCGTACACCCACAGCCGTGTCGTGGACGGGCTGCCGTCGGGGCGCGGGTCGGGCTTGTCGAAGAACAGGACGCTGGCCTTGAGGCCGCCGGCGTAGAAGATGCCCGTGGGAAGCCGCAGCAGGGTGTGCACGTCACACGCGGACAGCAGGCGCCGCCGGATCAGCTCACCCGGCCCGCCTTCGAACAGCACACTGTCGGGCACCACGACGGCCGCGCGGCCGTCGGTCTCCAGCAGGCTGTGGATGTGCTGGAGGAAGTTGAGCTGCCGGCTGGTGGTAAGAGTCCAGAAGTCCTCCCGGTAGGGCTCCTCGCTGGTGGAGCGGCGGCCGAACGGAGGGCTGGTGAGCACCAGCGTCGCCCGCCGCACCGGCGGGCGGGCCAGCGCGTCCCCGACGGTGATGCACGGGCGGGCCTCGTCGGCCCGGGTGACGCCGTGCAGAACCAGGTTCGTCGTGGCCAGCCTCGCGGTGGCGTCGACGAGTTCGGTGCCGAAGAAGGCGCCCTGGTCGAGCCGCTTGCGCTGGGCCGCGGTGGCACCTGAAGGAAAGTGGTCGACCAGGTAGTCGAAGGCTTTGATCAGGAAACCGCCGGTGCCGCAGGCCGGGTCGGCGACGGTGTCGTCGATGCCGGGCTGGACGCACTGCACGATCGCCTCGATCAGCGGCCGAGGGGTGAAGTACTGGCCGGCACCGGTCTTCGTGTCCGTGCTCATGCGGGCCAGCAGCGCCTCGAAGACGGCACCGATGTCGCCTGCGGACCACTGGTAGCGGTCCACCACGTCGACGATCAAGCGGTGCAGGAGGGCAGGCTCCGGGATGCGGTTTTGTGCCCGCCGGAAGAGCAGCCCGAGCGTTCCGGGCCGGGCGGCGAGCAGGTCCAGGATCTGCTCGTAGACCGGGATCAGGTGGTCGCGCTCGGTCGAGGTGAGCTGCGCCCAGGCGTCGAAACCGAGTACGTCCTGCCCGTTGAGGGGGCGTTGGCGTTGTTCGTGGGCGCGCTTGAGGACGATCAGGCTGGAGAGCTGCTCGATGTACTCCAGGCCCGAGGTGCCGTTGTCGCGCAGCACGTTGCCGAAGTTCCACAGCCGGTCCACCAGGGCCTGGTCGTATCCGGGGCGGGAGGAGACGGTGGGGTTCACAGCGCAGACTCCTGTTGCCCGGACGGAGAAAGCGGAGGGGACAGGTGACCGGTGAAGGCGCGTTCCAGGAGGTTACGCCGCAGCCGTCCGGCCACCACGAGAGCGCGTCCGGCGGCCTCGGAGGCCGCGTTCAGGGCCGTGGTGTGCGCCTGGACCACCGCGACCAGATGGTGCTGCTCGTCTACGGGAGCGACGGGCACCGGCATGAGCCGAATCCTGGTCAGGCTGATGGACGTCAGCCCCACGCTCTGGTTGGCATTGAGTTTGCACCACTGGCGGCCGAAGCCGTTGGCGTGCCAGGCCAGCAGGACGGGGTGGAGCTGACGGGCGGTGATCCGGACACGGAAGAGGTGGCTGTTGTGGACGCAGCGGGGCAGCTGCTCCTCCCAGATCCAGCCGCGGCCCAGGCTGTCGATCGATCCGCCGCCGGTCAGCAGCACATCGCCCGCCCGCAGCCGAGCTGCCTGGGCCCGTGGTGGGGGCATCCGGACTGTGCGGACGTCGTCCAGGTCCAGGCGGCCGCGCTGCACGTTGGCGACCCGCAGGCAGGAGACGTCCACATCGGCGGGATTCCACTCCTGCTTGCCGGGCGGGGTGATGCCGCGGGTGACCTCGGCGACATCGTCAAGGCGGGTCCATCGCCAGTGTGCGGGCAGGTGGGGCAGTGTCCCGTCACCGGCACCCGCGACCCGGGGCAGGCTCGCGGGAACCCGAGCGGTTTCGGCGAGCGCGCCGCGCCCTGCCCGCGCGGTCAGGGTACGGCCCAGCACGTCGGCCTGGTCGAGGGCGTTGTTGGTGCGGATCGTGGTGGCGTCAATGCGGGCGAGGTGGTCCTCCAACAGGCCGACGATCCGGCGCTGTTCCACCACAGGGGGCAGCGGCAGCAGGACGTCGGCCAGATCACGCTGGTTGATCCGCCAGATCGCTGCGCCGCCCTGGCGGGCACGTGCCTGGATCTGACGCCGCATGACCGGCGACTTCCACAGGTGTGCGAGGTAGCGCGGATCAAGGTCATCCGGGCGTACGCGGACTCGGATCATGGTGTCGGGGATGGCCGTCGGGGTCGGGGGGCCGTCCACCAGGGCGCCCTCGCCGACCAGGGAGTGTGAGCCGTTGACCCGGCCGACCAGCACATCCCCGTGTTCGGCAATCAGTATCGCGCGGCCGTTGTCACTGCGGTCGCTGCTCTTGGACTGGGTGAAGTCCACAGTCGCCGGCCGAAGCGCCGTCATGCGCAGTACGGGCAGTCCGCCCTCGCCGGGGCGCGGGGACCGGCCGTTGACCAGCGGTTCGCTCAGCACGTCGGCCAGCCGGACGACCCTCCAGCCGGCAGGCACCTCGTTCATCACGCCAGGGCCCTGCGCAGTTCGTCCAGGAGGTCGATCGCGGCGTCGGGCCCGAAGGCGTCAAGGAAGCCGTCCGTGCCGCCGCGCGCCGAGAAGGGGACGCCGTCCAGATACGCCGGGGCGAAGCGGGTCTCGGCGGCCACCACGTCCGCGATCTTCTCGATCCACCACAACTGGGCCGGGGTGAAGGGTCCGGCCCGCTCAATAAACTCGGCCAGGCGCCCGCGCACCGTCGCCTCTTGGCGGCGACGCCGGCTCGATGCCGTCACCCGCAAAGGGGCCGGCCGGTCGTACAGGCCAAGGAGCATCTCTTGGAGTTCGGGGTTCTCAGCGAGCGGGAAGAGGGCCGCCCGCCGCTCGTCCTCGACGGCACTCTTGCCTCCCGCCCGGCGCAGTGGTGCCAGGTGATCCGAGTCGACGGAGTCGAGGAGACGGGTCACCAGCTCCTGCAGAGGCCGGCCCGCCAGCTTCCGGATCTCGGCGCCGTCGCCGTCACTGAGCACGGGGATGAGCCGGGCGAGCCTGATGGCGAGTTCGGCCGTCTCCTGCGACGTCACCAGCCCGTCAGCGGCACGGCTCAGCAGGCGCTCCAAGGCGGCCCGCCCCGCCTGCCCGGATGCATCCGTCACATTCACCAGCGGCTGGAGGTGACGCGAAGCGCCCACCGCGTCGACGACCACAAGCTGCGTCTTGGCAACCGCCCCCGGGGTGACGGCGCGCAGCTCCGCGGACGCGATGGTCTGAGTTCCCATGGCCAGCAGCTGCTCGTAGTAGGCGGCGGAGCGTACCTCGCGCAGGATCAGCAGGCACTCGATCGCCCGCATGTCACTGAACCCGGAGATCGGATCCGTCACGACCGCGATCCGGAACTGCGGTGTCGTGCGGAACTCCCGCAGCAGGTGCGCCGCATGAGCGTCGCGGTGTGTGATCCGCCGGCAGAAGACGTCCCCGGCACCGAACATGTCGCGGATACGTTCCACGACCTCGTCCGCATGCGGTCCGTCCTGCGCCAGCACAACGGTCTTGGGGACGACGCCGAGCGCGCCGCTCTGCTGTGTCCGGTCGGGGAACAGGGTCGGCAGCGCGTCGCGGAAAGCCGTCACCACCGCGGCCAGGTGCTCGGAGGAGACAGCCCGCGCCGGGCCCTGCCCTGCGGTGGAGGCCAGCTCCTCGTCCAGGTCCTCGTAGCGGGCGCGGCGCGAGCTGTGGGCTTTCACACCGACAGCGTCGACGGGGGTGGCGAACGCCGGCTGCCGGTCGTCGGCGACCCGGATCTCGTAGACGGAGTAGTCCACCGCGACGCCGTCGGCGACGGCCTGTTCGTAAGTGTAGGAGTCAACCAGGTTGCCCTTGAAAAATCCGAGAGCGGTAGCAGTCGGCGTCGCGCTGAAGCCGACAATGGGAGCGTCGAAGTATTCAAGAAGGGCACGCCGCTGCCCGTAGAGCGCGCGGTGGCAGTCGTCGACGATGACGAGATCGAAGGCGTCGGGCGGCAGTGCCTCGCAGTAGGCCACTTCCAGGGGTGTGGCATCGGGATGCGCCTGCCGTTCGGCGGTCTCGTACGCCGACACGCGGTCGGATCCGTCCTCAAGTGCCGGCGTGCCGGCGAGCATGGCCGACAGCCGCTGCACCGTGGCCACGGCCACGGAAGCCGACGCTGCCAGACCGTCCGCGGTCAGCTCCTGCACGTGGTACACGTCATCGAGACGGCGCCCTCCGTCCGGCATGCCGAACTGGCGCAGTTGAGCGATCAGTTGCCGTACTGCCAGCTTTCGGTCGGCGACGAACAGGACGCGGTCCGCGCGCGCGTAGCGGAGCTGCCGGTAGGCGGTGAACACCCCGGTGAAACTCCGCCCGGAGCCGGCGGCCATGTGCACCAGCGCGCGCCGCTGACCGGCCGCAAGGGCCTGCTCGATGGCCCGCACCGCCCCGTGCTGGGCAACGCGGAGCTGGTCGAATCCCTTGTCCTGCCGGGGCAGATAGGCAGCCTGTCGGGCCCGGTAGGTCGGCGCCGCGCTGTCCGCCTCCGCCTCGCGCTGCCAGCGGGCCAGCGTGCAGGGCTGGTGGAAGCCGCTGACGAGGCGAGCGTGGGGTTCGGGGTCATTGGCGTCGCAGAACAGCAGACGCCGGCCATCACTCACATACCGGTACGGCAGCGGCGAGCGCCACAGGGGCCACGGCAAGGAGCCCGCCGTGGCCTCGGCCAGTGCACCCGCCTGCTCCATGGCGTTGGTGAGATCGGCGCCGTCCCGCTTGCACTCGACGATCCCGACCACCTGTCCGCCGACCGTCAGCAGCATGTCGGCGCGCCGTCCTCCAGCCAGGCGGGGCTCCACCAGGACGCAGCCCAGGGAGCGGTTGAGCTGAGTCTCCTCACCAGCGCCCAGCACGTCCCATCCCGCCTTGGCGAGCCTGCGCTGCACTTCTGCGGCAATGTCGGATTCGCGCAGCGGCTCATAGGCGGCATCGCGCGCGCTGACGATCAGCTGTTCACGTTCGGCGACCGCCAGGGTCACCGGTGAGACGCGCAGGTCGAATTCGCGGCGCAGGCGGGGCAGGTCCTCTTCCAGCGCAGCGACCCGCTGCGCCAGAACACTCAGATCGGACGCGGCGGCATGGACGAAGTTCATCGACTCAGCGTCGCCGGTCAGGGCACGGAAGAACCAGGAGGCCAGCATGAAGCAGCGCTCGACCAGATGCGCCGCCGCCTCCCGCCCCTCGCGTGTGCTGCCGTCGAAGCGGTGAAGGTCGTTGAACGCGTCCAGGACCTGCGGCACGAGCACCCCGGCACGGGACAGGAGGTCCAGACGGGCCGGCTGATCACCCGCGGGCAGGCGCACCCCGGTCCGGTGGCCGACCTCAGCGGCGAGAACCTCACCGAACTGGCGTGCCGCCGCCAGCGCATCAGCGGGAGCAGTAGCCGCGCGGGCCTCACACGATGCGCCGTGAAGAACAAGAAGAGGCTCGTAGGGAAGCAGGAACCCGAAATTGGCTGACGCGAGAGCCAGGTCCGTGAACCGGTTTTCGAGCACGCTCGGCTCCAGAGCCACGCCGACCCTCCCTACCTGCACTGCGGCGCCGCAGAATCCGCTACAGAACGGCTCTCACCCTACCGTCCGGCCCCTGCGCACTGGCCGACCGGGACTCACGTGCGGGCGCGGTGCGGTTCGCCAAGGCATGCGCAGGCCGGGTCACCGGACTGCGACCGGGACGAGCCCGCGACCGTCCATCAGCGCTGCACGGAAGTGATCCAGAACCAGTTCTCAGGCGTCGCCGATAATTAACGTAAAATACATGAAACACCAAATTGAAGGCATCCAGGAAGAAATGCGCATCGGGGACTCCGCGCGACGGAACCGTGGAAGCATGGGACCACTCTCGGCACCACCGCCCCATCCACCGCTGGCCCCGCAGACACGCTCCGACCCTCCGCCCAAGAACGACACACAGCGTTCGTCAAGGACCCTTTCCCGTCCCGCCCCTGCGTCGACGCCTGCCGAGCGCGTGAGCAACTCACAGGCTGCAGTTGCGGCCGCTGTCGCCCTCCGTCCGATCCCCGCACTGGCCATCCAAGCCGGGGGCGCCATTGCCGCTTCGATAGCCGCACACCGCGCAGGGCTGGATCGCGAGACGGCAGCCGGTGCCGAGCAGGCACCCCGCTCAACCCACAGCGGCTGCGAACCAACACTCCAGACTGCAGCCGCACAGCGCACGGACACCGATGCCCTGCCCCGAGGGCACTTCGGTCCCCGGGAAGCCGGACAACAGGCCGGCGCCGCCGGAACCCCCGGAGCCGCCCCACTCCCCCGCCGGCCGATCCAGCCGGAATGCATGCCGCGAACCGCCCGGCCCAGCGACGCCACGGGCCTGCATCACGGCCGCCGCCGTCGAGGATGCACGCCTCGGCAAGGAGATCACTGAAGGCACCGGCGGCACGAGGACCCCGTCATCCATGAACACGTGCAGCGTCAACGTCGCCACTCGCACGTACGTACCCCAGTAGATGCCGGGGCCGCGCCACGCGAAACGTAGGCGCGGCCCGCTCCCAGTGCCCTACAGGCGCAGGTTCATACGTTCTCCACAGCGGATCGCGCGGTCTGGCCGGCCGGGGCCCGGGGTCCCGGCACGGAGGCCGCGGCGAGGAAGGCGCTGAAAGCCCAGCGGCGTGAGGCGAACGAGCGGAACCGGCCGGCCAAGGAAGCGTCTCCGAGATGACTCATCAGTACACGAACGAGACCCGCCAGGGACACCGATAGGACGCCGACCGATACCGGTGTCAACGGCCATTTCGTTCTCCCCGTAGGCGGCCAGGAGTTCGCCCCGTCATACCGGTGTACCTCTCAGAGTCCCGCGCACGTCCCCACGGTGTCTCGTACACGCCCCGGCAGTGGCGCACTGGCGTCACGCACACAGCCTTCGGAGGACTCACCTGTGCAGGGATGCCGGGTGGCGCCTTCCAGGAGACACGACCGGGACACCACAGGGACGCCGGCGCGGCTACGCGACGTCCCACGAGAGCAGGAGTCCGACATGACCGCCTCGCCGAGCCTGGCTGAACTCGGTCGGAGGGCCGGCGCGAGCGAGCGGACCCGGTCCAGGCTGTCCGGCGACGAGCTGGGGATGGGCTACACGGCCTGGCACACACAGCTCCGCCTGCACCGGGCGGTCCTGCTCCTCGCCGAGGGACGGACCGTCACGCAGGCGGCCGCGGTCTGCGGGTTCTCCTCGCCCAGCGCCTTCGCCAGCGCGTTCAGGGCCGCCCTCGGACGGACTCCCGGGTCGTTGTACAGGCAGCCGGCAAGCCGCGAACGACGCCCATCCCGCCCCCGAGGGCCACTCCGGACGAGGTGCGCCGATGCGGAAAACAGGACCTCTACGGCCATCCGAACCAGAGCTCCGGGGTGCGATTCCGTTCGATTACGAGGCTTCCATCACCTCTACGTTTAAGAGTGGTGACCCGGCGGTGAGCGAAGTGACTGGTGATACCTCGCATGCGATCCCCCTGTGACCAGGCAAAACGCCGCATCGCCACCTGTTCACTGGCGCCGCGCTAGTGGTGGAACGCGCCGCCGCGGCTTGGGGAGCGTGAGTGTGGGGCTCTTCGCAAGGCTGGCGACTCATGCCGAGGACATTTCAATGCAGGAGGACTGCGACGGCCGCGGGGAGAAGATCCCGCAGATCGGTGATCTTCACGTGGGCGGCATGGGTTGCGGTGAACTGGGCGACGGACATGCTCGGTGTGCCGAAGACGATGGTGAAGGTCCGCAGTGCCCCTGGGCTGCGGTCCAGGGCCCAGGCCGCGGTTGAAGTGCTGGTGGTCAGGAAGCGGCGGGGCTCGGGACCGATCACGAACAGCTCTGCCCGGCGGCCGGAGGTGTCGGCGGCGAGCATCACGAGGTCCTTGAAGGTCTGGCGCTTGCGCATGGCGTCCGCGCCACGCCAGCGAGCGAGCTTGGACTCCGCTCTCCGGGAGATCAAGCTCGGGAAGATCTTCAACGGCGCGTAACCGCCGCAGGGCGGGGAGGGCTGCCGACAGCCCTCCCCTGTGGGGTGGATGAGGCCGACTGGGACGATGAGGACGACAACGGTGCCCCGGATGAGCTGATCGGCACGCGAAGAGCTGTGTGACCTGCATGCCCTGGCGGTCGCCGGAGGCGCTCCAGCGGTCACCGCACCCCAGCGGGCGCTGGCCGCGTTTCTGCGTCTGTCTGCCGGGTGATCCCCACATCGGGGCACCGCTGCTCTGGCACTCGTCCCCGTACGGGGCGGCGTAGCCGGTGGTCGGTGCACTGTCGCCTCAGATTGTCGGTGCCGTCGGCTAGCGTGCGAGGTATGCGCTACTTCAATACGGCCGGGCCGTGCGTCCCCACGCGTCACTACATGGTGCCGGCCCAGGAGCGGCTGCCCAGGGCCCGCGGGTACATCGAGCAGGGCCAGTACTTCGTGGTGCACGCGCCGCGGCAGACCGGGAAGACGACGGTGCTGGCGGCGATGGCCCGGGAACTGACGGCCTCGGGCCGGTACGCGGCGCTGCACTTCTCGTGCGAGAGCGCGGAGGTGGCCGGGGAGGACTACGGCCAGGCCGAGCTGCTGGTGCTGGAGGCGATTCGGCGGTCCGCGGAGTCCGCTGGGCTTCCTGATGAGCTCGCGCCCCCCACCTCCTGGCCCGACGCGGTGCCCGGGTCCCGGCTCACGCGGGGGCTGACTGAGTGGGTGCGGAGCTGTCCGCGTCCGCTGGTGCTGTTCTTCGACGAGATCGACGCGCTGCGGGGGGAGAGCCTGCGCAGTGTGCTGCGCCAGTTGCGCGATGGCTTCACTGTCAGCCGTGGCGGCTTCCCCCATGCGGTGGTGCTGTGCGGGCTGCGGGATGTGCGTGACTACAAGGCGGCCTCGGGCGGGGATCCGGGGCGCCTTGGTACGTCGAGTCCGTTCAACATCAAGGTGGCGTCGCTGCGGTTGGGCGACTTCACCGAGGCCGAGGTCGCCGAGCTGTACGGGCAGCACACCACGGAGACGGGCCAGGATTTCGCGGTGGATGCGCTGGAGCGTGCCTTCAGCTTTACCCAGGGACAGCCGTGGCTGGTCAACGCGCTGGCCCGGGAGGTCGTCGAGGAGATGGGGGTGCCGTCGGACACGCCGATCACGGCCGAGCACATGGAGGAGGCGAAGGAGCGGCTGATCCTGGCGCGTGCGACGCATCTGGACTCGCTGGCCGCCAGGTTGGGCGAGGACCGGGTGCGGCGGGTGATCCAGCCGGTGATCGCGGGTGAGCTGCTCCTGCCGACGGACACGTACGACGACGATCTGGCGTATGTGCGCGACCTGGGGCTGGTCGCTCCGGACGCGCCGGTGCGGGTGGCCAATCCGATCTACCAGGAGGTCATTGTCCGGGTCCTGGGAAGCAACACGGAGGGCCAGGTCGTCGCCGCCCCGAGCAGCTTCCGGCTGCCGGACGGCCGGATCGACATGGACAAGCTGCTGTGCTCCTTCGCCGAGTTCTGGCGGGAGAACGGCGAGATCCTGGCCACCGCCTCGACCTACCCGGAGGCCGCAGCACAGCTGGTGATGATGGCCTACCTGCACCGGATCGTGAACGGGGCGGGTTTCATCGACCGGGAGTACGGGGTCGGCCGGCGGCGTGTGGACCTGCTGATTCGCCAGCCGTACACCGCTGCCGACGGTTCGCGGGCGGTGCAGCGCGAGGCGCTGGAGCTGAAGGTGTGGCGCCAGGGCCGCACCGACCCCCTCGCCGAGGGGCTGGCACAGCTGGACGACTACCTGGACCGCATGGAGCTGTCCACGGGCACCCTCGTCGTCTTCGACACCCGCCCGCAGGCAGCCCCGGTCCACGAGCGCACCGCCTTCTCGCAGCGGACTACGCCCTCCGGGCGCACCGTCACCGTGCTGCGCGTCTGACGGCCGGGAGACCTCAGCCAGGAGCGCCCCCGGATCTTCCTCCCGTGGCCGTGTTCCCGGAGCAGCACAGGTTCGGTGCGGGAGCTGGAGGGGCTCGGCAGCCAGGAATCACGGCAGTTCGGTGCTGACACGTCAGCACCGTGTCAGCTCATGAAACCCTGGGGGCGGGCCGCGGCACGTTCTTCGACAAGCGCGCCAACGGAACCTTCGGTCCCGTGGAGGACATCAAGGTCGATGTTCTGGTCACCCCCGAGCAGTGGGACGCCCTGGGCCGCATCGGCGCCCCAGGTAGCCTCGCCTCTGATACCTGTGAGGAAGTGCGTGTTATCCGTACCCCGTTGGAGCTGCCGCTGACGTATGCGACAGCGGCAGCATGGCCCGTTTCCTGCTGTGAGCGGTGAGTTATCCAGCGCAGTGGTTCGTGCCGCTGACAGCGGTGACAGTATGGGAGAACGGCTCACGTGGCTGTGGCGGCTCCGCCCTGCCGGATGCGGGCGAGCAGGTTGTGGTGGTAGGCGGCCAGGTTGCCGTCGGGGACGGGGGCGGGGCTGCCGGTCAGGGTGTACCACTCGTCGGCGCCGGTGTATTGCACCGTGACGTGCGCGCTGTGCCGGTCACGGCCGGGAGTGGTGCGGATGGTGAGGCCGCCGGTGATGACGCCGACGTCGTCGGTCATCGCCCCGCCGGGCCCGGTGTGGACATCGTCCTGGTAGCAGGTGGTGTCCGGGCTGTCGCTCATGCTTCACACGTGTCCAGCATCTCGTTGAGTTTGTTCTTCTCCGCCTCGGTGATGTTGAGGTTGTATACGTACTTCACGTGGGTCCAGGCGCGGCTGTAGGTGCACCAGTAGGGGCGCAGGGGTGGGGCCCACTGGTCGGGGGACTGGTCGCCCTTGGACCGGTTGGAGGCTGCGGACACGGCCACCAGCTGGGGGTTGGTGAGGTCGTTGGCGAACTGGCGGCGCTTGGCGGTGGTCCACTCGTCGGCTCCGGAGCGCCAACCGTTGGCCAAAGGAACCACGTGGTCAATGTCAAGTTGGCCGGACGCGGTGAAAACCTTGTCGTCGTAGGGGCTGACCCATGTGCCGGCCACCGCTCGGCACTGGTCGTCCTGGACGACGTCGTGGCCATCGCGAGCGAGGACGACTTCTCGGGTGTCGCAGGTGCCGTACTGGATGATCCAGTTCCCGAACTTGGCCCGGGAGTAGCCGGTCATCGGGTGCGGGGCAGCGAGGTTCAGGTCGCCGAGTTCCTTGCGGACGATGTCGGCGGGCGGGGGCTCGGGCAGGTCCCGACGCGAGGTCGCGGCGTTCGCGCTGTGGTGATCGGAGGCCGGCGTGGCTGTGGCTGTGGCCGGAGCAGCGGTGAGGGGGATGACGAGCGCGGTGGCGGCCGCCGTGGTCAGGGCAAGCTTCGTGTGGATCCGCATGCGTTGATCTCTCTCGTCGAGCAGGGGAGTTGACGGTCACGAGAGATAGCGGCACTCACGCTGGCGGTGTCGATGTGCTGAGGCGGTGTCACCTGAACGGCGGGTGGGATTTCACCGCAGAAACGATCACGCGGTGAGGGGGGATGCGACCGCAGGTGCTGGGCCCGAGTGGACCGTGGACAGCGGGCAGGGCGACGCTGCGTTCTGCACCTGCCTGGCACGCGAGCGGGCACGTGGCGTCGACGCTGTGCCAGCGCCGAGGGGCCGATAGACGCTGCTGCTCGAGCGAGTTCAGTTTCCTCACCTGTGCCGTGGGCCCCCACCGGGGTACGTCACTTCCGCCACCTGTGCCCCGTGGCCAGCGCCGTATGGCCTAGGCCTCTGATTCCTCGTGGATGAATGCCGACGCCCCAGTCTTGTCAGAGCTATGTCGTTCACGCCCCCACCAGGGGTTTCTTACGCATCAGACTGGCGCAGGTACAGATACGAGATGATCGACGTTCCGACGGATGTCATGCCTGTTCAACGATGCAACGGTCCGTACGGCGCGATACCCACGAGCAACGGCCGATCGCCATACACACTGACGACGGGGGAACCTCACGCATACTCAGAGCGGGAATCGGACATCATGCCGGACGTGGAATTCTGGGCGTGGCCACGCCGAGCGCGAGCCCGCTCTGCTGCAGGGTACGGACCCGGTGGGTTCGGTGACCTGGTCCGTGACCGTCGGCAGGGTGATCTCCCCGCTGGTCTGCCCGGCCGGGATGTTCACCCCCAGCACGAGCCGGTCCAGCCGGGACAGCGGGCGTGCCGGGTCCGGGAACTCGCCCGACCGCTCACTGAGCCACTGGGAGTCGACGTCCTTGGTGGACAGCTCGGCACCGCCGGTCACGGGCCGCACCACGAAGGAGGCGCCCAGGTCCACGTCGGCGGCCTCTGACAGGGTCACCCGCCAGGTCAGCGGTCTGCCCTCGGTGACCCGGTCGGCGACCGGTGTCACGCTGATCGTGGGTGTCGGGTCGTCGTTCTCCACGGTGATACCACCGCTGTCCGAGCCGACGACCGCACCCTGGACCGCCTTGACCACCACGCCGTACCGTACGTCGTCGCCAAAGCGCGTGTTGCCCTTCACCTCTACGGGGAAGTCGACGACCTGGCCGCCGGGCCGCACCGTCACCAGACGGTCCTTCGTACGGCCGGTCGCCGGGTCGGTTTTCTCCGTCGGAGAGTTCGCAACAGGGTGCGCATCCGGGCAAGCAGGCCGATCGCGGTCAGGGACAGCTCCAGCCACGTGGTGATGGCGAAATGGCGGGCGCGGAAGCCGTCCGAAGCCGGTGGTCTTGCCGCAGCGGGTACGGTCCTCAACGCGTCGGTGAGTACCAGGTCCCCGGTCCGATACGGGCACTCCTCGCCGGCCGCCGCGACGAACGCATCCACCGGTGCCATATCGGTCCACTCCAGAGGGAACGAACACCTGCGACCTTGCCCGTCGAGGACCAACACCACATCCCCGCGCCACGAGTTGAGGCGCTCGAGGAACTCGAAGGCCTCACCACACCGGGGATGAAACGGATGGATCAACCGCACACACGCGTCGTCATCGAGGGGAACGAGCGCATTCGACGGTGAATACCAACGCACTCGCCGAGTCCTTCAACGCGACGTTCAAACGCGAGACGCTCCAAGGCCGCAAGACCTGGTCCAGCGAACGCGAGGCCCGCCTCGACGCATTCGGCTGGCTCAACCGCTACAACACCCGACGCCGTCACTCCCGCCTCGGACAACGCAGCCCCATCGCCTACGAGACAGCACTCGACACAACATCAACTACCCTGGCCCAAGCCGCATAGCCCGTGTCCAAGATTCCGGGTCAAGGCCCGAGCTCGGCGAGCAGACCCGTCACCTGCCAGCGGCGGGCGAAAGCATGCACACGCCGATACGGCGGGAAGTCCACAGGCAGATTGGCCCACTTGACGCCGTTGTCGGCCACGTAGCGGACGGCATCCAGCATCACACGGTGGCAATAGCTCTCCGGTCGGCCACCCCGTCCTTCAAGCCACGCGGGCACCGGCAGCACTGCCCGGATGACCTGCCATTCCTCATCCGTCATGTCCGAGACGTAACACCGCATGCGCTCCGGCCCGTCGGCCGCGTTGCCGAACCTGTGCGCGAGGCAGTCACACGACAGGGACGGCGAGTTGGACTCCACACAGGTGAGCGCGAAAGACTGCGGCAACAGGGCCTCCGTAAGTTGTTGGATGGCCCGGGAGGGTCGGATGTGGCTGAACAGGGCTTGCCCGTTGTGGCTCGCCAGGAGTGGCCGTCCGGCCTTCCGGGGCGCCCTGGCTGCTGATTGAGATCTGCGTTTCAGTCGCTGTTTACGGAGCTGACAGCGGGGTGTTCCTCGGGCCGACGGCATGCTGTGCGGAGCGAGGAGAGGCAAGTGACCAAGCGACACGCCCTCATCTGGGTGGGGATCGACGCGGGCAAGGGTCACCACTGGGCGGCCGGAGTCGATGAGACTGGTGCCACCGTGTGGTCGAAGAAGATAGACAACGACGAGTCAGCAATCCTGACCGCGCTCGGCGAGATCCTGGACCTGGCCGACGAAGTCCGCTGGGCGGTGGACATCTCCGGCACGTCCTCCGCTCTGCTGCTGGCCTTACTCTCGGCCCACGGCCAGCAGGCCGTCTACGTCCCGGGCCGGACGGTCAACCGGATGGCCGGCGCTTACCGAGGCGAGGCCAAGACTGACGCGCGTGATGCGTACGTCATCGCCGAGACCGCTCGCCATCGACGGGACTTCGCCGCCATCGACGTGCCCGCCCAGATGGCGGCCGACCTGGCGCTGCTGACCGCACACCGCTCGGATCTGGTATCCGACCGGGTGCGGATGATCAACCGGTTGCGAGACGTGCTCACCGGCATCTTCCCCGCCCTGGAACGGGCCTTCGACTACAGCTCCCACAAGGGCGCGCTGGTGCTGCTGACGGGCTACCAGACCCCGGCCGCGATCCGCCACCGTGGCAGGGCACGGCTCACGGCCTGGCTGGCCAACCGCAGCGTGCGTGGTGCCGACACGGTCGCGGCCACCGCGCTCATGGCCGCCGAGGCCCAGCACGCCACGTTGCCCGGCGAGGACATCGCCGCCCAAGTCGTGGCCGACCTGGCCTCCCAGATTCTGGCCCTGGACGACCGCCTCAAGCGCATCGAGAAGCAGATCCGCGACATCTTCCACAGCCACCCGCAGGCCGAAATCATCGAGTCCCTGCCTGGCTTGGGCCCCGTACTCGGCGCAGAGTTCGTCGTCGCCGCGGGCGATCTGACCGCTTACGCGGATGCCGGGCATCTCGCCTCTGCAGCCGGTCTCGTCCCGGTCCCGCGAGATTCGGGGCGCCGGACCGGGAACCTGCGTCGGCCCAAGCGATACAGCCGCCGCCTGCGCAGGGTGTTCTACCTGTCTGCACAGACCAGCATCATCCGTGAGGGGCCGAACCGGGACTTCTACCTAAAGAAGCGCGGTGAAGGGCTCAAGCACGTCCAGGCAATCATCGCCCTGGCTCGCCGGCGCGTCAGCGTCCTGTGGGCCCTGCTTCGCGACAACCGGGTCTTCACCTCCGCCCCGCCGGTCGCGCAGGCGGCTTGACAGCGCCCATTGAGACTCCTGGTGATCGGTTTGGTTCGCACCCCCGACCTACCAAGAGGCCCTGCTGTCATACGTCGGCCCGCGCGCGATCACCCGAACAGGAACCCTGTTCGACCAGACCAGCCCCGTCATCGATAAGCGGATGGCGTCTCAGGTCAAAGCCGGTGGAGGTGCAACTGCTCGATACCACGGTCCAGGAGCAGGCTCCCGGCCGTGACGCACGCCGACGAGTCGCCCACTGGGCGCTCCGTCCAAGCCCGTTGGCCTTGTGCAGTGCCGCACCCCACGCTGTTCAGCTGGTTGCGCTCGTCCTGGCCGCGCGAGGCATTGCCATCGGGACAAGCCGTAACGGCCTCCTGCACCAGCCCGTGACCGGCCAAGGTGGTGAAGACGGATTCACCCGCCGACACCCAAAGGAGCATGCATCTCCGCGATGCCCGGCGTTGCCGGTCTGCAGACGCCCTCGTGACGGGATCACGGGGGCCGGTGTTCCCGGTGGGAGAAGCCCGCCGCCGTGCGTTCCGTCGCTCCACCGGACGAGAGGATCTCTCGGGGTTCCGCTCGTGCAGGATGGTTTCTTCAGGGGTGGCGGGATATGGCGCGGGTGTGCGCCGGAGTGCTCTTCTTGGATTTTCAGGCGCCGGTGCACGTGTATCACGCCATTACTGTCAACTACAGCGGCCACTTTCTGTCGAATCCGATCAGTGGCCGCCAAAGAATCGACGTCTTGGGTCGCGAAACGGCCCGAGGCTTGAGTTTTCGCACGCGAATGCGGTCGCTTACCGGTTTATGCCTCACTCTGATGGCCGAGCGCGGGAAGAGCACGCTAGGGTCACGCCGGAGATGGGCCCCGGACCGAGGCTGGCTACCCAAAGACCCGGGACCTCTCCGCATTTTGAACAGCCGTCAATTTCTCTAAGGAAACCGATGACCGATCTCAATGTCGTGTCCGGCACCGTGGTGCCGGGGGCACGCCTGGAAGGTAGCAACGCCAGCGGATATTGCGCACGCTTGCGTGCCTTCGCTGTCACGCTCAGCCTGGGCCCGATTGTTGCCCTGGCCCTCTCCTGCGTTCTTCAACATTCCGGGTGGTCAGCGCCTGCTTGTGTGGCGTTCGCGGCGGTCGCGGCTGCCGCAGCCCGTACGTCCCGGGTCGCCTTCGTCTGGGTGCGCGTGGACTGAACTAGCTGCGATGGCTGGCGGGTGACTGTGAAGCGCCCGCCAGCCACCGCGTGTCGAGGCAGGGCGAGCAGACGGGATGAGAGGCAAAGCGATGTCGGGTAATTCGCCGCGGCCGGACAGGTGTGTGGTGTGCTCTGGTCCGCTGGTGCAGAACAAGGGCGCTGGGCGGCGCCGTCAGTACTGCGGCACTGCATGCCGCCGCCGGGCGCAAAGGCAGCGACAGGCGAGCCAGGCCAGAGTCGTCGAGCAGCAGGGTCCCTTGGGGCGTGCCGTTGCTGCGGAAATCCATCGGCTGGCCGGGCAGCTTGTCGACAGTGAGCTGCGTCAGGAGGAGCTGGGCACGTTGCTGGAGCGCGCTGAGGCGATGCGCCGGGAGTTGGATATCTACACCGCTGCTGCGGTTCAGGACGCCCGCCATAGAGGTGAGAAATGGGAGAGCGTGGCCCGAGCAGCGCATGTAGCTCCGGAAACAGCCCGGGCCCGGTGGGGGCCGGAGCGAGTGGCCCGGATGATGGTCCTGCACGCCAACGATAAACGGGCTGCTCCCGCGCGGTGGCGCGCGGTGCGGTCAAAGTCGGCCGGGGACGGAGGTGAGGACCAAGCCATTGAACGAGGGGAAGCCGCCAGTCCGGTCAGTCAGTTGGCCTCGGCGCTGACCCAGTTGCAGGTCGCCAGCGGCAAGACGATCCGCGAGGTGGCCGATCTGGCGATGTTGTCGCCGTCGTTCATCTCGCGGGTCCTTTCCGGGGACCGGCTTCCAACGTGGGACCTGGTGTGTGCGCTGAGCGAGATCTTCGACTCCGACCCGGCCGAGTTGCGTGTGCTCTTCGAAGCCGCCCACGGAATGACGACGCCGCAACGACAGCCTGTGACCGCAGCCATTGAGCAGTTGCATGCGACGGTGCGTGGGCTGCATCTGGCGGCGAAGTCTCCCAGTGCTGAACGGATCGAGGCTTTGAGCGCCAAGGCTGTGAGCGCGAAGGCGGCTCGGCGCGTGCTGGCAGGCCTTGACATCCCTGAGTGGGAAATACTGTCTGCGTTGGTGTGCGCTCTGGGAGGCCGACCCTCAGAGGTTAAACCGTTGTGGGAGGCGGTGCATTACGCGTTTTTGATGTGCGACGACCCTGGTCTGCCGGACGGCGTCGCGCACATCGCCTTGCCGGGAACGACACAGTGATGGCGTACCGGGCCGTGCCGTTCGCCAACGTGGTCGCCCAGAGCGAGACGGACGCAGGACGTGATGCGCATCTGCGTCACAATGATCTGCGTGCCGAGCGGGCTGCTGTGGCTGCCTTCGCGGCCTTCCGTGAACGCCACTACGATCCCTACCTGCAGTACGCGGCGTTGCGGATCGGTCATTTCGGTGCGGCGGAGAGAGCTGTTGCCGCTGCTTTCACCGAGCTGGCCGTCTCCTGGACTGTGGTTCTGGGCAGCTCCGGGCCGGCCGCTGTCGCCTGGGCCATTCTCCACGACCACATCGACCAGGCGTTGGACGGGCAGCTTCGCTCCTGCCCGTTCAGCCGGCCTGTGCGGTCTCTTCATCTGGAGGCCCAGGTGCTGCACCGTAGGCTTCAGCTCAGTTCGGAGCGTGTCGCAGAGGTGCTGGGAATACCGGTGGAGGACGTCTGGGGGCTACTGCCATCCGTCGGAACTCCAAAGGAGTGACAATCAGTCACTTCACGGTGCGCCGGTGTGACGCTCCTCATACACTGTGCTGTCACAGCGCCAGATGACGCTGTTGGACGGCGCCGGAGGGGGCACGGGTGAATTTGCCGTACGGAGTGGACGTCTCGGTTCCGAGTGTGGCCCGCATGTACGACAGTCTCCTGGGCGGGAAGGACAACTATCCCGCTGACCGTGCTGCCTGCGGTGAACTTCTCAAGCAGGTTCCCAGCATGCGGGAACTCGCCCTGAACAACCGGCAGTTCCTGCGCAGAGTGGTGCACACCCTGGCAGCCGACTACGGAATCCGCCAGTTCATCGACCACGGTTCAGGCCTGCCCACCCAGAACAACGTGCACGAGATCGCGCAACGTGTCGATCCAGCAAGCCGCGTGGTGTACGTCGACAACGATCCCATCGTCCGTGCCATGGGCGGTGTCCTGCTGGAAAGCAACGAACGCACCGCAGTACTCCAGGCCGACATGCGCAACACTGACACTATATTTTCCAGTGAGCCCGTACACCGCCTCATCGACCTCAATGAACCGGTAGCCGCGTTATTTGTCTCCGTGCTGCACTGCATCCCGGACAGCAGCCAGCCCGGCGAGCTGCTAGCGCGTGTCGCGGACAGGTTGCCGCCCGGCAGCATGATGGTGGTCTGCCAGCTTGTCAGCGACTCTCTTGAGGTACGCGATTTCGTCACACGGTTCATGAATGAGCAGACCCAGGGACACTGGGGCCGCGTACGCAAGAAGGCAGACGTCGCAGCGTTCTGCGCTCCACTGGACCTTGTGGAGCCAGGGCTGGCCGAGGTCTCGGCCTGGCGGCCACAAAACGACGATGTCCCGGCCCAGCTCACCTGGGAGTGGGAGGAATACGGGGGCGTGGGCTTCGTCCGGCGCTGAGCCGGTGCACCAGCACGGCGATGCCCAGGGACGTCCGTCACCGCCAGGTGTCGAGCGCCTCCTCCAGCAGCGATGCTGTCTGGTCTGCGGGAGTTGCCACACCGCACAGGTTGTTCAGCACCGCCTGGTAACGCTCGGAGTCGGAGGGTTTCTCTCGGTAAACGGCCCCCTCGTACTGCTCGAGGTACACCATGTCGGGAAGGTAGTCCGGGGTGAAGAATCGCAGGTGCACGATCGGGTGCCCGATCGCGCCAGCCGCTCCCACGGACAGCGGGGCGATGTGCAAGCGGAGCCGGTAACGCAGCTCCCCCAGCAGCGTGAGCAAGTGCTTGATCTGCCGGTACATAACGCCAGGGGTGCCGACCTGGCGCCGGAACACTTCAGAGTCCATCACCGCGAGCAGGGTCGGCGGGTCGGTCTCCCGGCGGAGCATCTCGATGCGCTGAAGGCGCAGCCGGACGCGGTCTTCGATCTCCTTGGCCGGCATGGTCGGATGCGTCGCCCGGATGACGATCTGGGCGTACTCCTCGGTCTGCAGCCAGCCGGGCACCAGCTGCGGCTCATAGGAGATGATGCGTCGGGCAGCCGGCTCCATGGCCAGCAGCGGACGCAAACTGTTCGGTGCGGCGTGGGCGTAGGGCTGCCACACTTCGGGCTTTCCCGCCTCGTGCACCAGAGCCGTGATCCGCCAGCGCTCCGCGGGGTCCCGCACGCCGTATTCGTCCAGCAGCCGCTCTACCTCTGTCAGTTTGAGCGTGGTGAGGCCGGTCTCCATGCGGCTGATGGTGGATTCCGATGCATCGATGCAGCGGGCCGCCTGCCGGGTACCGATCCGGGCGTGGTCACGGCAGCGCCGCAGGTGTCCCGCCAGCGCCTTGCGGTGAGCGGTCGCGCCCCACTCCGGGCGGTACGGAAATCCAAGAATGGAAGGCGCCCTCTGGTCGGCTGCCATACCAGGTACTCCAATCGAATGTCCGGGGGAGCAGCCCGAGTATGGCAGCCAGCCGTAACATGTGTCAGGAAGAGGCCATAAATCTACCCTCTGTTACATGAGAGCGAAGTCGAACTCTCCGTCCTTGACACTCGCGAAGAAGGCCGCGATCTCCTCCTGGGTGTACACGAGAGCGGGACCGTTCGGAAATCGCGAGTTACGCACGGCCACACCTCCTTCAGACAGAGAAGCGACTTCCACGCAGTTCCCGTTGCCGCCACTGTGTCGGCTCTTCCGCCATTCAACGCCCTCGATCATGACTGCACTGACGCCGTTTTCCACCCGCTGCATCCCTATCGCGCCTCTCTGAGTCGTGTTCGGCCAGTCGCCCTTCAACGGCAGCCCGACCGACTGTGTGTACGAATTTCATAGCTCTGCAATTGCAGAACGGCACTTGCAAGAACGATGAACAGGCCGGAATAGTGACGGTCAAGACGGCACGCCCAGCCTCCACATGGCAAACCGGTTCCGGGGGACGTACGATGACGCCACGTCAGAACAACGACATCCAGCCACTGTCCGTGCCCGAGGCTGTCGACGACCTGGAACAACGTCTCTTCCGCGGCGCACCACCTGCGTTCACCCGCAACCTCGCCGTGCGTACAGGTCTGGGCAGCACACCGTTTGCCGCGAGACAGATCCCCGCCGCGACCAACTGCTGTTATATGGCAAGACAGTTCACCCGTCAGACCCTTCGACGCTGGGACCTGAGCTGCATCTGCGACGACACCGTGCAGGTCGCTTCCGAACTCGTCGCGAACGCCGTCCGCCACGGGCGGACACGCACCATGCGTTCCGGTAGTTCGCAGTCAGCTGTATGGCTCGCTCTCGCCCTGCGCCCTCGTACCCTCCTATGCGTCGTCCGCGACCCCAGCCGTCGCCGGCCCCGTCTCACATACCCCCCGCCCTTGGCCGAGCGCCACCGCGGGCTGCCCATCGTCAACGCCCTGAGCACCACATGGGGCTGGACCGATGACTGCCAGACCAACGGAAAGTCCGTATGGGCCCGCCTGTCACTCCCCGAGGCCTGAAATAGCTTCCCTCGCCACATGGCAGGGCCGCTTGAACCCGCGCCGACCACCGGTCGCCGCTGCGCACGAGGCACACACAGCGATCGAGGTCGTAGTCGCCCCCGCCAGAGGTGCCGGTCCAGCTTCCGGACCAGCGAACGGATGTGCGGGTCCACGCTCGCTGGCAGCAACTACTCGGGCGGCCGCCCGCCTTGTCGGCCTGCTGGCCGTGCCCATTTCCGGCAGCTCCGCGCTGCGCCAACTGAGGCGCCTGCCGCAGCGGGTCCCGCCGGTGATCGCCATGGACGATTTCGCCCCGCGCCGCCGCCACCGCTACGCCACGATCACCACAGATGCCGAGACCGGCAGACGCGTCGCGGTCCTGCCCGACCGCGAGGCCACGACGTTTGAGTCCTGGCTGCGCGAACATCCTGGCGCCGAGGTCGTGTGCCAGGATGACTCGGCCACCGACGCCGAGGCCGTCCGCCGAGCCCTGCCCGAGGCGGCGCAGATCAGCGACCGGTAGCACATTTGGCGCAATCTGGCGGCGCGGGCAGCGGTGAGAGCGAACCGCACGGGCAGGCACCGCAGCAGCACGAGCGCGCCGAACAGCCCGATATGCCCGGCCAGCCGCTTCAGGACACCGGCCTGGGTCTCGGCGGCGAACCGTACGCCGGGCACGTCCCCCCGGGCGGGCGGGTCGGCGGGCAGCAGGAGCCCGGCCGATTCCAGTTCGGCCGCAAGCGCGGCCATCTCCGTGCGGACCTGCTCCTGGGGCGTGATGTCGGCGAGCGGGTTGACGAGTTCGTCCAAGAGGGCGTTGCCGTCCCGCTCGGTGACGCCGATCTGTACGGCCCAGGTTCGTGTCGAGCCCGGTGGTCTGGACGTCGAGGACGGTCAGGTGCGGGTCGCTCAGGATGCCGCGAGCCCACCGCCGGACATGTTCTCGGCCGGCTGCCCAGCCGTGAGGGCGCCGCAGAGCGCGGAGGGCATCGTCGAGGCTGAGGTGGCGCTCGTTCAGAGACTGGACGTGCCAGCGCCCGTCGAGGTCGAACCGGCCGTGGACGGTGCCCAGGTACCGAGCTTCTTCGTAGGCGGCCCAGGTCGGCCGGTCGGTGTCGTTGGGGCGTACGAGTTGTAGGGATGTGCCGTCGACCTGGTGCTCGAGCCGGTGATCCCATTGCGTCACGTCGTCCGGGTCCACGGTGACGTACTGCCTTTCTCCTGGTGGCGCGTCGATGCGGGAGACGCTCCCCGAGCGTCTCGGGCGATCCGCTGGGCCTTCCGCGTTCCGTCGTGGCTCAGGTCTGTGCCTCGTCGTCGCCGTCGGCGTTGTCCACGGTTCGGCGGTATTCGGGGTGGTCTTTGTCCATCTGAATGCCGAGGTGGACCGGTGCGGGGTACTGAGTGCGGTGTTCCCAGTGAAGGGCGTGATCACAGAGGCGGGCGGCAGCGAGCCCGTAGGTGAGCAGGGCTTGGTCGGCCGGATGGTGGAGCACGGTGATCTCCGTTGCCGTATGGCTGTACCAGGTTTCGGCTTGCTCCTTGGGGTCGCTGCTGCCCCACCGGGTGTAGGACTCGCCGGCGCGGGCGTAGCGTGCGCCTCCTGTGAACTGGTGGGGGAGATTGCACAGGATGAACGTCTGCTCGGTCTTTTCCATCTGGAACAGGCCGGTGGCGAGTTTGCCTTCCCCGGTGACGGGTTCGTCGTACTCCGGGATGTGGCGGAGTCGTTCGATGAGGGCCGGCCGGGCTACGTCCTCGCTGCCGGAGGTGATCCGGACGACCGCTCGTGGCTGTTGGTCGGGTGCGAGCGTGAAGCCGGGCAGTGCTGGCCGCTTGTTGATCTGGCCCGCCGCGTCGGGTGTCTCGCCCAGGTTCTTGTTAGCGAGCAGGGGCCAGATGCTGCGGGCCTCGCCTCCGGAGACGTACATGACGTATCCCTGTGCCGGGGCGGCGTGCCCGCCAAGTTCGTAGAGTGCGCGGTCGATGTGGCGGGGCAGGAGTTCGTCGCGGCGTCGGCCTTCGGGCAGTGGCCGGGCCCGGAAGCGGTAGTTGGCGGTGGCGTAGTCGAGCCAGGTGCCAGGTCCGGCGTGTTCGGCGGGGAGGTAGGCGAGTGTTCGCCAGTACGGGCCGTGGGGGACGAGGGCGACGAGGGTCCACATGAGTTTCGGCTCGTCGGTGGCGATGCGTCGATCACCGCGCTGCTGGCGCAGGTGGAGCCCGACGTGGACGAGGGGTTCCTTGAGGCCGTTGGGGCCGGAGCGGAGGGCTTTGGTCAGTCGTGGGTGCACGAGGCCGGCCACGCGGGACAGGTCGGCGATGGCCATGTGGCCGCGGTGGTGTCCTTGGAGTTCGAGACCCAGGAGTTCGAGATCGGTGGTGAGCTCGCGTTCCTTCTTGCGGGGGTTGCGGCGTCCGGGCTTGTACAGGGTGAGGAATTGCGCGAGGACGCGATGGCGGGCGAGTTCGCCGTTGACGCGGTGCTTGGCGTCCAGGGTGTCGGGGTTGACGACGGTGGAGCCGGTCTTCTTCGAGGCGCGTCGTTGGCGTGCCCAGGCTTTGGGGTCGTACTCGGTTTCGCACAGGGCGAGCAGGCGGGTGTCCTCGGGGGCATCGAGACCGTGCAGTTGTCTGACGAGGACGGGACGCTGGTCGTGGTGCTCGCCGTGGGCCAGCAGCTTCGGTGCTGGCTGGAACAGGACCTCTACGTGGTCGTTGAGGGAGAGGGGCTTGTTCTCGCCGATGCCGGTGGCGGCGAGGTCGGGGCGGTTGAAGTGGTAGGCCAGCAGCATCTGCATGCGCGTGCGCATGGCCTGGCTTTTGTAGAGGGCGAGGATGCGCAGTTTCCGGCATCCGGATGCGGCGAGGATCTGCGGCAGGTTCTCGTCGTCCCACAGGACCGCGTCACGGCCTTCGACGGTGCTACGGCCGTGGCCGAAGGGGCGGCGGCCGGCGACCTGTACGCACGTGAGCAGGGGCTGGTCGAGGACGGCGCTGATGTGCCGGGCGAGTTCCCGCTGGCTGTACATGCCCACACCCCTGCCGACCGGGTAGCTCACGGCGAAGGGCACCAGGGCGCGGAGCTTGCCGGGAGGGCCGCTCAGGTCGAGGGCGCTGGGTGCGAGGAACTCGTCGTCTTTGTCGCGGGGGAAGACGTGTTCGCCGTGCAGGCGGATCCAGGCGTCCAGGGCCAGGCGGGTGGTGTGGTTGAGGTGGGTGTGGTCGCCGTATCCGCCGAGTTCGAGGTTGAGGAGGGGGCCTTTGGCGTCGCGGGGCTCGAACCAGGCCGTGCGGGCGTTGCGCAGTGTGTTGCTCAGCCGGGACACGGAGGGTTGCACGACGGCCACGGGGTGAGGCAGGCCGGGGTGGGACTTCATCATGACGTCGAGCCGGAGGGTGGCGTATCTGGTCGCCGTCCTGCGGGCGCGGTCTTCCTCGTCGGCGTCGGCGATGTCGTCGAGGGTTTCGCCGCGGGCGGCGAGCCAGGTGTTTTTCCAGAGGAGTTCGCGGTCCCAGACCTGGAGGCAGTTGGCGAGATCGCGGCGGAAGGTGATGGTTTTGCCGTCGATCGTCCACGTCTCACCGGAGAGTTTCTCGGCGACGGTCCAGCCGGCCGCTGTCCATACCCAGCCGGGGGCGTCGATGCAGGCCGTGGTGCGGGTGATCTGGTCCCACAGCTGGACTTTTTCGGGGGCGGTTGCGGCGATGAGGTCGGCGATCTGGCTCGGGTGCTGGAAGGTGAAGCGGTCGGCCGGGGTCTGCAGCAGCGCCTGTTCCCAGAGGGTGATGGCGGCGTGCAGGTCGTCGCGGTCGATGGGCCGGGTGGTGGCGAGGAACTTCGGCGGGTTGGTCTTGGAGGTGGGGTAGAGGGTGGCGCTGGTGTAGCCGATGGCGCGCAGGACGATCAGCAAGGCGCCGTAGGGGAGGTTCGCTTTGGAGCCGGTGATGCCGCGGTATTCCTCGCGCAGCTTCTTCCAGGCCGTTTCGACCTTCACCTCGGGCAGGCGGTACAGCAGTACCGAGCCCAGGAGCTCTTCATCGGTGTGGCAGGCCAGCAGGGACAGCTGGGTCTGGTCCGTGGTCATCAGACACCTTCGTGATCAAGGTCTTCGCTGCGGGGCAGGGGAACGTGGGTGAGCGCAGGGATGTCGGGCGCGTGGGCGAAGTCGAGCCAGGCGGTCAGGGTGGAGCCGTAGACGCGGCGGAGGCTGGCCTGTTCGTCTTCGGTGAGGCCGTCGTAGTAGGAGCGGAGCAGCGAGGGGAAGTCGGAGCCCAGGCGGGTGTCGAGGAGGGAGTTGTCGACCAGGTAGAGCTGGACGGGGGTGCCTCCGCGTCGGGCGCGGCCGGCGAGCTGGATGAGGTCGACCAGGATTCCGGCGAGGATCTCGGTCTTGAGGTAGCGGGGGAGGCGGCTGAAGCGGGGGTCGCTGCGCAGCAGGGTGTGCAGGTGTCTTCGGGCGGCCCGGCTCTGGATGGCGAGCATGCGGGCGGGGTCGGGGCCTGGGCAGGCCGCGCCGATGGCGGTTGCGTTGATGCTGGCGTACATCGCCTCGGGTGAGTGCAGGTCGGCGACGGGGCGCAGGCCGACCCAGACAGAGGCCAGCGCGGAGTTCTCGGTGCCGGGGACGAGGATGTTCAGTCCACGGGCGACCAGTGACAGGGGCGCGCAGATGACTTTGACGTGGGGGTGGGTGCGGGGCAGGTCCTCGAGTTGGTCGATGGTGATGGTCACTACGCCGGTGGGCAGGTGGATGCCGGGCGGAATGCCTGTCTTGGGGACGACAACGGCGATCCAGGAGGCTTGCACCGCGACCGAAGCGACGCCGACGGCGAGGAGGATGGCCTGTTTGTAGGAGTTGGAGACCACCATGGCTCTGGCCCGGTCGGGGTCGTCGATCTCCAGCTGGCGGAGGTGCTCGGAGAGCCGGGTCTGCCACAGACGCTCCCCGAGTTCCCGGACTTTATCGGGTTTGTGGGCTTCGGCGATGCCTCCGATGGTGATGGGGTCCCATACGGTGTCCGAGGCGGAGACGTTACCGGCCAGGGCGGTGACGGCGCCGGGGGTGGCGTCGGTCATGACGTAGGCGGGCTCGGTGTGCACGTGTTCGCAGGCCGCGCGGGGGAAGAAGGCGGTCGCGGACAGCGCGAGGACGCTGCGCTCGACGCCGGCTGCGGCGAGGGCCATGGTGCCGCCGAGCTGGACGGTTCCGGTGTGGGGGTCGCCGCCGAGGGACTGGACGAAGAGTTCGCCGCCGCCGCGGTTGTCCTTGTTGACCTTGAATCCGAACAGCTGGTAGCCCAAAGGCCCATACGGCAAGGCGCCGTTCTGGGTGAAGGAGCCGAGCGCTCGTGCCAGTTCACGGCCGATGGTCAGCTGGGCCCCGAGTCCGGCAATCACAGACTTCAGGTAGGTCAGGCTCTGGTGGAGGCAGCCCAGCCAGGCGCGCACCAGCAGCGCGTTGGTGACGTCCGGGTGCCGCCTTCTGGGAATCTTGAGGCGTTTGAGCGCCCGGGAGATTTCCGTTTTGAGGACGGGCAGTTCGTCCTCGCTGGTGTTGCGGCTGACGGCCCGGGCGAGGATGCCGGCCAGTTCCTGGAAGCGCGGGGCAGGTTGGGTGCCGTCGTCGCAGTCGGGGAAGATGGCACGGAATGCCTTGTGGGTGTCCGGATCGAGGCGGACGTGTTCGTCGAGGCCGAGGAGATCCCTGATCAGGATGCGGTCCCAGATGCCGGGCACGTGCCACCCGGAGCCAGGACGCTCTTCCTCGTGGGCATCCTGCTCGAGCCAGAGCTCGCCGTCCAGCACGTAGTTGAGGAACTGCTCCCCCAGTCCCCTGGCCTTGAACAAGGCGTTGACCACCTGGCGATCGGCCGCCGCTGCCAGGCTCTGCCGCTGCTGGTCCACCTGCAGCAGCAGCGAGGTCTTGCTGATGCCGCGCGTGGCCAGGGAGAAGTCGTGGGCGCCCGTGGAGCACCAGCTGTTCTGGAGGTTGTCGACCTCGTCGACGATCAGCGTGCGGCAATGCCGGTGGAGGAACTCCATCACGGGAATCTGCCGGAGGAGGTGCCGGCCGGTGTCGACCGGGACCTGGATGAGGCCGCGCAGCAGGTTGTGATGGTTGGTGACGATGATGTCCGCCTGGACCGCCTCGCGGAACAGCGCGTACTTCCCGCACAGTCCCATCCGCGGGCAGGCGTGCGGGCCGCCCGCCTCCTCGTCTCTGCCGGCGACGGGATCGGTGACCTTGGTCAGGGCGCGGCACGGCTCACGGCCGCGGGTCACCTGGGGCCCGTCCGTCACCCATGCGGACAGCTCGCATCCATAGGCGAGCCGGTCGTGGCGGTTCTCGCGGCCCTGTTCGGCGGCGCGCTGGGCCTGTTCCGCGACGCGGGTCTCGGTGACCAGCGGTACACAGCGCAGCTTGTGGCGGGCGGTGGCCCGGGCGAGCTGGGCGGCGGCCTGGAAGACGAGTTCGTCGTCCGCTGCGATCTTCTCGGCGCCTGTGAGGCTGTCGTGGATCGTGCTGACGACGATGGCGACGGGGCCCTGGCCGCGGTCGGCCAGAAGCGGGGCGAGGTTGTTCATCAGCACGCTCTTGCCCACGCCGGTGGGCGCGTTGACGATCGTGAGCTTCCCGGCCGGCAGGTTCAGGCGGGTGACGGGATCGCCGGAGGCGTCCTGGAGCCGGTCGGTGAAGGAGGCGAGCACGCCCGGCTTCCAGCCGTGGCGGTCGGGTCCGGCAGTGGCCTGGCGTCGTGCCAGGCGCAGGATCTTCTTGCGGGTGGCCGTCGTCGTGGCCGTGTACGGGGCGGTCGTCACCCGCAGCGGCCGTACGCGGGCGCCTTCTTCGGTGTCGGGGATGGTCACCACCGAGGGCTCCGATCCCCCGAACTGCCACCGGCCGGGGCCGGCCACGGGCAGCGGCCCACGGGTGCTGTAGTGGTACTCCTCGGCTTCGCGCACCAGCTGCCGGGCCAGTTCCAGTGGCTTTTGGGCGTGCGCGGCCAGCAGGTACGTCGCCTCCCGAGGCGGTACATCATCGGGGAGCCGGTAAGGACCCCTGCTCTGAGTCGCAAAGGTTCGCGCGAGCGCCTCGAACATGCCGCGTCCGGCCAGGTCGTCCGGCCGCACGTGCCAGTACCGGCCGGCCAGCTCCCGGACGCACCGCGGGACCTGGGGCCAGCGCTCCCACAGGTCCACGCGGGCGGCCGCGAACACATGCGCCTGGTCCAGCGGCACCACCATCTGGCCGTCGGCGTTCCGGAAGCCGAAGTACTCCTCGGCCAGCGCCAGCGCCGCGACGACACTCAGGCGGCGCAGTTCCCAGTCCTCCGCTCTCACCGCACCGCTCCGCACGCCTTCTCGATGTCGCTGACCAGGCGGCTGACCGTGGTCACCTTGACGCGGCGGTCACGTACCTGGGCGGCGAGAAAGTGCCGCTCGCTGTGCTGGTAGTCGGGCAGGACGATCGTCACCCCCTTGCGCAGCGCCGGGCGGTCCGAAAGCGCCTTGCCCAGTGCGACGACCGATTCCCACGCCTTGGCGTCCACGCGCCAGTGCCGTGCGCGCTTGCCCGGCACCGCGACGGTGATGTGCAGGTCGTACTCGTCCGGCCGCTGCTCCCCCGGCCACATCACCAGGTCGACGAACGGCAGGCCGACCACTGCGTCGCGCAGTTGGAGTTCGAGGAGCACTGGAAGGGTGCCGTAGCGCCACACGGGCCGGTTCACGGCCAGGTGATCGGAGCTGGCCGGGAGGGGTGTGACCGGCACCGCCGCCTTGCCGGTCCCGGTCAGCTCACCCGGTCCCGGCCCTTTGCTGGGCGTGTAGCGGTAGTGCACGCCCCGGGGCGCGTGGGCCTCACAGCGCACGTCGAACTGCGGCCCGGACCGGACGGCCCGCATCGGCCAGTGGCAGACGGGGCACGGGTACCACCAGCCGTCTACCTGGCACCACGGCCAGTCGGCCACGGACTCGAAGAAGTCGAACCGCATCCACAGCCGGTCCCACTCGCGGCTCAACTCCCGCACCGATCCGGCGGCATGCGTGCCCAGAAGGGCGCGGGCGCGCCGGTAGTCCTCTGGTGAAAGGCGCCTCATAAGGTCGAACAGACGCTGTTCTTCCTGCTCGGCGCGCACCCGGGGCCACGGCCAGTACCGCTCGAGCGCCGCTTGCGGTACCAGGTGCTCGCTGCACAGGTCCTGAACAGCGTCACGGGCCAGCCCCTGCGCGTCGAACAGCTCCATGCTGTCGAACCGGTCGGGCCTGCCTGAAGCCGGCGGGAGCAGAGGACCCAGCGGGCCGCGCAGGCCCCGGCGGAACTCCTTCATCCCGATCTGCGCCGCCCGCTCAGGGCGGTGGGCCGCTCGAAGCACCGCCAAGCAGTCCATCAGCAGCCTGCTCCGGCGGCCGGGCGCCAGAACCGGATCGCACTCCGCGACGACCGCCATGCAGCACGCCGTCAGGGCCTGGTCACGCCGTTCCTGGTCCGCAGCAACTTCTCTGATAGCCACGCCGGAACACATAGCAATGGAACATGACTAATGTCACATACCATTAATTCGTGCACAACGAGCCCACCCAGACAGGCCAACAGCTCACAAGAACTCCCCCGCCAGCGGCCGACACTCGCCACCGATGGCAGTGGGCCATGGCTCCCGGGGTCGACTTTGCAGCCCCCGCCGCTGTCAGCGAATTCGCGAACTCCGGCAAGTGGCTGTGGTTCCTCCCGATCCGCGCCCTCGATGCGGGATGGCGCCTCATCAAGACAGCCGTGGAAGCCGGACAGCTCGGACCGGGTGCCAAGGTCGCCACGCTGGGCAGCGACTTCGACGGCGATCCCACACGCCGGCCAGTGATCATCTACACCGCCAACCATCACGACAAGGAAGACGTACAGCGCGTCCTGAACACCCTCCGCGGACTCGGCGTCCGCGACGCACTGGCTTACAAAACCGATGAAACCACCGCGCGCGGAGAATACGGAGACGGAACCAGCATCTACACGAGCCCCGCCGGAACCACCAAAATCATCCAGTGCGACCGTCAGACCCGCCAAGCCGCACAGCGCCCGCGGGCACCGCACATCCGGCCAGCAGCCGGCACAGGATGAAAGTCCACCCGGCCCCCACCCCCTGCCTGCGGCCGTTTCCAGTCACAACCCTGTCGCCTGGCCGAATCCAGTGCCATGCTGTGGCCGCGGTGATCCTCTTCCTCCCCCAGGCGGAGGCCTCCGCCTGGGGCCCCGCCCGTGTGCTGTCACCTGGGCGGGACTGCGCCGTCCCTCCCGGCCTCCCCACGGGAGGGCCGTCGGCTGCGCAGACCCCGCACCGTCTGCGCTATCCAGCACTTGCTAGAGGTTGTCCCGTAACCGGTGGGGCGGTTGGTGCGTTGGCTGGGCATGGGTGGGGTGATCTCAGCGGATGATCCGAAGTAGATCGAGCCGTTCTCCGGGTTGAGCGAGTCGCAGTTCGCCAGGCTGGTGGCGTTGGTGCGGCGTCGCGGTGGCGACGTGCAGCGCGGCCGGCCGTGGCGGCTGCCGCTGGAGGACCGGGTGTTGCTGGTGGCAACGTACTGGCGCACGAACCTCACGTTGCGGCAGGTGGCACCGCTGTTCGGCATCTCAAAATCTGCGGCCGACCGCATCCTCGATCACCTCGCGCCCTTGCTGGCCATCTCGTCGGCCCGCCGACCGCGCAAAGACACCGTCTACATCGTCGACGGCACCCTGGTGCCCACCCGCGACCGCAACGTGGCCGCGTCCAGCAAGAACTACCGGTACTCGACCAACCTTCAGGTCGTCATCGACGCCAACAGTCGCCTGGTGGTGGCGATCGGCCTGCCGCTGCCCGGCAGCCGAAACGACTGCCGGGCGTTCACGGAGTCCGGCGTCGACCGGGCCTGCCGCGGCGCACCGACCATTGCCGACGGCGGATACCAGGGCACCGGCCTGCTCATCCCACACCGCAAACGCCGAGGCCAGACACACCTCAGCCCCCACCAAGAAGCGGAGAACGCCGTCCACCGCCGGGCGCGAGCCCGGGTGGAACACGCCCTGTCCCGGCTGAAGAACTGGAAAATCCTGCGGGACTGCCGGCTCAAGGGCAACGGCGTGCACCAGGCCATGCTCGGCATCGCCCGGCTGCACAACCTGGCCCTCACCAGATAACTCACGCCCTCATACGGGACAACCTCTAGGCGCCGGCACGACAGTGGTTGGACTGGATCTACACCAACTCCTTTTTCCCGCCGCCGGGTTCCCGCCGGACCCACCGCGGCCGGCCGGCCCCACACCACGCATCGCGTTCCGGGTTCTCGAACAACAAGCCGAGTGTGTGTTTCACCCACCGACGAGGACGGCGATCGCTGGTCCAGGATTTTTCGTGCTGGCAGGCGAGGGCGTCTTCACCGTGTGCTGTCGGTGAGGCCTTCTACCCGCTGCTTGAGGCCCTGGTTGAACTCGGCGTACCCGTCTCGCTTGGGCGTCCTGAGGAACCGCCGGGTCAGGGTGGTCAAGGCGCCGGAGAATTCCTCGTGGTTGGTCAGGCGAGTGGTGCCGTCGCGGTTGGGAGAAAGGGTGAAGGAGTGCTGGCCGTGGAAAAGCCGCTTCGTGCCGAGTGTGCCGGCCCACCGCAACTCCTGGCTGGGTGCGGCGACGGTGACCGTGGGCCTGAAGGTCATGCCCGGCATGTGCATGGTGAGCCTGCTTCCCACTTCAGCGGTTCCCTCGGCTGAGGAGAAGGTGCTCCACTCGCCATAGGTGGAGAAGTCGGTGAGGACCTTCCACACCTCTTCCGGCGTGGCGTCGATGTCTATGACGGCGGTAAGCACTGCGTCCATGATGGCTTCCACTTCTGACGGGTGTTGGGGAGGGGCTGGCGGTGCAGCGAGCGTGGGGCCTACCGGTGATGATCGGCGGGTTCTGCGACGGCTGCAGAGTCTGTGTCCACGGCGGAGCGAAGGCCACGGTCGACGAGGTCGATGAGATATTCGAAGCTCTCCCCGATGTCGGCGGACCACTGGAATCCGCCGGATGCCTGCAGGTGGGCGAAGCCGTGGAAGACGCTGCGCACAGCCCGCAGCGCGTGGGTCATCTCCTGTGGGGCGATGTCGTATCCCCGCAATACCGCTCCGAAGGGCCCGATCCCTCGTTTGGCGGCGAGCGCGACCGGGTCGTCGGGACCGGTTAGCGTGACACCGAGAGTGGCCGCGTAGCGGCCGGGGTGGGTGAGCACGAAGTCGCGGAGCGCGCCGGCGGCAGCGGCCAGGGCGTCGCGCCCGGCGCGGCCCTGGATGGCCGTGCCGATCGCGACGCCGGCCTCGTCGAAGGCGAGCGCCGCGATACGCCGGTGGAGGTCGTCCTGGCCGGCGATGTGCTTGTAGAGCGACGGGGCGCGCACTCCGAGCCGCTCGGCCAGCCGGGCCATGGTCAGCTCGCTGAAGCCGATCTCGTCGGCGAGGTCGGCGCCGGCTGCGGCGATCGTGGCCGCGTCCAGGCCTGCCCTAGGCACCGACACCGGCCAGGAAGGGCAGGACCACGGCGAGGGTCTGCTGGGGGAACTGGACGTGCGGGTAGTGACCGGCCCCCTCGATCATCTCCAGCCGGCCCAGACCGGTCGGCAGGTCGGCGACGATCGCCTCGCCCTCGGCCTGCGGCGAGGCCCAGTCGGGGTCGAGGGTGCCCTGCACGACGAGGACCGGGCAGGTGACGTTGCCCAGCTGCTCACCGGCATCGGCGGGGGAGATCTTGCCCATCGCCTGCAGGACCTTCATCCGTCCGGGCTCCTCCAGCATCGCGGTGATCTGCCTCATGCGCGTGTCGAAGTCCGCGGGCTTGGGGCCGGGGTAGGCGACGTCCAGGTACTTGGCCCACTGCCGGGTGCTGCCGAGGATGGTGGTGCCCATGAGATGGGTCGCGCCGCGGCGGTAGCCGGCCACTCTCAGGTCACCGAGCCGGATCTGCTGCTTGCGGGTGAAGGGCGCGAGCTCGACCGCCGCGGTGATGAGCTCCGGGGCCTTGGCCGCGGCGATCGTGACCGCACCGCCGGCGATGGAGTGGCCGACGAGCACCGCCGGTTCGCCGAGGTGCTTCACCAGGGCGATCAGGTCGCCCGCGAGGTCGGTGCGGGTGTAAGACGCCCACCCGACACTGGACTCACCGTGGCCGCGCAGGTCCACCGCGGCCACGCGGTACCCGGCTTCCACCAGGGCGGGGGTGAGGAACCGGTAGGCCTCGCGGCTGTCACCCATGCCGTGGGCGACCACTATCAGCGGCCCGGAGGCGCCACTCACCTCGTACGCGATGGTCCCACCGTTGACGTTCAGGAACTCGGTCACGACTACCTCCATGCGGCCTGCTAGCCCGATGGCTAACTACATTAACCAAAAGCTATCAGCATTAGCCTAGAAGTCAATCCCCGTAATGGAGCTGCGAGCCGGGCTGTGCCACCCCGCAACCAGCGCGGGCGCCCTGCGATCTCCCGCACTGCCCGCGCACGTGATGGGCGGGCACCAGCACGCGAGGTCCGCACCACCGGCCGCCCGATCGCGCACGTCGCGAAGGACCTCGGCATCCACAAGGAAGCCCTGCGTGGCTGCGTCCGCCAGGCCGAGGCCGACCATGGCGAGCGTGACGACCGGCTCACTACCGCCGAGCGCGACGAGCTGAAGCAACTCCGCAAGGAGAACGCCGAGTTGAAGCGGGCGAACGAGATCCTCAAAGCCGCCTCGGTGTTTTTGCCCAATCACGGATGATCGTCGGCTGGCAGGCCGCCGACCACATGCGGACCGAACTGCCCCTGGACGCTCTGGAGATGGCGCTGTGGCGCCGGAGAATCAAGAAGGACTCCGGCCTCATTCACCACAGCGACAGGGGTTCGCAATATGTGTCGATTCGCTACACCGACCGGCTCGCGGACATCGGCGCTTCCGCGTCGGTCGGTTCCGTCGCCAACTCGTACGACAACGCCATGGCCGAGGCACTGAACGGCACTTTCAAGGCCGAGCTGATCGAGATGCAGGGCCCCTGGAAGGGCCCCGCCCAGGTCGAACGGGCGATCTTCCAGTGGATCACCTGGTACAACGAAGAACGCCCGCACTCCGCGCTCGACTACGTGCCACCAGCCGAGTACGAACGCGACTTCTGGCAGAGCCCGGAACGAGTCCCGCAGTCCGCCTGAAACGAGATCACCGGACTCTACGAAACTCGGGGCAGCTCATATCCACATTGCTCGACGCGAAAGGCGTTCCGCACATCAAGTCATAACCAGCCGCCTCGCCGATAGTGCAAGCTCGCCCCAATCCCAGGTCATGGTTGTCGGCGACGGCTGAAAAGTGGTTCTGGCTCACTTTTGGTGCAGGACTGACGGAGGGTCACTGTTGGTGTCGGCGGCGGTCCGGCGTCACACGGCCAGGAGGACGCGCTTGCGCAGGAGGTCCAGACCCGCCCGGCCGAACATCTGCCGCTTCAGCATCTTGATCCGGTTCACCTACCCCTCCACCGCCCCCGAACTGAACGGCAACGTCGGGCCTTGACCCAAGGCCGGGTAGTTAGCGCGTTTCCGCTGGTGGCAAGGGGTAAAGGTGTCGAGTCAGAACGCGGGCAACGAAGTTGCGTTGGTCAGGTAGTCCGCCAAGACTGCTGATCATCGAGGTGCTCCGTTGCCCGCACGTCATTGTCCCCTGCCGCCTGGCCTGGTGACCGTCTCACGTGAGTTCACCGTGGCCTCGGGCCGCTTCGCTCCCGGCCATCTGGGCGAGTTGCCCCAGGTCATACCGTTTGATCTCGTCGATGCGCTCCTGGACGAAACCCGCTGTGTTCAGCGCCGTTTACGGGATCTGCCTTCTCGGGTGGGGGTCTACTTCCTGCTCGCGATGTGCCTGTTCCCCGAGGTCGGCTACCGGCTGGTCTGGAGCAAGCTGACCGTCGCCCTGGCGTGTGGCGGGCTCGAGGTCGCAGAGCCGACTGCGAAGGCCCTGCGCGACCTGCGTCGTCGCATTGGCACCGAACCGATGCGGCGCTTGTTCGGGGTCCTGGCCGGCCCGCTCGCCCGGCCGACGACTGCCGGAGTGCGATTCGGACCGTTCCGGATGGTTTCCTTCGACGGCTGCAGCTCGATCAAGATCCCCGACAGTGAGCGGAACGTCGAGTGGTTCGGAGCCGGCAGCCGCGGCGGCTACCCGATGCTGGAGCTGATGACCCTGGTGGAGACCGGCACCCGGGCCCTGATCGGCGCCGTGTTCGGCCCCACCAGCGACGGCGAGACCGCCTACGCAAGGCAGCTACTGCACCATCTGGGCCCCGACATGCTGGTCCTGTGGGACAAGGGCTTCGACGCCAACGCCTTCCTCGCCGCCGTGGACGGCACCGGCGCCAAGTTCTTGGGCCGACTGCGTGCCAACCGCCGCACCCCGGTCCTGACCCGTCTCCACGACGGCTCCTACCTGTCCGTCATCGGCACCGTCCCGGTGCGTGTCGTGGAAGCACAGATCACCGTGAGCTGGGGCGATGACTCGTTCACCGGCTCCTACCGGCTAGTCACGACCCTGACGGACGCACGCCGCTACCCCGCTCCGACGCTCGTCGCCCTCTATCACCAAAGATGGGAGCACGAGTCGGCGTACTACGCACTCCGCCATACGCTCATGGACGGCCGGGTACTGGGCTCGGGCGACCCCACAGGAATCGAGCAGGAGATGTGGTCCCTGCTCGCCGTCTACCAGGCGTTGCGGACGGTGATGGTGGAAGCCGCCGAGTCCAGGCCTGGCACCGATCCAGACCGCTGCGGCTTCACCATCGCCATGGAGACCGCCCGTGACCTCGTCGTCCAGGCCGCCGGCATCATCACGCTCGCCAGCACCACCACCGACATCGTGGGTGTCATAGGCAACCGCGTCCTGGCCCAGCTCCTCCCACCCAGGCGCCCCCGCATCAGCACCCGAAAAGTCAGGTTCCCGATCTCCCGCTATGCCGAACGCCAAGACGACGGTCGTCCCAGTGCCAGCAGTTCGGTCACCCGCCTCGACGTCACCATTCTCGAACCCGAGCCCGACCTTCCCACCGTCTCCCACGACGACCGGTACACCCCACCAGCCGACCGGCGCAGACAACAGGTCCTGGACCTCCTCCACGCCGACCCCGGCCGCCACTGGCGCACCCGCGAACTCGCCCGCCACCTCGGCAATATCACCCTCAGCACGATGTACCGCCAGCTCGACAGATGGGCCGCAAACGGACTCATCACCAAGACGGGACCCGCCACCTACGCCAGCCCGGAAACCCACTCAGCCACCTTGCCACCAGCGGAAACGCGCTAACTACCCGGCCTTGGGGCAAGGCCCGAGTGAAGTTCCCCCTCTGAACTGGACAGCGGGTGGTTACGCTGCGGGGGCGAGAGCTTGTGCTTTCAGAGCCCGAGTTTCGAGCGGGGTGACGTAGCCGTAGACGGGGTGCTTCCGCAGGCGGGTGCGGTTGTACTCGACCTCGATGAAGTGGAAGACATCGGCGCGGGCCTGTTCTTGGGACTCCCAGACGGTGGTCCCGATCTCCGCTTTGAGGAGGCCGAAGAAGCTCTCAGCTGCGGCGATATCGTAGCAGGAGCCCGTTCTGCCCATACTTTGCCGCAGTCCCAACTCCTTGATGAGGGAGCGGTATTCGCGTGAGCTGTATTCCGCTCCGCGGTCCGAGTGCGTGATGCATCCGTCCTTCAGGTCACTCCGGCCGGCGGCCATCCGCAGGGCGTCGACGACCAGACCGGCCCGGTGATGGTCGGCCATCGCGTAGCCAACCACCTCGCGGGTTGTCAGCGACGCGTGAATCGTGGCTCGGGTCCACTTCTTGTGGTGCGGTGACGCTCGGTCACGCCAACAGGACCCTTTTGCGGAGGAGTTCGAATCCTGCGCGGCCGAACATCTGGCGCTTGAGCATCTTGATCCGGTTGACATGGCCCTCAACGACGCCGGAGTTCCACGGTTGGGTGAGGCCAGCGATGACGGCGTCGAGGTCGCGCTCGAGATGGTGGGCGAAGCGGCTGAGACTGGGCAGGTCGGTGGCCTCACACCCGGACTATCTGCGGCTCCTGGCAGAGGATCCCCGCAACGCGGGGGCCGCGATCCGCGCCGACTACCGCGCCTGGTTCGCCGAGGCCGAAGAGTACGTGCGCCGGCACTGCGGCGGCGCACTGATCGAGGGCGCGCCGGGCAGCGTGGAGGAGTTCCTGGCCAGCGCGTTGCCGTTCGCGGCCGACGGCTACCCGGTCGAACTGGTGGTCCTGGCCGTACGGGAAGCGGACAGTCTGCTGTCCACAGCGCTGCGGTACGCCCGCTCCCTGCAGAGGGGCGGCTATCCGCGCTTCACCTCACGTGCCGGGCATGACGTGTGCTTCCGCGCCCTGGCCGACGTCGTCGACGCCGCGCAGCGGCATCCGGCGATCACGGCCGTGACCATCATCCGGCGCGACGGCGAGGCCCTGCTCCGACAGGAGAGCGGGGGCCGGCGGGCTGCCTGAACACTCGCCGCGGAACGGACGCGCCCCTACACCGAGCAGGATGCCGTGCAGTTCCTGCGGCTCCATCAGGCGCTGCGCCGGGCACTTCCGCAGCACCGGCGGGAGCTGGACGAGGTGGCCGCACTCGCGCGACTGCTGATGCCCGCGCGGGTGCAACCGGCCCGGATCGACCGGCCGCGCCCGCCCGTCTGGCCCCTCCCGGTTCTGCGCGCACCGTCGGGCTACAACTTCCTGAGCTCCTTGAGCCGGGCGGCGTAGAGCGCCGCGATCCGCTCGGTCTCCTGCGGGCCGGCGGTGCTGAGGAGCTGGACGCCGACCTGGTCCTCCGACACGGACCTCGGCGGCAACAAGTTCGGCGACCACGGCACCGGATCGGACGGCGCCGGCCAGGTCGTGCGCAACAACGCGGCCTCGATGGGCAACAACACGACAAACTGCCGCGTGCCGACGAACTCCACCGGGATCATCCGCGCGAACTCGCTAGCCTGCGCGCTCTCGCCGGACACCCGGGTTCCGCGCACGATGTACGCGAGCAGCCCCGCTTCCCGCAGCATCCCCGCCCCTGGCGCCGGGTGCTGCGCGGGCCAGGGTCGGAGGTCAGACGGCGAAGGCGACGTAGGTGCCGAGGGTGAGGCCGGAGAAGGTGATGAGCTGACGGGGCTTGAGGCAGGTGAAGGCAGCGTGCATGCCGATGCCGGCGACGACCGCGTACGGCGTCGTCTGTGGGATGAGCAGCGCGGGCGGCAGCGCGGTCTCCGCCCAGGCCGCCTCTCAGCAAGCCAGGTCAGGTGTCACCCAACTCTGCAGAAGTCCCAACAGCACCCTCATTGGATCTGCACCCAGTGGAGTTGGCGCAAGGAATTCAGCACTCAGGACAAGCAGAATGGGTCCGTCAGATGCTGACGGACCCATATGCAGGATCGAGACTAACGAGTTCGATGTTTAACTATTCTCCTCACCGCCTGTCACTGCGAAAACGGGCCTGAGCCAGATCGACACCAGATCACCATTTTCGATGCCCAGGACAGTTCCGCTGGCGATCTGGACGAAGTCAGCGTCGGTGACATCGCCCTGTTCGATGGTGATCCAACCTGAGGACGGATCACTTGAAACATGCCACCTGCCTCCAGGGATTTCGTAAGAAACCCCGGGCTCGAAGGGATGGTCCGACGAAATGCGTACGCATCCAGGGGAAATCCGTGGAGCTTTCAGCTTGGATACCGTGCCCCGAACATTCGGGAAATATCCCCATGCGAACAGGACTTCGCGGGACTCAATATCGACTTCGAGTTGAAGTGTGTCGATCAGTACGCTCGTCACTCCCTTTGAGCCGAGCCTTTCGCTCAGCGACTCTCCGCTCTTCGCGCTGAAGGAGAATCCGTACTCGGACTCATCGTAGGTGAGCACGCCCTCAAGTGGAGACCCGTCATGGGTGGAGAATTTCATTTCGACTAGCCCTTCGCACTCTTGAAGAGGAAGTGGACGATCTTGTTCGAATTTGTGTCAATGTTGAGCTCCCAGATCCCGTTGCTTCCGTTCATCGATCCGGGCGATCTCCACTCGACAACTCCGGCAGCTCCACGGGAATCCATCCTGGGTGCAGTGGCTTCCATGATTTCCTGGAGGAGCAGCCCATTGTTGCCGTTCATGTAGGGGCGTGCCGCTTTACCGAAGTTGGGTGCTTCGATGTCCCGAGTTCCGGCGATGTCCCAGGTGTGATTTTCAACGGTCTTGGTCATCCCGAGACCACGAATATCAGTCTTGGTTCCGGCTGCGGGGAGGAGTGCAGAATTCTCTTCCGGGAACTTTCCACCGAGGGCGAGGAGGGGGGCCATGCCACCGTTGTCCCACGCTGCCTCGTAGAGAGTGGAGTCAGTATCTGCTCCAGCGTCACTCGCCCATTTGTCGTAGGTCTCCTTCGTTTCTTTGCTGGCGCTGCAGGAGTCCGAATCGAACCAGCAGAATGGATTGGCGAGGTCACTTACCTCGTCAAGGCTGTAGGCAATGCCGGCCAAGTGACCGAAGGCGTTCGTTTTAAGGCTACTGCCCTTCTTCACCGGGGCCGGATCCGGCCCCTTCTTGAACACAATCCTCGCTGAGGAACGTCCTCCGTCGGTACGGACGGTGACGGTCATGGTGCCGCTTCCTGTACCGCCACCTGCCTTCTGGTACACAAAACTGTGGCTATAGGTCTGGGTGGAGTGGTATACCCAGGTCCCGTTAGGACCCATCGTCATCCAGTCCCGGTAGCCGCCGCCGTGGCCATCGCTGCACCCCTGCTCGCAGTCCGTGATCGGCCGCAGGCCAGTGGGGTCGGACAGGGTGACGGGGGTGTTGTTGGCGTAGGCGTAGCCGTTGAGAGACTCGTGGTCCTCGGGAGCGAGGACGGGGTCGACGGACAGGAAACGGCCGGTGGCCGGGTCGTACTCCCGGGCTCCGATGTGGGTGAGTCCGGTGTCGGCGTCGGCGGGTTTACCCAAGAAGCCCTTGTCGTCGGGCCAGGCCCCAGGTGTCGCGCCGCGGGCCTCTCCGAAGGGCTTGGTGTAGCGGCGGGTGACGGCCTGGGTGGTGGCGTCCACCGTCATAGAGGCAGTGCCGTGGTGGTCGTCGACCATCCAGGACAGGCCGGTCTCGGTGCGCAAGCCTTCGTCCACCAGGCGGGCGTACGCCTCCGCGGCCACCGTACGCGACACCGACAGTTCCTCGGCGAACGCAAAAGGGCGAGTGCTCCCTGCAGCGGAAGAACGCGCGAGAGCGAGGACGGCGATAGGTGAAGACCGATCGCTGACGTGGTGACTTCGTCGATCTGACGGACCACGAAGCGCGGCACGCTCGTCCGGTACTCGCTGTAGTCGAGGCGGTTCCACACCTCCCAGGAGTGGTGGGTGCCGTGCGCCGGGTCGTTGGGGTGGTGGTCCCAGGAGCCGGACCAGGGGCAGCCGGTCGGGGCAGTGCGGGTCACACAGTCCGAGGGCTGCTCGAGCAGCGGGCGCACGCCAAGAACGCCACGTCCGGCAAGACGGCCAAGCCGGCCGGCGCCGCGGCGGACACGGGGGTGCTGAACCTGATGCCCGAGGGGCAGGGCGACGTGCCCTGGCACCGTTACACCAGCTTCGCGATCACGGACGCGCTGTCGGCGAAGATCGACTACTCGACCGGCAACCTGATGCTGACAGCGACGGACTTCGACCTCGCCGGCGTCGGACAGCGCCTCCGACTGGCGCGGACGTACAACTCGCTGGAGGCACCCTTCGGCCGGGTGTCACAACGCTGGTGGCAACAGTACGAGCGCTACCTGTCCATCTCCAGCAGTGAGGTGATCTTCTACGACGCCTCCGGCGCGACGGTCCGTTTCGCCAAGAACAGCGACGGCTCCTTCACCACCCCGAAGGGCTACTCCGAGGAGCTGAAGAAGAACTCCGACGGCACCTACACGCTGACGAAATGGAAGTCGGGCTCGAAGGAGACCTACGACGCGAGCGGGACACTGACGAAGGCCACCGACCGCAACCACGGCACCATCACCGTCACCCAGAACGCCGGCGGCGGCTTCAAGCTGACCGAGACCCGCTCCGGCCGCTGGATCGACCTGAACAAGGTCAGCGCCACCCTCTGGCAGGCCAAGGACAGCACCGGCCGCACCGCCGCCTACGGCCTGGACGCAGCCGGCAACCTGACGACCACCACCGACACCGAGGGCAAGAGGGTCACCTTCGGCTACGACACCTCCGGTCGCATCAGCAAGATCACCACAGCGGAGGGCCGCGTCACCGTCTTCACCTACGACGACACCAATCGCGTCACCTCCATGCTGCGCGCCACCGGCTTCAACGCCTCCGGCGATACCGGCCCGACCTGGACGTACACCTACACCAGCGAGTCGGCGACCGCGGCGGGAACGACCACCGCCAAGGACCCCGAGCTGCACGCGACGAAGTACGCCCACGACGCCGACGGCCAGGTCACCGACGTGACGGACGCGCTCCAGCACAAGCGTTCCACGAAGTTCGACGCCAACCACAACATCGACACCGCCACCGATGCGATGAGCTCGGACACCACCCCGGGCAACGTCACCGACTACGGCTTCAGCAACCGCAACAACCTCGAATCGGTGAAGGCCCCTACAGGCGGCACCACCTTCAACCACTGGCAGACCGTCGCCGGCGGCGACGTGCCGTCCGACCCCACCAACGCCGACGGCGAGAAGACCACCTTCACCTACGACACCGCGGGCAACACCAAGACGGTCGCCCAGACCGGTACCGGCGGCGGCAACGTCTCCTACGACTACAACCCCGCCACCCCGACCTGCGGCGGCTTCGAAGGCCAGCGCTGCGCGCAGAAGACGAAGATGACGTCGTCGAAGACGGTGGAAACCGACTTCCACTACGACGCCAAGGGCAACCTCGAGTGGGCCAAGCCTCCGGCGCCGCTGACGAAGACGACGTACACCTACGACGACCTCGGCCGCACCAAAACCGTCACCGACGCCCGCGGCGTGACCATCACCTACACCTACGACAACCGCGACCGCATCCGCACCGTCACCTCACCGAACACGGTGCAGGTCGAGTACGGGTACGACGGTGACGGCAACCTCGTCAAGCGCACCGACGGCACCGGCACCATCTCCTACGAGTTCGACCCGTTGCAGCGCGAGACGGTCCGCCACCTCCAGGACGGCTCGCAGACCCTGCTGGCCTACACTCCGGCGGGCAACGTCGACTACTACCAGGACCCGGCCGGGAAGGTCGACTACACCTGGAACGAGGTCAACAAGCTCAGTGAACTGAAAGACCCCCAGGGCGCGGTGACGACCTACAAGTACAACGACAACGACGTCCGCACCTCCACCACCTACCCGGGCGGGACGGTGCAGAAGGTCGACCCCGACAACTCCAGCCGCCCCAAGAAAATCAAGGTGACCTCCGCCCAGGGCACCCTGGTCGACCTGGACTACACCTACGGCTACGGCACGAACGCAGCCACCGACGGCAGCAAGATCCGCACCATGACGGACAACGTCACCGGCCGCAAGCGCACCTACACCTACGACGGCGCGGGCCGCTTCTCCTACGCCAGCGAGGTCAAGGACGGCAGCACCGTCGACTCCTGGCAGTACTGCTACGACCTGGCCGGCAACCTCACCTCCCAAGGCACCGACCAGGGCTGCCCGCGCACCACCACCTACACCTACAACGACGCCCAGCAGCTCACCAGCAAGTCCAGCTCCAGTGGCACCTGGTCCTACGACCCGATCGGCAACGAGACCGCCGGCGCGTCCACCGACGACTACCTGCGCACCGGCGAGACCTGGACCGACCACTCCCAGATGTCGTCGATCACGGTCAACGCCAAGACGTATGCCGGGCAGTACGCCTCCACCGACCAGAGCGAACGCATCCGCCTCGGCGACACCTACTTCCACAACGGCCCCCTCGGCCTGTCGGCCAGGACAACCGGCGGTGTCGACATGGGCTTCGACCGCGAGCCCGGGGGCACGTTGAACTCCATGACGATAGGGGGCAAGAGCTACTACTACCTCACCGACGCGATCGGCTCGGTGATCGGCCTGGTCGACGTGGACGGCAACAAGGTCGACACCTACACCTACAGCCCCCGCGGCGTCCGCCTGCTCGCCCAGTCCAGCGAACCGGTCGACCAGCCCTACCGCTTCGCCGGCAACTACCAGGACCCCACCGGCCTCTACCACCTCCAGACCCGCTACTACGACGCCAACATCGGCCGCTTCACCCAACCCGACCCCTCCGGCCAAGAGGAGAACCCCTACCTCTACGCCGAAGGCGACCCCGTCAACCGCATCGACCCCAACGGTCTTTCGGCGCTGGGCACGCTGGACGGGATCATCGGAAAGATCGGAGACACCAAAGACCTCTACAACATCGGCCAGGACTTGTTCTCCGGCGATGTGGTGGGCGCGGCCAGGGGAGCAGCCAGTCTGGCGGGCGGAACCGTCGTCGGCGCGGTGTGCGAAGCGGCTACGGGGCCTGAGTCCGGTTTCTTGTCCACGGCCGGCTGCTTCGCCGCAGGAGCCAATACCTCTGCCGGTATCGAATCATGGCTTTCGTGAATCCTGCACATTGATGACGTGCGGTGGAAAGGAATGGAAATGATCAACCAAGAGTCAGGCCGAGGCGTCACCAACCGGTCACGGGGCATGGCAACGCTCGCATGCGTAGCCCTGGCTGTGTACCTCCTGTGTGGTGTGGTCGGCAGCGTCGGCGGCTCTGGGATGAAAGAGGCCTGGCTCTACCCCCTTCCTGTGATCGTCACTGTCACTCTGGGTATGGCCGTGGTCAGGTACCGGCGAGGATGACCGTCCGAAGGTGGCGGGAAGCCGTTCCCCGCAAGAAGCGCTGAAGCGGCTGCAACAGACCAGGCAAGGGGCCCGGCGTGAATCGCTGGGCCCCTGCTGACGACCCCGACGAGCGGCTGCGGGACCTGGAGGCGGAGGCGTTGCGCACCGGTCGGAGGCTTGCGGAGCACAGCGAGCAGCTGGCGACGATCCGTGAGCAGCAGCGCATGGCGGGCCGACCGAGCTGCCCGGTGTGGTCAGGACTCGATGAGACTGGGCGTCGGCGAGTCCGCGACGCTATGGGACAGAGCCTCCTACGGTTCGCGACATGACAACAGTGATCTTGATGTACGACCCGGCCCACGGGCGGACTCTCCACCGAAGCAACAGAAGGAGAGATACTGCGGGAGGCCGGTTGGAGCTACCAGCTGACCGACGACTTGGACGATCGAGGAAGGCGCATCGCGCGGGCGTACATGGACTGACCCGCGCCGGACGAGGGGGCCGTCCCACAGGCGACGGCCCCCTCAAGGGTTCAGGGCCTGCCGCTGACGTATGCCTGCCGCGCGACGACCAGAGCACGCCACCGGTCACGGGTGAGTTCTTCGCCATCGAGCCATCGGGCTCCGGAAGCCTGATCGAGGGGCATGTCGGCCATGAACTGGGCGATGTCGACGAAGTAGGCGTGATCTTCGTCGGACGTCTGTTCTCGCAGCCGGGCGAGCGTGGCGTGCAGCGCGGTGTGGTCGTCAACGACGGCCTGGTGAAAGGCGCAGGCCAGCTCGATCGTGGGTGTCAGCGAGGCCAGGCCCGCGATATCGAGTTCGGTGCGCAGCGTAGCGATCTGGTCATCGACGCTGTCACTGCCGGCATCGCGGATGAGTTCGGCCCGGTGGACGTTGATGGTGGTGGCGCGCAGGTTGAGGCCGGCCAGGAGCTGGTGGGCGAGGTCGATTTCCGCAGTGGCCTGGTCGGGGTCGTAGAGAGCGATGGCGAATGCGCGCAGGGCCTGGTTGTGGGCGGCCTCGCCGGCCTTGCCGTGCTGTTCGGCTTCGGTGCGTCCGGCGAGGTAGGCCGCGGCGGCACGCTCGGGTTGGCCTTGAAGCCAGTACAGGTCACCCAGCACGCGTTGGTGGCGGCCTTCCCAGCCGAGATTCTGGGCGGCGGTGAGGGCGGTGGGGAAGTCGCCGGCCAGGCGTGCGGCGTGGGCCAGGCCGCGGCGGGCGGCCGGGGCGAGGCGGCCGCCCTGGTCGGCAACCTGCTGGTAGTCGCGGCGGGATTGGGCGGCTTGGCCGGTGTCGCGCAGGGACTTGGCCCGGTAGTAGAGCGCCATCTCCTGCAGGTCGGCGGGCAGCAGGTCGGCCTCGAGGACGGCGGTGAGTCGGCTGACGGTGCGAGCGCGGTGCTCGTGCTGGCGGCGGGTGAGGGTGCTGAGGAGTTCCACGAGGGCGTCGGCGGGCGTGCCGGGCATCGGGGTGCCGGGGGCGGGTGGGGTGACCGGCTCCCAGACGGAATCGCCGACGTAGGTCCAGGCGGCGTCAGTGAGCCAGTCGAGGTCGAGGTTGTGGTCCCGGGCGATGGCGAGACCCTGTCGCAGGCAGCCCACGAGGAGCCGGCGGTCGCGGCTGCTGCCGGCGGTCCACTGCTCGCCCAGCGCGGTGAGGGTCCGCTGGGCGGCCTGGTGCCAGTCGCGTGGAGACCAGCGGTCGTCGGCGTGATCGTCGGCGTCCCGGAGGGTGGAGCGGATCAGCCCATGCAGGTGGTAGGGCCACAGGCCGAAGGGGTCCTGCCGGACGAAGGGGCGTTCGATCAGGCGTAGTGCCGGCGCCTCGTGGGTCAGGCCGGCGGCTCGCGCGGCGAGCGGCAGGTCGAAGGCGTCGAGCAGGGACACGGAGCGCAGCACGTGCCGCTCGGGCGCGGTGAGGTCGGAGAGGGTGCGGGCGATCAGGGCGGGGAAGTCGTGGTCGAAGTCGGCCGGGGCGGGGTGACGGCCGGTGCGGCGGATTTCGAGGAACCGCATCACCGACAGGTCGAGGTAGAGCGGCAGGCCGTGGGAGCGGTCGGTGATGACCTGGCGGATCTCCTCGCTGATGAGCGGTTCGCCGTCGCGGGTGAGGCGGCGGGCGAGGTGGTCGTCGCAGTCCTCGGGGGAGAAGTCGCCTTTACCGACCTTCGTGACGTTCGGATTGTCTTTGACCTGCGCCGGGGCGTCGCGTGAGTGTCCGGGACGTCGTCCGGCGCGATCCCGATGTCAGACCGTCGCCTTATGTTGGCCCGATGACTCGTGACGCGTTCGAGTAACGGGTGGTGGCGGCCGTCAATATCCGTCTGGCGAAGGTGGAGTTTGACGGTGCTGGCCACAGTGGCTGACCGCAGCCCGTCCCGTGAGTTTGTCGTGACGACAGGCGGTGATCTCCGAGGTCCGCCCGGGCTGACTGCGGAACCCCATACAAGCCGGTCCCGGTCGTCGGTGAGCGCGATCACGAGCAGACCGTGGCATTTACTCTTGCCCGAGTAGTTCTTGCGGTTCTTGGCCCGGGTGCATATCAAGGAGCCATCCAACAGCACCACCCCGCCGCCCTTTCGGGCGATCTTCTTCAGGGCCCGGTCCAGGCTCGGCGTGCGGGCGGCGAGCAGGCCGACGACCTCCCGCACGCACCGGCTCACAGTGGTGCGGTGCACCTCGTTCCCGCTGGCCAGACCGCCGAGCCCCTGGTCACAGTGCAGCACCGTCGGCACGAGGCAGGCGATTTTCCCCCTCGACCAGTCCTCGCGGGCTGTCCTTCTCGCATGTTCGCGTCCGCACGCCAGGCCGTGCCTCTCCCGCATGCGTCGGTTCGCTTCACCAAATCGGTGGCTGTCTCAGTTGCCACGAGCAGACCGATTCCAGTTGGGCGGCAACGGACAAGAGCAGGGCGTCTTCACCTCGATGGGCCGCCAGCATGACACCGACCGGCAGACCGTCGTGTGTCCAGTGAAGCGGAAGGCTCACCGCCGGCTGGCCGGTCACGTTGTAGAGGCAGGTAAACGGGGAGTGAGCGACCATGGCCGCGGACTCCGCCGCCGGGTTTGTGTCGTCCCGCAAGCCTCCCACCGGCAGTGGTGGCGCCGCGAGCGTAGGCGTCAGCACGATGTCGAATTCGCCGAAGTGCGCCACTGTGCGCTCGGCGATGGCCCGGAATTCCTGGAGGGCACGGACAAAGTCCGCGCCGCTGTGCGCGGAGCCCTGGGCGCGCAGGTGCCGGGTCAGCGGAAGGAGTTCCTGTTCCTGTTCCCGGGGCACCGTACGGCTGGCGGCGAGCACGGACCATACGACCGGGAAGGCACGGCCCAGCGCCCCATCGGCGATGAGCTGGGCGGGTACGACGACGTGGCCGAGGCCGTCCAACAGAACTGCCGCTGACTCGAGCGCTGCCTGGCAGTCGGGGGCGATCGTGACTCCCGGCACCGCGGGCGTATCGATGAGGGCCACCCGCAGGGAGTGTGGCACTTCTCGACTGTGCGCACGGAAACTCCGCCTCTGCGAATGCCGCCGCGAGGGCCGCCGTTCACGGGGACGCGGCGTGGCGACTACGTCGAGCAGAGCCGCGGCATCCTCGACGGTCCGGGCGAGCGCTCCGCTGGTGGTGAGTCCACTGACGTCGTGTGCCGTGGGCCCGGCGTGGAGGAGACCACGGCTGGGTTTGAAACCCACCAGGCCACATGCCGAGGCGGGGCCGCGGACCGAGCCTGCCGAGTCGCTGCCGTGGGCGATCGAGGCCAGCCCCGCCGCCACCGCTGCGGCGGATCCGCCGCTCGAACCGCCGGCCGAGTGTCGCAGGTCCCACGGGGAACGGGCGGGCGGGACGAGACGGTTCTCCGAGTGGCCGGACAGCTCGAACTCCGACAGGTTCGTCTTGCCCAGAAGGACGGTTCCGGCGTGACGCAGCCGCTCGGCGTCGTAGTCGTCGTGGGGAGCCGGGTGCGCGGCGAAGCAGGGTGAGCCGAATGACGTCGGTACCCCGGCCACGTGGCAGGAGTCCTTCACCGCGATCGGTACACCGTGCAGGGGCCCGAGTACGCCGTCGCCGCGCCGGGCACGATCCGCCTGTCGTTGTGCCTGTGCGGCCTGCTCAAGGGCGAGTTCCCCGGTGACCGTGACGTACGCGCCGATCTGTTTGTTGTGGGTTTCGACGCGTCGCAGGTAGTGCTCGGCCAGTTCGACGGCGGACAACTGCCCGTCCGCGATCAGCTCCGCCTGGCGCAGCCCGCTGAGGTCATGGAGTTCCGACATGACGGCTCCGGTCGTTGGTCGTCGTTGTCCGCGCCTTCGGCTGCCTGGGCGCTCGCCGAGTGAGCAGGTGGATCTGGGTGCCGATCACCAGGGCGGCCAGTACGCAGCCAGCGACCACGTATCCGGGGCCGAAGCCCAGGGTGGACGTGAGCGGGCTGGTGAGCACTGGGGAGAAGAACTGGCCGATGAAGGTGAAGAAGACCCTGGTGCCGATGACACGTCCCTTGGCTTGGGCTGGCGCCAGGACGAACAGCCAGGTGTTCAGGTTGGTGATGGACAGACCGAGGGACGCGCCCAGAAGCACCAGAGCAGGGACGACCAGGGAGTATCCGGAGGCAAGGCCCAGAACGACGTTGGCCACGGCGGAGCCTGTGAAGGTGAGTACGAAGATCTGCTCGTGGCTCAGTCGCCGTTCGAGCCGTCCGTAGACCGTGGAGGCAGCGGCCCAGGACAAGCCGACCAGGGAGAGCAGGGCGCCGGCTTGGGCGCTTCCCCCACGGGTGAGCTGCTCCAGGTAGAACGGCAGGTGGACCGGCACCATGAAGTAGATGACCATGTTGAGGAAGAGCAGGAAGTAGACCCAGCCCATGGCGCTCCAGCGCACGGGGCCGGGCCGCGTCCTCTGGACGGGCTCGGCGGCGGACGCCGGTGCGGCGCTGGCCCGGGCAGTACGCGGTTCGTCGATGAGCAGAGCGACAGCGGGGATCAGCAGCAGACCGATGCTGTAGATCATGAACGGCCAGTGCCAGCCCGCGAGTGCCAGCAGCCCGCCGGTGAAGACGAAAAGGACGTTGCCCAGCGCCATGAACAGTGACTGGCGCCCCATCAACTTGCCCAGGCCGCCCTGCTTGGCGTAGTCCGAGATGAGGACAGTGGCGCAGGTCGCGACGCCCGAAACGGCGATACCGAGAAGAAACCGCGACACCATGATCGCGTACAGGTTCTCCAGGAAGGCGCCGGCGCAGCCGGCCGTTCCGTAGCAAGCCAGAGCGATGAGGAAGAGCCGCTTGCGGCCGGAGCGGTCGACGATGGCGCCCATGACGGGAGCACACACTCCTGCGGCCAGCGCTGGCAGCGTCAGCGTGAGGCTGACCAGGAACTGGGCGTGGGGAGTGTGTGCGAACCGTCTGAGCATCTCAGGCAGGCTCGCCGCGATCGCTGTGGTTCCGATGATGGTGATAGAGCTCGCCGACATCAGTGTCAGCTCGCGCAGTCCGGCCCGGATCTTCATGGTGTGGGCTACCTCGCCGTCAACGTGCTGACGAACGAGACCATGTGCTGGGCGAGCAGCTCCGGCTCGGCGAACTGCACGGCGTGCGGGGCGTCGATGAACTCGATGACCGGAGGGGCCTCTGTGAGGCGCTCCCGAAGGAGGTCGGCGACGGCGATGTGGTCGACGAGACGGTCCTCGGTGCCGAGGACGGCAAGGGTTGGAAGGGCTTCCAGCCTGTCCAGGGCCTCCCACGACCAGGCGGCAAGTTCGCCCCAGACGGTCACTGTGCTGTCTGTCACCCGACGCAGGGTGAGCTCGTCCTCGGTCGCGAAGGACAGCCACTTCTCGTCGGTGGTGAAGTCGGAGGGCTGGAGTGGAACGGGTACGTAAGCATGCTCCGGATCGGGAGAGATCCCCAGCTCGGCCACGGTTCCGCGAACCGCCGCGGTGCTCATCCGTAGGACGTCCGCGTAGCGCTCGCCGAACACGAAACCCGGCGAGACCATGAGCAGGCTCTCGATCTTGTTCTCCGGCAGCAACTCGGCTGCGGCAATGCAGGCAACCTGGGCCCCAAAGCACCAGCCGGCCAGGTGGACCCGCTCGTAGGAGTCCGCGAGATGCCTGATCAGTGCGGTGACGTCGGCGATCTCCCGTTCCTTCGACGGAAGGTGACCGCGGGTGTCCCGGTTGAGGCCCGAGCCGCGGCGGTCAACGGCCACGAAGGTGAGTTCCGGTGCCAGTTGCCGTACGGCATCGGCCAGAGGGGCCTGCCACAGGGAGTGGCTGACTCCGCCGTGCAACAACAGGATGACGTCGCCGCCCTGTGGCTTTCCCCAGCGCCGGGCATGAGTGAGGTAGCCGTCGGACTGCTGGAAGACGTCGACCGCGTCTTCCGGGGGCAGCAGGGTTGTGCTCATGGCGTCCTTCCGAAGGGGTTCGTGGGCAGCTGCGGCCCGGAGGCCGCGGCTGGAGGTCTCGATGAGGGGGTCAGGCCGTCTGTTGGAACGCCCACGCATCGATCTCGACGCGCAGTGTCGGGGCGGCCAGGGCGCTGACATACAGGAGCGTGGTGGTGGGCAGGTGGTCTCCGAAGAACTCGGCGACCGCGGTGCGGCGTGCCGCCGGGTCCACGTCGCCGACCAGGTAGAAGGTCAGCTTCACTAGGTCGCTCACCACCATGCCGGCGGCGTCGAGGTTGCTCCGAAGGTTCTCCAGGGCGACGCCGATCTGCTCGATGGGGTCCGATGGCACGCTGCCGTTTTGCCGCATGCCGATCTGCCCTGAGAGCACGAGCCAGCGGCCGGGGCCGCTCACTTCGATCTGATGCGTGTACTCCGCGACCGGAGCGTGGACGTCCTGTGGATTGCGGCTGATCATTCGGTCTCCGTCTTCGCTATGTGGTCGAGCACAGCGCGGTACCGCTCGGCCAGTTGGACCAGATCGTCCTCGCCGACCTGCCGTCCGTCGGCGTTGAGGGTGAGGATGATGCGCTCCTGGTGGATGTCGTGCCCGACGTTCGCCAGCACCGTGAACTGGGTGTGCTCGAACCATTGCACGCCGCGCAATGCACCGTGCCGAGCCACTTCCGCGTACGAGTCGAACTGCGTGTAGTTGAACGCGGTCGGAGCGATGCGGCTCAGGCCGAGATCACGTTCGATGTCGGGCAGAGGGTAGCGCCGGTGGGGCAGGGCGCGGCGCTCGTGTGCGAAGGTCTCGGCGGCGAGGGCCGGCCAGGGCAGGCCGGTGGTGTCGACCCGTACCGGGGTGAAGTTCAGGAACAGGCCCAGCGTCTCGTCGCTGCCCTCGTCCTCGAGCCTGCCGCCGGTGAACACATGGGTGGTGACGGTCTCCTGGGCGTTCAGTTCACACAGCACGCCCAAGTGGGCAGCGAGCAGGACGTGCTTGAGCGGGATGCCCTCTCGCTGTGCCAGCTTCCGAAGCGCCTCGTGCGTGGCGGGCGCGACGGTCAGCTTGGTCTCGCTCCACCGCGCGGGCTGCCCCGGCCCTGTCGGCGGTGCGATGGGCAGAGGCTCGTACGTGACGCCGTCCAGGTAGCCGGACCAGAAGCGCCGGGCTTCGGTTGAGGCACGGTCCGCGCGCTCCTGGGCGACGAAGTGGCGGTAGGGCAGGGCGGTCGGCCGGACGCCGCTCTCGGATCCCCGGTGCAGGGCGGAGGTGTAGAGCTCCACAAACTCCCGGATCAGCAGTGACAGGCTCCAGCCGTCGATGATCGCGTGATGGAAGCTCAGCGAGAGGATGAACTCGTCCTGCATGAGCCGGTGCGCGGTGAAACGCATCAGCGGGGGCCGCCGCCATTCGAAGCCGGTCGCCTTCTCCGCTTCGAACCACGCGTCGTAGGAGGCCTGTCGTTCGGTGGCGTTCTGCGCGCTCAGGTCCACGACACGGACGTCGGCCTCGACCCGCTCGTGCACCAATTGCAGGGGCTCGGGCCTGGCATCGAGGTCGAATTCGGTACGAAGGGCATCGTGCCGGTCGATCAGGCGCTGCAGGCACGTCCGGAGGGCCTCGGCATCGAGCCGAAGGCCGAACCTGTAACCGAAGACATCGTGGTAGAGGGCCTGACCGGGATCCGCCTCGAAGCGCCGGATCATGACTGTCTGGATGGCGGTGGCCGGGTAAGCGTCCACGATATGGGCAGGGAAGCCGCTCCGGGGGCTGCCCGCGAGGCCGAAGGCCTCGGTGCGGACCGGCTGCACGGGACCGTTGTCGCCTGTGCCGACGCCTTCCAGGTGCGCGGCCAGGGCGGAGGCGCTCGGGTGCGCGTACAGGTCGGAGAGCGACACCTTGACACCGAGGCGACGGATCTTGGCCACGACGCGGATCGCGCTGATCGAGTCCAAGCCGAGGCGGGTGAACTCCTCGTGCTCGCCCACCCGTTCCAGGCGGAGCGCTTCGCCGACGACCGAGCAGATGTCATTTATCAGCTGGGATGGGGCGTCGATGGCCTCCGCGCCTCGAGGGGTGTCGGGAGCGGCGGTGTGCTGCGCCGCGTCTAGAAACGCATCCAGGTAGCGGGTGACCAGCACGTCGGGCACGGCTGCCGAGTCGTAGTTGACGGTGAGGGTCATGGCCCCCGTGAAGGGGTCGCGGGCGGCGTGGACGACAAAGGGGAAGTTCGTCTGCTCGAAGTAGGACGCCCCGGTGATCGAGACCGCGGGAGTGTGTGTGTTCGTGGCACCGGTGGTGCCGTAGATGCGGAAGTCGGTGAAGTTGAACACCGTGTCGAATAGTTCACCGGCGATGCCGTCCTCGCGGGCGTTCCGGATAATCTCGGAGAGCGGGTACCGGCGGTGCGGCAGGGCGGCCTGCTCGGCCGCGAAGGCGGAGCGGAAGGCATCGGCCCAGTCCCCTGCCGCGCTCCGGGCCGCGACGGGCAGCGTGTTGAGGAACAGGCCGACGGTCTGTTCGCCGCCCTCCGCCTCGGGGCGGCCATTGACAACCATGCCTGTGAGCGCGTCGCCGCGTCCCGTCAGCCGCGCGAGCGTGTCAAGGTGAACGGCGAGGTATCCGCTCTTCACCGGTACGCCGAGTCCGTCCGCCGTGCGACGCAGCGCCGCCGCGTGTGGCTCGGGAACGATCCGGGACTGCGAGGCGGGGCGCGTCGTGTGCGGCGCGGAGATGGTGCCCGCGAGGAGCGTGGGAATGTGTCCGGCCAATGTCCGGGACCAGAACGTCCGGTGCGTGGTATCTGCGAGTGCCTGCTGCTCGAGCAGCACATAGGCGCTGTAGGGCAGCGGGTCTGGAGCGGCGGCTTCGGCCGTACGGCCCTGCTCCAGCAGATCGGCGTAAGCCGACCGGATCTGCTCGATGACCAGAGACACACTCCAGCCGTCGAGCACGGCGTGGTGGAAGCTGATCGTCAGGGTGAAGTTGTCCTCGGACCGACGGGTGGCCCGGAACCGGACGAGGGGGCCCTTCTCCAGGTCGAAGTCGCGGGTCTTCTCCTGTTCTGTCCAGGTGGCGAGCTCCCTGTCCTGTTCGGCCGGAGGCAGGCCGTCGAGGTCGGTGATCTGGACGTGTGGCGCGAGCGTGGAGAGCACGACCTGCAGCGGCTGGCTGTATCCTGCAAGGTCGACGTGGGAACGGAGCTGTCCGTGCCGCGCGGCGACCGTGGCGACGGCCGAACGCAGGGTTTCGGGGTGCAGCCTCGCTCGGATGTCGTAGGAGAAGATGTCGTGGTAGACGGACGAGCCTTCGTGCCGCATGGAGTGGTAAACCATGCCGGCCTGCAGACGCGTCAGTGGCCAGGCGTCCTGCGCTTCGGCCGGAAGCGCGTTCCGGTCGGAGGACGTGAGCGTGCAGAACGGGATCCGGGAGTTGGCGGCGGCCTTGGCGTCGCCGTCCTGGCCGTCGCTGCCGCTCGTCGCGTCGAGGTAGGACGCCAGGGTACGGACGGTGGGATGGCTGAAGATGTCCTTCACCGCGATGCGGTGACCGGCCGCCCGCAGGCCGGAGGCGATTCGGATTCCCTGGATGGAATCGCCGCCGAGCTGGAAGAAGTTGGCGTCGACACCGAAGTTCTCGACCTCCAGCACGTCCGCCCAGACGGCGGCCACGGACCGCTCGTGCGGGGTGGAGGGCCAGTTGCTGCCCTCGGCCGACGCCAACCGTTCCATCGCGCCGGGGGCCTGGCTCGGGTCCGGCAGAGCCTTGCGGTCGAGCTTGCCGTTGGCGCTCAGCGGAATCTCGGGGATCTCGATGTACCACTGGGGCACCATGAAGTCCGGGAGCTGTTCCCTGAGCGCCTTGACGGCCTGCTGGGAGTCGAAGCGGGAGGCGGCGACATAGGCCACCAGGGCCTGCGTCCCCTGCTTCTCGTGCAGGACGACTGCGGCGCCGCGGACGCCCGGCAACTGGCGCAGTGCCGCCTCGATCTCGCCGAGTTCGATGCGCAGGCCATGCAGCTTGACCTGGTTGTCGATGCGTCCGAGGTATTCGATGTTGCCGTCGGGTAGGAAGCGGGCCAGGTCACCGGTCCGGTAGAGGCGCTGGTCCGGTACGTCCTCGAAGGGCCCTTCGACGAAGGCGCGGGAGGTCAGGTCGGGCCGGTTGTGGTAGCCCTCAGCGAGGTTGACGCCGCCGATGCACAGTTCGCCGGGGACGCCAACCGGCTGCAGGCGCAGTCGCTCGTCGACGACGTAGAGATGGGTGTTGGCGATCGGCTTGCCGATCGGGACGACCCGGCCCGGGTATTCAGGGTCGGCCGCCCAGTAGGACACGTCGATAGCGGCCTCAGTGGGCCCGTAGAGGTTGTGCAGTTCGCAGTCGAGTACGGCGGCGAAGGCGGCCACCGAAGTGTGCGGCAGCGCCTCTCCACTCCAGAACACCCTGCGCAGACTCCCGCACGTGCGGCGCAGCACGTCCTCCTGCTCCAGGAAGAGTGTGAGCATGGAGGGCACGAAGTGCAGTGTGGTGACCCGGCGTTCAGCGATCAGCTCCGCGAGGTACTGCGGGTCGCGGTGGCCGCCGGGTTCGGCGACGACGATGCGGGCGCCGGTCATCAGCGGCCAGAAGAACTCCCAGACCGACACGTCGAAGCTGAAGGGCGTCTTCTGCAGGACTCGGTCGTCGGAGGTCAGTGGGTACTGCTCCTGCATCCAAGAGAGCCGGTTGTACAGGGACACGTGCCGGTTGATCACACCCTTGGGCCGGCCCGTGGATCCGGAGGTGTAGATCATGTAGACCCGGTCGTCCGGGAGCAACGCGGGGCGCACGGGTCCGTCCGAGGGCTCGGTGATGCTGGTGAGTTCACCGAGAGTGGCGGAGCGGGCCCCGATGCCGTCGAGCGTGGGACGGAACTTGTCCTGCGTGAGGATCAGGGGCGCCGCGCTGTCCTCGACCATGTACCGGACGCGATCAGCGGGGTAGTCCGGGTCGATGGGCACATAGGCGAGCCCCGCCTTCACGACGGACAGGAGCGCGATCACCATGTCCAGCTAGCGCTCCATGAACACGCCGACGAACCGTGCGGAAGCCTTGTCGCCCTCCCCGTCGGTCCTGCCGTTCGTCAACGGACCCAGGGAGCGGGCCACCTTCTCGGCCGCGGCGTCCAGTTCGGCGTAGGTCAGCGTGCGGTCGCCGAACTCGACGGCGACGGCGTCCGGAGTGCGCGCGACTTGATCCTCGATGGCATCAATGACCGTGGTCCCGTCGTACTGCGTGGCGGTGTCGTTCCACTCGCGCAGGATCACGTCCCGCTCGTCGTCCGGCAAGACAGACACCTGGTCGACCTTGGTCTCTAGGTCGATGAGGTTCTGTGCCGTGTGTACGAAGCGGCGCAGATAGCGCTCGATGCTGCTCGGGTCGAACAGGTCGGTATTGAACTCGGCCTCGATCTCGAGGTCGTCGCTGTCCTGTGTGACGTAGAGCATCAGGTCGAACTTGCTGGCGACACGCTCCAGGTGGTGCGGGCGCGCGGTGAGACCCGAGCCGAGCCGCAGTTCCTTCCGCTCGCCGAGCAGAGTCAGCATGGTCTGGAACACCGGGTTGTGGCTGGGGTCTCGGGAGACGTTGAGCGCGTCGAGCACCTTGGGGTAAGGCGCCTCCTGCAGTTCCAGCGAGTGCAGCAGGCTGTCCGCGGAATGGGTGACCAGCTGCCGGAAGGACAGGCCGGGTTCGACGGAGAAGGGTACGGCGACGGTGTTGACGAAGCAGCCGACGGTGCTCAGGTCCCGCACCTCGGGCCGGTTCAGGACGGTGGTGCCGATCGTCACCTCCCGCTGGTCGCTGAGGCGTGACATCAGCAAGGCGTGTACGGCCATCAACACGGAGAAGTCGGTGCTGTCGCACTCGTTGGCGCAGCGATCGAACAGCGGCTGGAGGGTATGCCGCGGGACCACGAGCCGGCGCGTCGCGCCCCGGTATGTCTGCTCCGCGGGCCGAGGGCGGTCCGCGGGCAGCTTCAGCAGTTGGGTCCGGCCGTCCAACGACGCGCGTAGCGTCGCGATCTGTTCGTCGTAGGCACCTTGGGCGAAGCGCTGGCGCTGTCGGCGCGCGTAGGCCGTGTATGAAGGGGCCGGCTCCACGGACGGCTCCGGCTCATGCCCTTCGGCGTACTGAGAGCTGATCTCATCGAGGAGGAGGCCGAGACTCCATCCGTCCACGACTATGTGATGAGCCGTCAGCCCAAACAGCGTCTCCTGCGGAGTGACACGTGCGATCAGCCCGCGCACGAGCGGGCCGCGTGCCAGGTCGAACGGCCGCTGGTACGCATCGTGCACGGCCTTGGCCGCCTGCAGCCGAGCCGCGTCGACGTCGGTCGCACTGGTCAGATCGAGGACTTCTACGACTGCTTCCGTCGCCGGGGCGTCGTCACGCACCACGGCGCGCAGACCATCAGGGGTCTCGGTGAAGACCGTACGAAGCGCCTCGTGCCGGGCGACGACACGACAGAACGCGTCGCGCAGCCGACCGGCGTCCAACGCGCCGTTGATCGTGAAAGCGAGCGACTCGTTGTAGACCGGCTCGGAGCGGTCGGAGACCTGCTCGATCAGCCAGAGGCTCTCTTGGATGTACGACAGGGGGGCGAGCGCTTCGCTCATGGAGGGAGGCTCCTCAAAGCACGTGTCAGCGCTGCGCCGCTCAGGCGCAGGCCAACGAAGATGCGGGATGTGGTTCCGGGTGGGTCAGCGCGCGGCCGCAATGGCGGCGATAGTGCGTAGCCGGAACAGTTCCTTGGGGGTGATCACGATGCCCTGCTCTCGGGCATGGGCGATCATGACGAGTCCGGCCATGGAAGTGCCGCCGAGCTCGAAGAAGTCGTCGTGGGGGCCGACTTCCTCGGACAGTGTTCGCTGCCAGATCTCGGTCAGCTTGCGCTCCAGCTCGCTCTCGCCGGCGACGGCTCGGCCCGCTCCCGGCTGGGGTGATAGCCCCGTCAGGAGCGTCGATACTCCCTTGGCCAGGGCCGACTTATCGAGCTTGCCGTGCGCGGAGTGGGGGAAGACGGCCGTCAGCCGGAATTGCTGCGGGATCATATAGGAAGGCAGTCGTTCGGCGAGGTGCCGGCGCAGGTCGGCAAGGTCGAGCGGAGGCTTGTCGGCTGCGGCGTCCGGCTCCTGGCCGAGTCGCAGGTAGGCGACCAGTGTGGTCGACGCGTGGTCTGCGGGGCAGACCACTACCGCGGCGTCCTCGACGCCGGGGTAGTGGCGCAAGGTGGACTCGATGTCGCCGAGTTCGACTCGCTGCCCATTGATCTTCACTTGTTCGTCCTGGCGGCCTGCGTACTCGAAGACGCCGTCGGAGTTCCGGCGGACCAGGTCTCCCGTCCGGTAGAGCCGTGCCTGATCGGCACGGAACGGATCCGGCACGAAGGATCGTGCCGTGTGCTGGGGATCGCCGAGGTACCCGCGGGCAAGCGCCGGCCCACCCACGAAGAGTTCACCGACCGTCCCGTCCGGCACGGGGGCGAGAGCGTCGTCGAGCACGTGCAGGATGACGTTGTCGACGGGACGGCCGATCGGCACGGACGCGTATGAGTCACTGGGAGAGCAGGTCCAGGCAAGGATCTGCACGGACGTCTCGGTGGGGCCGTACAGATTGACCAAAGGCACGGGCAGGGTGTCGTGGAAGCGCCGTTGCAGGTCACGCGGGAGAGGCTCACCGCCGCAGAAAACGTGGCGCAGGCTCGAACAGTTCGCGAAGTCTGGATGGTCGAGGAGATGACGCAGCATCGATGGTACGAGCTGAAGCGTCGTCACGCCGTGGGTGCGGACCGCGTCGACCAGATACTGGGGATCGCGGTGCCCTCCCCGTTCAGCCATGACCACCGTCCCACCGACAATCAGCGGGAGAAATAATTCCCATACCGATGCATCGAAAGTGGAAGGTGTTTTCTGCAGCACTCGATCTCGCTCGGTGAAGCAGTACTCACGGGCCATCCAGGTGAGCATGTTGGAAATTCCTCGATGCTCCAGTCACTCCCTTCGGAATTCCTGTCGACCCAGAAGTGAACAGCGCGTATATCGTGTCGCCGAGCTGAACGGGTCGCTCGAGTACTTCGGTGAACCCATCCCCCGTCGCTTCTCTGCGGGCCTGTTTCACGTCAGCGTCGGAAATTATGATCTTGGCTTGGCATTGCCGCAGAACGAGGTCACGGCGCGCCGCAGGCGTGTCGGGATCGAGCGGAACATAGGCCGCACCTGATCTGATGACTCCCAGAAGGGCCACCAGGAGGTTGAGCGGGCGGTCCGTCCGCACTGCGACGAGGTCTCCGCGGCGAACACCGCGATCACGCAGTAAAACGGCGAGCGCTCGGGAGTCCCGCGCTAGTTCACCGTAGGTACAGTTCGATAACACCGGGTAAATCCCGCCCTGAGTGCATGTCTCCATCCCCCGAATCAGCATGCCGTACTTAATTTCATCACTCACATTTTCGATCGATCAAAGATTAGAGGCACCTTGATCGCGGATGCAAATGGATTATGCGGACTGGCTGGTTTTGAACCCTGACGACGATGTCGTAAAAATGTCGATGAATACGCCCAGGTCGGAAGTAGAGTCGCCCTGCAGAGTGACGTCTTCCGTACTGAGCACCGTCATGCATCCACCCCGCCCCGCCGCCTGTGCCCCGGCTGTTCGGAACAGAGAACCGTCCCGGCCAGCCCGTCAGACCTTCACCGTGGACACCCGCCGCCGACCAGCCCGAGCACCCCGAAACCTGCGCACACCAGCCCGCCCAACCTGCAGTTTTCACGATGCACACTGCTCACTGAATGCCTCGAGCTGGCGATGCGGAGGCCGAAGGGGGCTGCCAGGGCCTCTTCGACGCTGTCGTCGCACTCGTCGAGGAATTGCTCGACTTGCCGCAACAGTCGTGCGAGGGAGGCCACCTGTTCACGGTCCAGGCGGACCGGGTCAGAGCCGGCCGGGGCGGTCATGTCTGTTCCCGTTCGAAAAGTTGGACTTCGAGGTCGGCGATCCGTTTCTCGGCGAACCGCAGGTTGGAGCGGGCGCCTTCGAGCCGTTCTTGGAGTGAGCGGTGTTCTTGCATCATCTGGTCCAGACGGCGCTTGAGGGAGGCATTCTCCGTGCGGAGGGCCGGGGCGGAGTTCGCAGGGGCCGTCTGCTTGGCGTCCCGCAGTTGGCCCATCAGTTCACCGATTCGCTTGCGCTGAGCGAAGACGGTCTCCTGGGTGCGGGTGAGGGCCTCCTCGGCGTTGAGTGCGCGCTCGCGCCAGGAGGCTTCGATGCGTTCGTGTTCCTGCTGGGCTCCTTGGTCACGCCGTTGTCGGGCGTCGGCGACGGCTGCTTGGACCAGGGCTCGTGCGTCCGTGTTCTCGTAGCAGAAGGTGGCTGACACTCCCGCTCGCTCGGCGAGGGCTCGGACGTTGAGCCGTCTGCGTTCGCGGCGAAGCTGCGTGATGGCCTTCTCGAGCTGGGTCAGTTTGTTGCGGGTCTGGCGGCGGCGAGCGGCGATCGCGGCCGCTGGGGCGTCAGCAGTGGATGTCATGCGGCATCACCGTCTGCGGTCTCCGGTGGCTCGGTGAGGTCCGCGGTTCGGAAAGCGGTGGACCAGACGCGGCCGAAGTAGTCCTGGGGGCGGCGGAGGTCGAGCGCGAGGGCCTCGTCCAGGAGACCGACGGCTTCCAGCGCACGTTCCAGGCCGGTGATCGCGCGGGCGGTGGGCTCGAAGACCTCGTGGAGGTAGTCGGCGGTCGCACTGTCGGGCGCGCGTTCGGCGAGCATGCGCCATTGCTCGCGCTTGCGGTGCCAGTAGACGAGGTCTGCGCCCGACATCACGAAGTTCTCGCAGCTGTGGCAGTTGAGGTTGAAGGGGCAGGCCGCGCCGTCGACGACGTGCTGGAAGGTGCAGAAGCCTCCGTCGGCCGGGGTGGACCGGCGGGTCAGGTCGATGGCGAGGGCCTCGGCCTCTTCCTTGGACATGGGCTCGCTGCCGGAGAGGATCAGTCCGGGCTCGTCCGATCCGGGGCCGGTGACCCAGATGGTCTGCAGGGCCTGCTCGAGGCGGGGATCGGTGTTGGCGAGGTGGACGTAGTGCTCGGCCATCCGCTCGGAGACCTGTCCGAGGTAGCGCTTGACGTGGATGAGGTCGGCGCCGTTGCGCAGGAGGTTCGTCGCCAGCGTGTGCCGGCTTTGGTGGGGGACGCAGTGGGCGATGTCGAGCGTGTCGACCCAGTCGCGGAACAGCTTGTGGAACCACCCGTAGCTGGCGCCCTTGAGCAGGTTGCGGTTGCTGTACTGCCGGGGGAACAGGGCAATCTGCAGGCGCTCAGGCGGTGTTGGGGGCTGCCCGTAGCGCTGGGTGAAGCGGGCGATGGTCACTGCCTGGCGGCGTTCGATCCGCTGATAGAGCCGTTCGGGGATGCGGATGGCCTCGTCGTAGTTGCCGACTTTAGTCTGGTCGTGCCAGAACATCGGGAGTCCGTTGAGCCGGCCGATGCATTCGAGGCGGACGTTGAGGACCTCGCCGCAGCGGCGGCCGACCAGGACGAGCGTTTCCCAGGCGTCCCGGAGCCCGCGGTTGTTGACGTCGAACGTTTCGAGGTTCGCCAGGTTGGTCGGGTGGGCCAGGGCCCTGGCGACGTCGTCGGGGAACGGCGATCGGCGCCCCGTTGGGGCCGTGGCCCTCGGCATCGCGACGATGAAGCTGCGGTCCAGTCCGATCTTGTCAGAAGCACCGGTCTCCAGTGCTTCGCGCAGGACGCGGCGAACACTCATCAAGACGGTCGAGAGGGTTCCAGCGGTGGCGATCGAGGGCTCACCGGCATGTCGAGACCGACGATCGCCCTGATGATGGTGGACGCCGAGCGACTTCAGGCCATGCCGGGCTCGGTGCCGCTGATCGGCGACGAAGTCGGTCGTATGGGACTCGGCCAGCGCTGTGGGGTCGTGGCCTCCGCCCGGCACGAAGCCTTCGAGGTAGGCGCTCAACTCCACCCATCCCCTGCGGAGTTGATCGAAACTGGTTCGGCTGCGGGGCGGGTTCGTCTTCAGCCGGGCGGCCAGGAAGTCCCAAAGCAGGTCCCGCAGCCAGCGCTGTGTGACTCGGCTCAGGTCGATTCTGCTGCCGGCATGGGGGAAGCGGACGCCGAAGTGTTCGGTCTCGATGAACCCGGCGTCCTTGGTGTCCTCGCGGGTGAAGTAGACCAGTCGCAGGTAGCCGAGCATCGCCGTGCCAACCTGGCGGACGAGGCGGTTGCACGTGTCCAGGTCGAGGTCGGCCAGAGAGTCCGCCTTGGTGGTCCGGCAGATCTCGGCAAGGTGCTGGATCCAGGGAAGTGCCCAGTTCGTGCCCTGGGTCGGAGTCTGGGTGTGGTGGAACATCGCCCATTGGATCTCGGCCTTGACCAGAGGTTTCAGGCCCAACAGTGACACCTTGCCGTGAGAGCGCATGATCGGCGCGGTCTCCCAGCACCATCGCCGGAAGGCGGCCTCGTCCTGGTAACTGACGAGACCGGACGTGTGTCCTTCGTTGGCCAGCCGACCCCAGTGATGAGGAAGTCGGGCACCACCGGGACACCCGGCACGGTTATAGAGGAGCCGGTGGCGCCGACATAGCCCCAGCGCATGCACTGCGGCCTCGGGGCACGGCACCACCTGGCACTGCCCGAACGAGGGCAGCACCGGCTGGCTGGCGGCCCACTCATCGAAGTCCGGGACAGCACCCCCTTTGAGGTGCGGATATTGAGCTCGGCGCCATCGGGTTGCATGCATGTGGCACAGCCGGTCCGCACTCCAGGACGGGGTATGGCGACAGATCCGGCAGGGCAGAGGCGTCTTCCAGGATGCCTGTTTCAGCGGGTGGGCGGTGCGCAGGAACTCGGCGACGCTGACGCCTTCCCGGCGTTGTCGGCCCCAGTCGCGTAGGTGGATGTGGCAGAACTCGGTGCCCGGGTTCAGAGGCCGCTCGCACCGCGGGACGCCGCACTCCCAGGCGTAGACGGGGTGGTCGCCGGGCAGGTCGATCACGTCCGTGCGGAAGGCGGCGTCGAACGTCGGCGCGTTGAGCAGGGCGGTCAGCAACTCCAGTCGGTCGCCGGTGGTGCGGCTCGGAACCGTGGACGGCGACAGCACGGGGAGCAGCCGCCGGGCGGGAGCACTCACTCCTCCTCACCCCAGACGGCCTTCAGGGCGGCCACGAACCCCGGCGAGTGCTGATCGGGATGGCCATAGACCTCGTCGACCATCTTCATCGAGGCCCAGTTGCCCGCCTCCTTGGCCACCAGCGGGTCGTTGCCCGACGCGTCGAGGATCTTGCCCATCGTGCTGTGCCGGAACTGGTGCGGCTTGATGCGGCCGGGCAGACCGGCCCGTTTCCCGGCCCGCCGCAGCATGCCGCGGGCCGCGTCGGCCGTCCACGGATCACCCATGTTCGACCCGTGCAGCTGGATCAGCAGCATCCCGTGTCCGGTGGCGTGCTTCGTGTACTCGGTGGTCATGTAGGCGAAGTAGGTGCTGATCACCGCCGGGCTCACCCGATAGACCTCCCCGCCGGTGATCACACCGTCCTGCAGCTGCCACTCGGGCTTCCTCTTCGCCGCCGCCCCGTTCGGATTGGCCCCGCGGTGACACACGTGAACGTGCGGACTCTTGCACTCGCCGCAGGCCGCGTTCTCCCGCAAGTGCAGGTCGACCAGGTGCAGCCCGGTCAGCCCGCCGATCCGCAGGGTCGTGTCGGACAGCCAGGTCACCACCATCGCGTCCCGGGCCGTGTTGACCTCGCTCAGAAGCTCGGGCCTCGCCCCGTCCGGGAGCATCTTGGGGTGCCGACGGCGCGAACGGCCAGGCGGTGTCAGAGGGTTGGCCGACATCGAGGTCACCACGTGCCCCAGCAGAACTCGGTCCCGGTCCGGCTGAGTCGGCAGCCGTCGGACGTCCAAGGCCGCCTTCAGCTCCGGGTTCACCCCCTGCCGGGCACATTGGTGCAGGTAGAAGCCCTTCAGACAGGCGGCCGTGACCTTGAGGGCGTCGGAGCCGTACGGACGTTTCGGCGGCATCCGCCACGGCTCTCCGAACGGCATCGGCACCCGTGCCCCGACCGCCCCCATGTACCGCTGCAGATCCGACAGCGAGACCTTCGCCGTCGTCAGCCCCTCACGCACCCGCCACCGCAGATGATCGACAAGGGTGTACGCGTACGTCTTCTGCGTCCCCGAGCCCTCGTACTGACAGAGGAAGCAGTCCGCCTCCTCGTCCACGGTCAGGTCCGGCCACACGATCGTGTACGCCCGGCTCCCGTCCCGTCGGACCATCTCCTGGACACGAATGTCATCCAGGACAATCACGCTCCGCACATGCCCCTCCCGCCCCATCCCGACGCGACGAACAGCCTTGCCGAGATCGGTAAACGAGAACGCGAAAGCCCTATGGACCACCCCGACGAGTGACCCCGACACTCACAGCACAGTCGGTAAAGTCGCCGATGAGGACCTGCCGCACGCGGCCGTAGGGCGGCTGGGCAGCGCGGGCCGCCGGAACGGCTGCGGGGAGGGCCAGGCCCGGCCAGGCGGTCGGGCCGGTGTAGTCGAGCTGCCCCGGTAGGGCAGCATCCGCCCACTGCAGGCGCGAGCGGCCGGTGATGACGAAGAAGCAGTTCGGCATCAGCCACACCACCCGCTGAATGAGGCGCTCCAGGTCGCGGTGGGTTCGGTCGCCGACGTCCTCGAAGGTGTCCAGCAGGATCACCGGCATGACGTGCTTGTCCGCCGGTAGCTGGGCGAGCTCCCACGCGAGCAGGTGCGGGTAGAAGCTCAGCGCCTCCAGGTCCGCCTCGGCCTCCAGCAGATCGGCCAGCCGCGCGCACCCAGCCAGTGCACGCACGGTCTGCCGGTGCTCGCGCAGCGCCCTCGTGAGGGAGCCGACCAGTGCACCGACTGCCGTACCCACGGTGCCCGGCAGGAGGAGCGCCTGGGCGACGTCCGCGAGAGCAGACTGCATCTGCTGCGGCATGGCCTTGCCGAACCGGGCGCCCAGTCCCCCGCGCCGCAGGTACTCCTCCAGGCTTTCGCCGGGGTGCTGGCTCTCCCAGTAGCGGCGCAGGGCGATGTCGAAGGCGGGCAGAGGACGGCCCAGTTCAGCGAGCGCGGCACGGATCGTGAGGACGACGTCCTCGAAGGACGTGCCGGCGGAACGGGCGAGGTCGATGCGCACGGGCAGGATCCGCTTCCCGGACCAGGCGGGCTCGCCCCACTGGGCAGGCCGCTGGTCGGCCCCCGCGAGCGCGGCCTCCAGCTTGCGGGACAGGGTCGTCTTGCCGATCCCGCCGACCCCGTGGAACACCATCACGTTGTGACGCGGGCGCTCCAGGTCCTCGACATCGAAGGCGGCCCCGGTGATCTGCCGCAGGTGGTCGCCCAGCGCGGCCGCGACCAGCTCCCACTGCATCTGCCGGTTCGTGAAAGCCTCCACAGCCTGAAAACCCCGGTCGTTCGTGCTGAACAGTGCACGCAGATCCCGACCTGCCACGTCCCACCCCCGAAACGGTGATCACCTGGGCCCCAACCTATGCCCGCAGCAAAGCCCTTGGAGAGCATCGCCCGCAGGCAGCGGAGTGCGAAGGAGCTCTGCCCCTGCTCGTCACGTGTCACGGCGCTGGGCCACTGGTTTCGGACGGGGAGACAATGGTCGTTTCGAATCAAGATCAACACGAAGGTGGTAGGGCCGTGTCCGACACTCCCAGCTCTGATTTCTCTGGCCTGGAGGACGGCGATGAGCAAGATGCAGCAGACGTCGTCCGGGACGTGGTGACCTGGGTACAGCACCCAGATCGCCGATGCGCAGGGCCCCGGTGCCCGACGAGGACCGGATCGAGGAACTGAACGCCGGCCGACAGGCCGCGCTCGAGGACCAGCGGCGGCTTGGCACCGCCGGCCGGCAGGAGACCGAGCGGATCGCGGCGCTTTACGCCGCCCGGCTCAAGGAGCTCAGGAAGTCGTAACCCGGCCGTGCGTGCAGAACCGGGAGGGGCCAGACGGGCTGTGAAGTGCCCCCTCGGCTCCCGACACTTCCGATTTATGCCGCGAGGTCCAGTCGTTGGTGACAGCGGGTCCTGGCCTGGTACGGCGTGATGTAGCCGATGGTCGAGTGGATCCGCTCCCGGTTGTAATGTTCCGCGATCCAGCGGAACACGTCCTGTCGAGCCTGCGCCCGGGACTCCCAGACCGTGGTGCCGATCTCCGTTTTCAGGACGGCGAAGAAACTCTCCGCGGCGGCGTTATCGAAGCACGAACCGGTACGACCGACGCTTCGCCGGATATCCAACTCGGCCAAGACCTCCTGAAATCGGCGAGAGGTGTATTGCGATCCGCGATCGGAGTGGAAGATCGCGTTGCCTGCCGTGTGTCCGCCCGCATGGGCCATCCGGATTGCGTCTGCGACGAGTTCCGCGCGCATGTGGTCGGCCATCGACCAGCCCACGACCTCCCGTGTACACAGATCGACTACCGTCGCCAGGTACAGCCACCCCTCGGCCCCGCCGGGACAGGTGCGGTTGATGATCCGGCGGACGGTCGCCGTGCTGGGCGCGACGCGGACGGCGAACACGCTGGTGGTGCGGGCACCGAGCCGGGCGAGGGCTTCCTGCGGGGCATTCTTGGCCCACTGGCCGATCGCGGCGAACGAACGCGCTCCGCTCAGCACGGCCGAGCACGCGATCAGCAGCACGCTCACGAACGGGTGACGCTTCCCGCGCCGGTGCCGCGGATCGGCCAGCGTGGCCAGCCGCTGCGGCAGTCCCGGCAGTGCGCGGTGCTGACGCGAGGGCGACTTGATCAGGCAGACGCTGGCAGACTGACGGCACATCGAAGCTCCGGTTCGGCAGGGCGACTTGAGAGGTCACCCGCTCCAACCGGAGCTTCGTTGTGTACGAGACGGGTTGACCGACAGTCGTCATGCCGCCGTGACCTGCGACTTCGCAGCATCACTCGGACTTTGAAACAGCCCTGGGATGACGAAGCATCCAGCGTCCAGGTGTCGGAATTTCGGGGGTCACTCCATCAGACCCTGGCCCCAGACGGCGCCCCACAAGTCTCACAGATGTCCCAGACGAGCACCATCGGGCCACCGAGCTGCTGGTGGGCGGTCTGGATCAGGTCGCGGTAGTCCTTCCAGGAGAAGCTTTTGCGCCAGTCGGGCCGGGCGTCTGGGCAGGGCCGGTAGATCAGCCGTGAGGGCTCGCCGGTCTTGTAGCAGGCCAGGGCAGTTGACTCCTATCACCGGCCTACGACCAACCCGACCTGCCGTCAAGCCGCACCACTGCCGGATTTAACGAACTACCGGTAACCACCTGCTGATTCACCGAATCGGGGTCCTGCCGGTGTCGGCCGGGCGATCAGGCGCTCCAGCCGCCACCGACCGCCCGGCTCGACAGGTAGGAGTTGCGCAGCGCCTTGCGCAGGCCGGGGACGATTTCGTCGAACCGTGCGGCGAGCGCCTTGAGCGCCTGCTTGTGGGTGCGGAGTTCTCCGCGGCTCCACACGCAGGTCACCTCGAGCTCGGCTGCGAACACGGCCATGGCCAGCTCGTCAAGCGGTATCGACGCCGGGTCGGCTCCGTTGAGCACGGTGGCGCGTACCTGCTCCTGGAGGACGCGCACCTTGTCCGGGTGGGCGACGGTGACACGGTTTGCGGGGAAGAGCGCTATCACCTTGCCGCGGGAGACGGTGACCTCTCCTGCGGCGGAGAGCTGGTCGCGGACCGGTGTCTCCGCGGTGTGGGCCTTGTTGTGCACGAACTGGAGCCAGCCTTTCGGCTTGCTGTCGGGCAGGTCGCCCCACACCGCGGCGGTGAAGGAGTCGTCCGGCGCCTTCCCGGGCTTTCGGACCACTTTCCCGCCCCTGGCGCTGAGCAGTCCGTCGCGGGCCAGCTCGGTCAGGGCTCCAGCACGCAGCAGCTGGCCGCGGCCTTGCAGGTTGTCGAGCTGGAACTTGGCCTTGTCCACGGTGTAGCAGAGCAGGTACAGCTGCTGCGGCAGCGTCTGGGTCATGTTGTCTCCCATGAAGAGGATGAGGGGCGGCGGGATGGTGGTGCTTCAGGGCGCGGTGCGCCCTGAAGCACCACCCTGTTGACGGCTCGGTTTCAGGTGGCATACGGCGTGAAGCCGAGGGTTCTCATGCCGTGTGGGCCTCGAAGCCCAGGTGTTCGGCCAGGAAGCGTTCCGCCGCGGTGTAGAGGGCGATCACGTTCTCCGGGTTCTCGATGGCGTGGCCCTCGTCCTCCATGACGATGTACTCGACGGGGACGTCTCGTGCGCGGAGGGCCTCGACTAGCTGGTCGGACTCGGCGAGGGCGACGCGGGCGTCGTTGGCGCCGTGCACCACCATCAGCGGTGTGCGGATCTGGTCGACGCGGCTGATCGGGGAGCGGGCCAGCATGTCGGCCTCCTGCTCCGGGTCGGCCGGGTCACCGACGTACGTGAACCAGTTGTGGGCGAGCATCGGTTTGACGAAGTCGGGCTGGCTGCGCAGGAAGTTGGCCAGGTCCGAGACCCCTACGACGTCGACGGCGGCGGCGAAGACGTCCGGGGTGAAGGTGACACCGACCAGTGCCGCGTAACCGCCGTAGGAGCCGCCCATGATCGCCACGCGGTCCGGGTCGGCGTATCCCTGGTCGACCGCCCACCGCACGCCGTCGATGAGGTCGTCGTGCATCGTGCCGGCGAACTCCCCGATGGCGGCCCTGGTGAAGGCCTTGCCGTAGCCGGTGGAGCCCCGGAAGTTGACCTGCAGCACCGCACAGCCGCGGTTGGCGAAGAGCTGTACGGCGGGGTTGTACCCCCAGCTGTCCCGGTCCCAGGGACCGCCGTGGACGAACAGCACCAGCGGCAGCCGGGACGGCTGGACACCGACCGGCAGCGTCAGGTACGAGGGCAGCGTCAGACCGTCACGGGAGGTGACCGACACCGGTCGCATCGGCGCCAGCGACTCGGGGTCGAGGTGCGGCTTCGCCCGGTGGAGCAGGCGGCTCTCGCCGGTGGTGTGGTCGTAGAGGTAGGTGGCCCCGGGGTCGCGGTCGTGGGTGAAGCCGGCCACCCAGCGCTGTCCGCTCTCGTCGGAGGACAGCCCGGCGAGATCACCGTCGGACAGCTTCTCCAGGTTCTCCAGTACGGCGGCGAAGTGCGGGTCCAGCGCGTGGATCACCTGCCGCTCCCCGAGATAGCGGACTCCGAGCAGTTCCCCTGTGCGCCGGCTGCGGATCAGGGGGGAGGGCAGGGCGGGAAAGACCCGTGCCCGGGTGTCCAGGTCGTACTGGGGGTGGGAGTCGACCTCTTCCTCCTCGCCGGTGGCCAGGTCGAGCCGGGCCAGGCGGAGACGGTCGCTCCCCCGGTTCGAGCCCAGCCACACCCCGGCGCCGTCCGGCGTGACCTCCATGGGGTAGATCCCCAGCGGAGCGTCGCCGCCCTCGAACCACGCCACCGGGGCCGGCGCACCCGTTGCCCCGTCCCACCGGGACAGCTCGACATCGCCCTCCGCCGTCGTCGCCACCGCGAACAGCTCGCGCTCGCTGTACAGCCACCCGTCGACATTGCCCCCGGGGCTCCGGGCGAGGGTCGCGAGGTCGCCGGTGGCGATGTCCAGTTCGACCAGGTCGAACTCGGCCCGGTCGCGCAGGTTCAGCTGGGTGATCACCTTGCCGGGCCGCCCGGCGGGCAGGTCCAGGCCCACGGTCCGCACCCCGGGGTAGGGCGTGAGGTTCACCGCGGGGGCGTCCGGGTCCGCCAGGTCGACGCGGTACAGGTGCAGGTTCTCGTCGCCGCCCTGGTCCCGGGTGTAGAGCAGCCACCGCGCGTCACGGGTCCAGTGGTAGCTCACCACTCCGCGGTCCTCGGCGGTCACGCGCCGCGCGTCCCCCGGCGCGTCGACGCTCTCGATCCAGACGTTCATGCGGTTCTTCCACAGCGCCAGGTACGCCAGTTTCCTGCCGTCCGGCGAGAGGGTGGCCTTCGCGCGAGTCGGTGGCCCGAAGAAATCCTCGACGGAGAGGGTCTCCCGCAGTGCCATGTCGATCCTTCCTGTGGTCAGCGCCCGGTGTCGCAAGCAGGCGAGGTCAAGGACTCGCCTGTCACTTAATGACAGTGTCACTAAATGACAAAGACTGCAAGCGTGCACTCGTGAAGCTTCCGACTGTCGGACCGGTGCCGCACCTTGGGTCCGCGGTCCGGAGTGGGAGAGGTGCGAGTGCTCGCTCGGGGATGGCTGGCCGAACGCACGTCGCTTGTGGTGCGCGCCACCCATGCAAGCGGAGCAGGCGGCGTCCCGGCGGCAGCCTTCGGTCCACGGTCGGGCGGGGCGGTTCGCTCACCCCGCGGTCCATTCGGCCGGTAGTTGGCGCGGCGGCACTCCTGGGCCGCCGGCGGACTTCCGGATCGGTGCGCCCGGCGGGCCTGGCCCACTCTCGATCTGCAGGCTCGACCTCCATGCCCGGCCTGATCCGCGGCCCCAGGGGGTGTGGGCGTCGAGTTCCGCGCGGAGCACGGGGTGGGGGTGAAGGGCAGGGCTCGGCGCTTGGGTACGGCTCTCCCGCCGCAGGTGCCGTACGGACCCCCGGCCGTGGGCTCACAGCGGATGACGCCGACGGCCTTTGCGGCACGTCAGCGACCGCCGCGGGCGCAGGACCTCAAACGGGGCAGCCCTGACCGGCGCGACCAGGGGTTCGGCGGGCACTGCTTGCCTGATCTGTCACTTAATGACATTGTCATTAAGTGACACGGTGGCGGGCGTTGAGATTCGCGCCATGCCCCATCGCTCAGATCTACATCCGTTCACAGGCAAGCTCGGGAGACATGAATGAGGCAACGCGCCGCGGCCACCTATGCCGCTGCAGTACTGGTGGCCGCCTTTACGCTGACCAGCACGGTCGCAGCCGAGGCGGGCGCGGGGTCCGATTCCGGGGCCACCGGGCAGAAACAGAAGGCGGCCGTCGCCACCGCCGGCGACTTCGTCACCCACACAGAGAACAAGCGCGTGCCGAAGGGTGCGCGGTGGACGCAGCACTACTTCCCGTCCTCGGACGGCTCCGAAACCGAACTGCACGCCGACGTCCTGCTTCCGGAAAAGCTGCCCAAGGGCAAGAAGGTGCCGGTCATCCTGTCGGCGAGCTCGTACTTCGGGCACTCCGGGGAGCTCGGGCCCGAAGGCTGGAAGCACACCGGGCCGTCCAAGCGCTTCCAGGACTTCATGAAGGGCACCGATCTGTTCGACCAGGGCTACGCCTTCGTGGCGGTGGACACGCGCGGCTTCGGAGGTTCTACCGGCTGCCTGGACTTCGGCGGACCCGGTGAGCAGGCCGATGTGAAGGCCGCGATCAACTGGAGCGCACAGCAGTCGTGGTCCACCGGCTCTGTGGGCATGTACGGCATGTCGTTCGACGCGTACACCGGCCTCATCGGCAACAACCTGAAGCAGGACGCGCTCAAGGCTGTCGTCGCCCAGGAGCCCGTGTGGGACGCGTACAAGCATTTCCAGGCCAACGGCCTGTTCCGTTGGACCTCCCCCATCGCGTCCAACACCTACAACACCATCGCGTCCCTCCCGCAGTTGCCGGACGACGACAAGCGCTACCGGGCCAACGCCGACTACGAGAAGAAGCACCCGGAGTGCGCGGCGCTCAACTCTCTGAACGCGTCCGTCGGCGACCCGGACGACCCGTACTGGGCCGACCGCAGTCCGGCGAAGAGGGCCAAGGGCACGGACTCCCCACTGTTCTTCACCCAGGGCTTCATCGAGCCCAACACCAAGGGAGAGGGAATGGAGGAGTTCCTCGACAACCATGAGGGGCCCGAACGCGGGTGGCTCGGCCAGTGGGATCACGTGCGCGGCGACAAGCGCACCCAGGACGGGCAGCTCGCCATGGGCCGCGAGGGCTGGTACAAGGAGACGCTCTCCTTCTTCGACGAGCACCTCAAGGGCGTCGAGCCGAAGGTCACGTACCCGGACTACGCCGTCCAGGACAGCACCGGTACCTGGCGGGCCGAGAAGTCGTGGCCGGCCGCGGACCGCTCCACCACCGTGCGGCTCGGCGACGGCTCGTACACGGACACCGGCGGCGGTTCGACGACCGCGGCGAAGGGCACGGCTCAGACAGCTGGCAGCGACGGGGCCGGCTTCTTCGTGTGGTCCGAGCCCATCGCGAAGTCCACGCGGATCATCGGCACCCCCAAGGTCTCCATGACGGCCCGGGGTGAGGGCAACGTCATGGTCAAGCTGTACGACGTGGCCAAGGACGGTACTGCGGTCATGTTCGACGAGCAGGTCTCCCGGCTGGACGCCGACCAGCTGTCCCTGGACCTCAAGCCGACCGACTGGACCCTGAAGGCCGGACACACCCTGGCCGTGGAGATCGGCTCCGTCCAGAGCGGTGAATGGCTCGACACACCGTCCCAGCAGCAGATCCAGATCACGGACGCACGCCTCGAACTGGCCCTGGACGACCCGGCCGATGACGTCGTCACCAACGGCAACCGCTCTCCCTACCTGGACCTCTATCTGCAGGCGCACACGTCGAAGCTCAAGCCCGGCCCGGCCACGATCACCGTGCCCCCGGCCCGCGAGCAGCGCTGATCCGCCTTCACCGAGAGGTACCGGCACCACGAGCCGGTCTCGCCGCCCTCCAAAAGGGCAGGTGAGACCGGCTCGCGTCGTGGAGACACCGGGGGGCACCGGACAGGGCGCAGCGCCGTCGCCAGGGCTGCTGCGGTCAAGAACCGTTGTCCTGGACCCGTCGTCCCGTTCCCCGGCGTGTTGTCGTCGCTCAGGTGGTGACGGGATCCCCCACGGCTCCGCCGGTGGCCCTGCGTACCGCTTGCGCGATCCGGGCAGGCGCGTCCGCGAAGTCCCGGGGGTCGGCGCCCTCAAGGATGGCGGCGCCGATGTCCTCGTTGAGGACCCGCAGGGCGGCCGAGGCGGCGGCGGCGTGCAGGCGTACGTCGAGGTCCTCGGCCGGAAGCCCGAGTCGCCCCGCGATGATCTCGGCCATCTCACGTTCCACCTGGTCGCAGGCCATCAGCCAGGCCGTACGGATGGCCGGCTCCGTGTCGGCCAGCCGGATCATCTTCATCGCCAGCGCGGTGTCCAGCCGCTCCACGTCACTGGCCTCACGGCCGAACCGGTGGCTCTCCGCGGCGAAGTGCACCTCCAGCGAGAGCTGCGGAGGCCAGCTGCGCAGCGTGGACATCTCCCACTCCACGCCCCGCATCACGATGGGCTCGGCGCAGCTCTCCTTGCTGCGGAAGTGGCGCCAGATGGTGCGCGTCGACAGGCCCACGGCCTCGGCGATCTGGTCGCCGCTGGTCGCGTCGACGCCTTGCGCCCAGAAGAGCCGGGACGCCTCCCGTGAGACATCCAGACGCAGGCGGTGGCGCCGCTGATCACTCATGCCGCCCCGCCCCTTGGTCGAGGCCGTACCGGTCATCCCACTACTCCCTGCTCCCGACTGTAGGTGCCAGAATGACATTTAGTGACGCCAAAGACCAGCCAGCGAGCATCCCAGCGCCGGTCCCCTCGACGGCCCGGTTTGTCATGGCAGGGGAGGGGCCGACCGGGGGCCGCGAAACTGCGGGCGGCAAGTACGGGACCGACCACGAGGGGCGCTCCCCCATCGTTGTCCTGACGGCCAACAGCGAACCCGAGGGCCCGGCGGAGATCCGCAGATTGCCTGTACGGCCCGTCGGCAACTGCGCTGAACTGGCCTGCGCGGGGCGTCATCGACAGCCCGTCCAGCCAGCCGATCACGAAAAGTACCCGGGACGATCCACCGTCCCGGGCACCCTGCTGTTCCGGCCTCGTCGTCACGGCCGCCGCCGCCCGGCAGCCAGGTCGGCGCGGGGTGTGTCCGCGGTCGGCGGGAGGGCGCGGCCGGCGGCGGTGATGGCGATCTCCTCGGCGAGTCGCTCCGTGCTGGTGGTCGTCTTGAGCGGCTTCTCCTCGATGAACAGGACAGCAATCAGCGCCAGCAGAGCGAACGGGGTGGCCCAGAAGAAGAGTTCGGCGGTGGCGATGCCGTAGGCGTTTTCCACGAACGCGCGTACGGACTCGGGCAGGGTCGTCGTGTCGGGGACAGCGTGCCCGGTTCCGCCTCCCGGCGTGTCACCTCCCGACGTGCGGCTGGCGGCCAGTGCGGGGGCGACACGGTGGGCGAGTACCGCCCCGAGGACGCTGGTGCCGATGGTCCCGCCCATGCTGCGCGAGAAGGACAGGACGGAGGTCGCGCTGCCCAGAGTGTCGGCGGGGACGTCGTTCTGCGCGGCGAGGACCAGGTTCTGCATCAGCATGCCGACGCCGGCCCCCAGGGTGGCCATGTAGATGCTCAGCAGGACGAAAGGCGTGTGGGATCCGATGGTGGACAGCAGGGCGAGGCCGACCGTCATGAGGATGGTGCCCGCCACGAGGTAGCGCTTCCACCTGCCGGTCGCGCTGATCCGGTGTCCGGCGATCGTTGAGGCGGCGAGCGATCCCAGGATCAGCGGCAGGCTCATCAGACCGGCGGTCGTGGGGGACTTGCCCATGGCCACCTGGAAGAACTGCGAGAGGAAGACGGTGCCGCCGAAGAGGCCGACACCAACCAGCAGGGAAGCCAGGGTGGTCAGCGCCACGGTGCGGTTGCGGAAGATGCTCAGCGGGATGATCGGCTCGGCGGCCCGGGACTCGACCAGGACGGCCGCCGCCAGCAGCAGCGTTCCGCCACCGGCCAGGGCGGCCGTCTGCCAGGAGTACCAGTCGAACGTGCTGCCCGCCATCGAGACCCAGATGAGCAGCGCGCTGACACCGGCGACGATCAGGAGGGCACCGAGCCAGTCGATCTTCACCTCGCGGCGGACGTGCGGAAGGTGCAGTGTGCGCTGCAGCAGCGCGATGGCAAGGAGCGCGAAGGGCACGCCGATGAAGAAGCACCACCGCCAGCCGAGCCAGGAGGTGTCCACCAGGAGACCGCCGATCAGCGGGCCTGCCACGGTGGCGCCGGAGAAGATGGCACCGAAGACGCCGGAGTACCTGCCCAGTTTCCGCGGGGGGATGACGGCCGCCATCACGACCTGCGTGAGTGCCGTGAGTCCGCCTGCTCCCACGCCCTGCACCACCCGGCTGAAGATCAGCGTGCCGACACCCTGGGAGAACCCGGCGACGAGCGAGCCGACCACGAACAGGCCCAGCGACATCTGGAGGAGCAGCTTCTTGCTGTAGAGGTCGGACAGCTTGCCCCACAACGGAACGGTGGCCGTCATGGCCAGCAGCTCCGCGATGATCACCCAGGTGTACGTGGCCTGACTCGCCCCCAGTTCGGCGGTGATCCGGGGGAGCGCGTTGGCCACCACGGTTCCGGCGAGGATGGCGACGAACAAGCCGGCCACCAGCCCGGAAACGGTCTGAAACACCTGCCGGGGCGGCATCGTCACCGCTTCCGGCTTCTTCACAGGGGAAACTTCGGTAGTCACTGAGTCTTCCAATCAAGGACGGCAGCGGCGTACTCATGGGCGCCGAGCGCCACCTGACAGCGATGCGCCGAGGGATCGGGAGCGGGGGCGGCCCGGTCAGACGAGGACGCCATTCTTGTCACTTAATGACACTGTCATTAAGTGACAAGGATGGCAAGTTTTTCTGCCGATCCGAAGCCTCTGGGGCCAGTTCGACGACGACCACACCCGCCCCGGCGCCCCGCTGATTCCCTCCGAGCGCAAGAACGCCGACGGTTCCTCACGTCGGGTGGGCGACGATGCCCTGCGCAATGGGCCCAAGGGCGCGGCCAAAGTGCACCTGCCCGGGTGGGGCAAGAAGCTGACACCGCATGTCCTGCGACATTTCTGCGCGTCCCAACTCTACGGAAGCGGGCTGGACTTACTCGCGATCCAGGAGGTTTTGGGACACTCGTGGATCGCCGCCACGATGCGATGCGTCCACGTCCAGCAGACCCGGGTCGAGGACGCCCGGGGCAGGCGGAGACGGACGAGCGGCAGTCGGCGCGGGGACTGTCACACCGGCGGTGATCCACAAGCGCCGGGACGGCCGATCCCTCCCGCCGGCCTGACGCCGCCTCGATGAGCAAGATCCGTGACAACAAGCCTGCGGTCTCCTGCGTGGGCTGCTTTGCCTGGGGGCAGCTGCCCGGCCGGTTCTGCTGGGCCTGCTGTACCTACGGCGCCTGGCACATGTGCTGTCTGCCGTCGCGAGGTTCCCGTCCACGACGGCCACTGCCGGCTCTGCCGGGCCCAGGCAAGCTGGGCCGTCAAGGCTGCGGGCGTCAACGGCGAGGCCGCCGCACTGGCGATCTTCCTTCGGCAGGTGAAGCACCAACAGCTCCGGTGGCGCCTGGCTCTGCCCGGCGCCCTGGACCCGGGGAGCGCTTCTCCCCTGGCGACGAACAGGGCCTTCGACAAGCCCTACCGTCCCAACTCAGAGGGCGGTTCGTAAGGTGATGTCCGTTTCTGACTGAGGTGGGAGCAAGGACGCTGGTGGAGGTTGTGTCAGCTATAGCTTCCTGGCGAAGCTGCCCGTGTCGGCCTCGGTGAGAATCCCGAGTTTGACCAGGCGTTTCAGCTTGGCGCGGGTGCCTTCGACGTTCTTCGGCAGCAGTTCGCGGCCGAGGGCTGCGCAGACGTCCTTGGCCCGTAGTGGACCGGTCGCGTGGTTGAAGGCGGCGAGGATGCGGGGATAGTCCGGGTGCTCGGGCAGGTCCGGCGCGACGGCCGGGAGCCGGTCGGCGAGGCCGGTGACGGTCTTGCGGGTGATCGTGAGGTGCTCCAGGTGCAGCGTCACATCAGCTCGTCTGTTCTCCATGACCGCTGGGCAGGCCAGCTGCAGCCGCCCAGAAGAAGACGTGCCCGCACATGGGAGACGGCATTCGCGAGCGTTCGGCGAGGACGATCAGCGCATGGCGCAGTTCTGTGCTCAGCTGGAAAAGTCGGTGGCTGTACTGCCCGCCCTTGTAGGTGTACAGCCGGAAGACCTTGACGGCCAGTTCGTCGCGGCCGTCGGCGAAGGTGTACGGGAGCCCGGCGAGCAGTTCGAAATCGCGTTTACCGGTCGCCGCGTCAGCCACCGCACTCAGAGGCAGGATGTCCAGTTCTGCGGCAGACACGGAAGTGTCGACCGCGACGGCATGAGCAGCCAGGGCCGCGAAGACCTCGATCAGCCGCTCGCCGTCCACGATGTTGATACCCCTGGCTCCCAGGTGCTCGTGGCGGCGGGCCTGGCGCCACGCCTCCTGGTCCACCACAGGCAGCAGGACACGGCCCAGGTGCGCGCAGCGACGCCACAGCATGTCGTCATCGGAGGGCACGGTCGATCCTCCCTAGAACGCCTGGGCCGAGGACCAGCCCGACTGCCGCAGGCCCTCTAACTTCCCACTACGCGCACTGCACGTACAGAGCGGAAGTCAAGATCCCCGACAGCGTCAGGTACTTAGCGAAGCCTGATGAAACGGTCAGCGCGAATCAACATCAAATGCCCACTCAGAGCTGGCTGTGGCCGCCGTCGACGTAGATCTCTGATCCGGTCATGAAGCTGCTGTTGTCCGAGGCGAGGAAGACCACGACGTTGGCGGTCTCCTCGGGTGTGGCGATGCGGTTCATGGGGGTGGCCGTGGTCAGGCTCTCCATCAGTGCTGCGGGGTCGCCGGTGAGTTCGGCGAGAGCGGCCGTGTTGGTGGCTCCAGGAGCGAGGACGTTGACGCGGATACCCAGGTTGACGAGTTCCGCGGCCCAGGTGCGGCCCAGGGATCGGACGGGGCCTTGGTTGCGGCATAGACGCCCATGCCGGGGGCGGCCTTCACATCGATGGCGGAGCCGCAAAGGATCACCGAGGAACCCTTCGTGAGCAGCGGCAGCGCCTTTTGGACGGTGAACACCATGCCGCCGACGTTGGTGTTGAACGTGGACATGAACTCCTCCCAGGTGATCTCGCCCAGGGAGCCGACGCTGCCGACGCCCGCGTTGGCGTAGAGGATGTCGAGTCCGCGACCGCTCTCCTTGATGATGGTCATGACGCGGTCAAGGTCGGAGAGGACGGTGACGTCGGCGGCGATGCCCGTCGCCCTGTCCGCGCCTACAGTAACTCCGCCACGGCCTCCTCCAGCCGTTCCTCGCGTCGGCCGGTCAAGAAGACGTATGCCCCTTCGGCGGCGAGCGCGCGAGCTGCCGCGAGTCCGATGCCGGAGGTGGCACCGGCGATGAGGGCGGTCTTGTGGTCGAGCTGTCCCACTGGGGTCTCCATCTTCTTCTTTGTACGATGCGATTGCATCGACGGGCTCTGTCGCACCAACGCGGCTGCGCTCCGCGGCGGTTGGGGTCTAGGGCCTGTCTGACAATTCCCGCCTGCCCCGCGGCGCCTGGCACGCACGCTCGCCGCGTTGCCGAACCACCCACGTGGCTCCGCCACGAGGGCGCTCCGGCGCCTTGCGATCGCACGCACCAGACGCCGCGGGGCCCGCCCTTCGGGCGGACGACGGGAATTGTCAGACAGGCCCTAGGAGGAACGGGCGTCCCGCCCGCGGTGCGTGGCGTGTCCCGTTGCTGTCTCGGCCGAGGCATTCAAGCAGGCGCATGGCGCTGTGCGGGGATATCTTGTCTGGCCCTGCTCAAGGAGGAGCTGGCCGTGAGTGGCGGGCCGGGTCGCCTGTTGTGCGACCCGGCGCCGTGGCCTCGGCCAGGTCGACCGCGAGCGGCCATTCGGTGAGCACCGGCACGCCCGCTTCGAGCGCGGGCAGCACGACCTCGCGATGCCGGGGCACTTTGACGGCGACCACGACGAGGTCGACGCTGTCGTCGCCGGCGAGCTCCTCGACCGAGGTGTACGCAGGCACGTTGTACATCGCTCCAGCGGCATGCGCCGAAGCCGGTGAGCTCACCGCCAGCGCGCGCAGCTCCATTCCGTTGACGGCCGCCAGCGCGGGCAGGTGGGCGCCGGCCGCCCAGCCTCCCCGCGCGCTCAGGCCGACGATGCCGACTCCGATCGGCCGGCGGAGGTCAGGCACGCAACTGCTGCTTGAGCGTCTCGGCGTCGTGCAGGTTGGTCATGTGCACGAACCGTCCGTCGCGGACCCGGTAGATGGCGTACTCCACGATTTCGAACGAGGCGCCGGTGGGAACCACGCCGAGATACTCCTTCACGGGCGTGCCCGTGTTGGTCAGCCGGGCGGCGATAGTGTCTCCGTCGACCTTGAGGTCCTCAAGCTCCCAGTGGAAGTCCGGCACCGCCTCGATCTCGCCGGTCAGCGCGGCGTGAGCCTGGGCACGAGTCGCCGGATCGCCGTAGTAGGTGATTTCATCGCTGCTGACTCGTCCACGCGGTGCAGTTCGTGGGCGTTGAGCATGTCGATGTAGCGCTGGTAGAACGTGCGCAGGTCGTTGGCAGACATCATGACCCTTCTTTCGACCCCCGGGAACGGAAGCCCAATGCCTTTTATTCGTCCTACGCGGGTACGCTCGAACGAAATCCTTTGGTAACGGGCCAGACGACGCAAAATCCGCTTGCCCGCTGGATCAAGAATGCGAGAGCGGATTGCTACAATCCATAATGTGAAGTCCAAACTTCCTTACGCATCGTCCACGACCGGTGCTCCGCTCGGGCCCAGCGACCCGATCGCCAGCGCCATCGGCCTGCTGCGGCCCCGCACCGTGGTCGACCCGGCCCTGCGCGCCACACAACCGTGGGCGTTGCGGTTCGATGCCTTCCCTCACGTCAAAATCGGCGGCGTCGTCCGCGGGGAATGCTGGCTGGCCCTGGACGAGCGCGAGCCCGTGCACCTGCGCGAGGGCGACTTCTACCTCCTGGGCAACCCGCCGTCCTACCGGATGGCCAGCACCCTCACCGCGCAACCGCAGCCGGCGGAAACATTGTGGAAGACCGCCACGAACGGGGTGGCGCGCATCGGCTCCGAGGCCGAGGAAGACACCTACCTGTGCGGCGGGTACTTCTACTTCGACGAGCCCAACGCCTCGATACTGATCGATATCCTGCCGCGGCTCGTCCACGTTCGGGCCACCGACCCGCGCAGCGTGCTGCTCGCGCATGTGACCGAGCTGCTCAACAGCGAGGTGGAGAGCAACGCCGTCGGCCGCTCTCTGGTCATGGACCATCTCGCGCAGATCCTGTTCGTTCAGGTGCTGCGCGCCCACGCCGAGCAAACCGACCGGCCCACCGGCTGGCTGGGAGCACTCAACGACAACGGCATCGGCGCCACACTGCGCGCCATGCACGCCGATCTGGGACACAAATGGACCCTGCAAGAGCTCGCCGACATCAGCCGCATGTCCCGTTCGGCATTCGCCGCCTCCTTCAAGAAGCAGACCGGAACCGCACCACTGGAATACCTGATCCAGTGGCGAATGAGCCTGGCCCGCGACGCCCTGCGCCGCAATACCCGGTCAATCTCCGAACTCGCCTTCGCCACCGGCTACGAATCCGAGAGCGCGTTCAGCACCGCGTTCCGCCGCGTGACCGGCACCTCACCCAAACAATTCCGTGACACCGTGCACCACGCCGCCGGCAGTGAGCCGGACCAGGACCTGCTCGCTGGCTCTGGCTCCGTTCGATAGCAGAGTCAGCCAGTTTCCTCACCGGGCCAGGACGAGGTGGCGTGGGCGCGGGCCGTCGCGGCCGCGATGACAACAGCGGGTCCGGGCGCCGCGCGGTGCTGACAGACCTGCCGACAAGCGGCGATGGAACGTGGGCGAGGGGCCGCCCGTGGGGCCGACGGTGACAATCCTTGTGAGTGCGGACTCTCGGCTCAGCTGAGCTGATCCGGCCAGCGGGCGCCCGTCTTTCCGAGCGCGTAGTCGAAGGGTCCGCAAAGCTGTGGCTTTGCGGACCCTTCGACTACGCGCGGGTGCAGCTATCGGTTGGATGTCCCGCTGTAAGGGGTGTGACCGAGATACGCGTCAAAGGGGCAAGGAGATGATCTTGAGTCCCTAGGCCGTCTGCTCGTCGTGCTCGCGCAGCATCCGCATCACGGTCGCCGGTGACGGATGCTGGCCCTTCTTCTTGCCGGTGGTGATGACGAGCCGCTTGGCGATGTCGCGCAGGCTCATCTCCTGCTCTCGCAGGTGCAGAGCCATGGACAGCATGGACTCGTCTGCGACGCTGGCGCCGCCGATGGTCTTGCCGCGCTTCCGCGCGCTCTCGTGGCCTTCCAGGGTGCGGTCGCGGATGTACTCGCGCTCCATACCGGACATGGCCGCCAGCACGGTGAAAACGATGCCGGACGGGTCGTGCGAGCCCTTCAGTTCCCCGGTGAGGAACTCCAGGCCGACGTCGCTCGCCTTCAGTTCCTCGGCGAGCATGGCGAGTTCGATGCCGCGGCCGAGCCGTTTGTGTTCGTGGACGACGATGGTGACGCGCACGCCGGAGGAGCGGATCTCCCCGGCGAGTTTGACCGCGGCCTCCAGCTCGGGGCGCTTGGTGGCGCGGGTGGAGATCTTCTCCGAGAAGATGCGGGTTACCCCGGCATCTGCGAGGGAGTCGAGCTGTGCGTCCAGGGACTGCCGTGCGGTCGAGGCGCGGGCGTACCCGAGGGGTACGTGTCCGACCGGCTCGGCGCCGGTGCTCGGGGGCCGGGGCAGCTCGGTCCAGGCCGAGCCCGGCTTGCGTACGGCGGGGGTCGGCACGCTGAGCGCCTTGGCGAGTTGGGGCACGAGGCGGAAGCGGGCGGTGTGGTACTGGATCGCCACCCCGCCCTTGCCGGTGCGACACGGCGAGCCCGCCGGGGCGGCGCAGGTGGACATCGGGCAGGCGTGCGATTCCACGCGCTTGAAGTCGTCGCTCACGCCCCAGACCGTTTCATGAGGGCGTTTCAGACGTCCAGCCGTTTGCAACAACTCATGAAACATGATTGCCGCAGGTGGGCCTTCGGGCGGCGGGGTGTTTCATGAGCGAACACCTATGAAACAACCTCAGTGTCCGCGTTGTCGCCTCTTCGAGTCGGCGGACGTCCTCGCCGCCCGCCTACGACACCGATTCGCGCCTGTGACCTACTTGGCCGCTGGCGTGTGGCACGTTTCGCTCGCATTCCGGTCCCACCCCCACTGCGGTGAGCTCCCGATCGAACGGTGGGTGGGTCCTCGTCATCGGTGGTTCCTCGGTTTCAGGGGCAGCGGTGGCGCCGCCCTCGCGTTGTGGACCGTGATTCGGTGTATCAGTTCGTGTCGGAGAGGGGGGCGATGATGGTGTCGGCGACCCGGCGTGCGACCTCGGCCGGGTAGGGCGCGTCGAGTCCGAGGACGATGTGGCTGAACCCGCCGTCGAGTGCCGCGCGGACGACGTGGCGGGTGTCCTGGGGTCGGTCGTAGGAGGCGGGCAGGATGATGGATCGGGTGATCTCGGCGGGGTTGCGGCCGACCTCGGCGCACAGCCGGTCCAGCGTCGCGCTGCGGGCGATCGCCTGCTCGATGCTGCCCCCGGGCATGTTCCAGCGGTCGGCGTGCTCGGCCACCACGCGCAGCGTCGGGGTGGCCTGGCCGCCGATCAGGATCGGCGGGTGGGGTCGCTGGATGGGTTTGGGGCTGCAGAACGCGCCGGTCAGCTGGTGGTGGTCGCCCTGGAAGTCGAACGGTGCGGTTTCGGTCCATAGACTGCGGGTGATCGTGCACGCCTCGGCGAGGCTTTTGACCGCGTGGGCGGCATTGTGGAAGGGAAGGCCGTGAGCGGCGTACTCACGCCGGGCCATTGGCACGTCGGGCCGCGAGCCCGCGCCGATGCCGAACTCGAGCCGGCCGCCGGAGATGACATCGACAGTGGCGGCGATCTTGGCCAGCATGGCCGGTGGGCGGAACCTGTTGCTGGTGACCATCACCCCGAGCCGCAACCGCTCGGTTTGGGCTGCGAGGGCGGACAGCAGTGTCCAGCCCTCGAAGGTGGGTCCGTTCGGGTCGCCGCCGAGCGGCATGAGGTGGTCGAACAGCCAGGCGTGCTCGATCTGCGGGATGCCGTCCGCCTCACGCCAGACCCGCAGGACGTCGTCGTAGGCGACCTGCGCTGGGGCGGTCATGATTCCGAAACTGGGCCTGCGGGCCGGTGCGAGGGGGTTGGTCACTTTGAGTCGATCCTCCCCAGCGCGTCGACGGCCGCGGCCAGGGACCGGCGGGCGGTAGGCCACGCGTCGTTGTCGAGGCCCAGCGCGGTACGCAGATACGCCAGGGTGACGTGCTGGACGACCGCGACACGCTCGGGGCTTTCGTCGGTGGTCCGCGTGTCGTTGGAACCCAGGATGCCGCCGAGTACGTGTTCCGCGCCGAACAGGGTCAGCAGATCGGTGGCGCCCGAGCTGAGGCGATAGCCGTCGGTGAACCAGTCCGGACCGCGCACCGTCAGCGGGGACTGGTCATGGTCGCCGGCGACCATGAGGCTCGGCGTCTTCAGCTCGGCGAAATCAGGGCTCATGAACGGGAAGTACTGGACGGCGAGCGGGCTTAGGTCGGCGCCGCCGGTACCGGGCAGGCACAGCAGTACCGCCGCCTTCACACGCGAGTCGCTCACGCTCTCACCGGGAGTGCCGTCGGCGTCGACGACCCGTGCGCCCGCGAGCATGCTGGCGGTCTGTGCGCCCCACGAGTGTCCGGCGACCGCGATGCGGTCGTGGTCGATGCGGCCGGCCAGCCCGGGCACGCCGGCTTCGATGGTGCCGAGCTGGTCGAGGATCCTGGTCAGGTCGGCGGTGCGGATACGCCAGATGAGCGGGGTGCGCGGGTCGTCGGGGAGCAGGCCCAGCGAGTCGAGATGGGTGGGCTGGATGACGACGAACCCGCGGGCGGCCCAGAAGCCGACCAGCGGTGCGTATTCGTCCATGGTCACGGCCATGCCGTGCGAGAAGACGACGACGGGCAGGTTGTGGCCGGTCGTCGGCGCTGTGACCCGTACCTGCAGGTCCTGGCCGCGGTCCGGGGCGGCCAGTGCGATCGGCCTGACAGATATGACTGGGGTGGTGGAGTCGTTGCCGCCGTCGGCGGACGTGGTGTCGCTCATGAGGTGAATGTCTTTCTCGGAGGGGCCAAGTGGCCCGTGCTGCGCGGCGTCTGGCATGATTGAAATACGGAGCCCCGCTCCGCATTACGATACGGAACGTTGCTCCGTTTTACAAGTGGGAGGTGCTCACGATGTCCACGCCCAACACGCCGCCACCCCCTGCCGGCCGCAAGCGATCCGACGTCCGCCGAAACGAGCAGATACTGCTGGACGCCGCGGCGGCCGTATTCGTCCGTGCGGGAGTCGACGCTCCCGTGCGGGAGATCGCCGCCGAATCGGGCCTCGGCATGGGCACCATCTACCGCCACTTCCCCACCCGGGCGGAACTGGTGGTCGCCGTCTTCAGACACCAGGTCGACGCGCTCTCCACTGCCGCGCACACGCCGCCCGCCGCCGATACGCCGTACGAGGTCCTGCGGCTTTGGGTGCACCAATTCGCCGATTTCCTGGTCACCAAGCACGGCCTCGCCGAGGCACTGCACTCGGACCAAGCCGGATTCGAGAGCCTGCACAACGAGTTCGTCGAACGCCTGCTGCCCGTGCTCGACCAGCTGCTGAAAGCGTCCGCCGCCGCCGGCTCCACACACGCGGACATCCGCGCCTACGACTTCATGCTCGCCATCGGCAACCTGTGCATCGGAGTCGAAACCTTCCCCGACTACCAGGCCCGCCGCATGATCGACCTGCTGCTCGCCGGCCTGGCACAGACCGCCCCGGCACCGACAGACGGCGAGTCGAAATAGCGCCAGCGCTCTCGCACGCCCGTGCCAGGACCCCTAAGCCGGTCGCGGGCGGGGCCCCCGGCACCGGAGTGGGAGCTGCTCGACGGACCGTGCGCGGCGACAGGCCCCGGAGGCACTGAAGACCGAACTGCTCGGTGGCTCCGGCGAAGCCCTTCGGCAAGTCGGGCAGTCAGGCGGCCTGACCGAGGCCGGCGGTGGTGAGGTCCTGCTCACGCAGCGGGGTGAAGTCGATGTCGAGCGTCGGGTCGTACGCCTCGGGCTGGATGCCGACTTCGTGAGTGCTGTACTCACCGAACCGGTTGATGTGCTCGGTCAGATACGGCGAGATGTGCGCCAGGTCCTGCGGATCAATCTCCCACCCCTCCTCCAGCAGCTGCCGCACGATCTCCGCGATGTCCAGGGCATTGTGGAACACCGCGTTCGTGAGCAGGGCGTTGAACTTCATCGCCTTCTCCTGCTCGATGGGATCGTTGTCAGCGATGACGCCACGGTTTCCGAAGCCGATCCACTGCGAGAACCGGTTGAACGACTCCACCTTGTTCGTCGCCGCCGTCACCCGCCGCCGCAGCGGCGCGTCGGAGAGGTAGCGCAGCAGCTGCACGGTGCGGATCACGCGGCCGACCTCGCGGAAGGCGGCATAGGTGGCGTTCTTCCTCGACCCGGAGCGCAGGCGCTTGAGCAGCGTGGAGGAGGAGATGGCGCCCTCGCGTACGGAGACGGCCACGCGCATCAGGTGGCGGAGCTGGGACTCGATCAGGTCGAAGTCGATGATGTTCTTGCCCGGCTCGCCGAACAGGGGGTGGATGTGCACGTACTCGGATCTCTTGGAGGGCCGGTAGAAGGTCAGTTCCTTCCAGTTCCTGATCCTGGGCATCAAATCGAAGCCCAGCAGGTGGGCGAGAGCAAAGACAGGGAAGCTCTGGCCTTGGGTATCCGCGTGCACGGTGGTCGGCTTCACCTCGCTCGTGTTCTTCAGCAGGCCCTCGATGATGTAGACGGCCTCCCACACCCCGCACGGGATGAAGTGCGTGAACAGCGCGATGTAGGTGTCGGAGATGTGGTGGTAGGCGATGCCGCCCGGCTTGCCGTACCGCACGCTCGTCTCGGAGAGCAGGTTGTCGAGATAGGTGTCCATGTGGGTGCCGTCCGCCGCCACGGCGGTCCCGTCGCCCCACGCCTGCGAGATGTCCAGGCGGGCGTGCGCGTTCACCAGGTCGGCGACCGCCTCGTTCAGCAGCACGATCGAGAAGTGCTTGTTGGCGACGTACGACAGCTCGTGCCCGCTCACGCCGGGGATGTGCCGGGCGGCCTCGTACGGACCCATGTTGGTGCCCTTGACGAACGTGACGATGACGTAGCGGCCCAAGGGGTCGGTGAGCTTGGGCTCATTGCCCGACGGCGGGCCGAAACGGCGCCACCACTCCACCCAGTACGCGGTCCGGGCCACGATCCCCATCAGGGAACGCTCCGGCATCCTCGCCTTGATCTCCTGCTCCAGCCGCTTCGCCGAGGGCCGCTGACCGTCAGCCCTAAACGCCTTCAGTGACGGGATGCCCGTCTCCGGATCGATGACCAGCCCGTCGTTCTCCGGGTACCCGGCGTCCGCCGCGGCGGCGGCGCCGCGCAGCTTGTCCTCCAGCTGCCGGCGGAAGAACGTTGCGTCGAACTCGGCGCTCTCGCCCGGCTCGGCGAGTCCGACCTCCACCAGGTAGGGCCCCAGCGTCTCCTGGACGACCTCCCAGGCCAGCAGCTTTTCGGACCAGTCGGCGTACTCCTCCGAGCCGACCACCGCGACGTCGCCGGTGCGCAGTTCCTCGGCGAGCGCGGTGAAGACCATCGCCTCAAAGTGCTTGCGGACGAACTGCCCGGTCCGGGTCTTGTCGACCACTGCCTTGCGCCAGTTCTGGGTGGCGAAGGAGATGTCGACCTCCTTGCCCTCCTCATTGAAGGCGGTGATGTACTCGCCGCGGGCCGCCTGGTGACGCTGGGCGTGCGCGAGGGCGTCCAGCACCCGGCTGTCCTCGCTGGTCGCGGTGAACTTCAGCTTGTCGTTGTCGGCAAGGTCGAACATCACCGCCCGGTCCCGGCCGATCTGCCCGTACAGCAGCACTTCCCAGAAGTTGCCGTGATGGGCGGAGACCTTCTCGATCTGCTCGTACTGCTTCGCGAACCCGCCGAAGCCGTCCACCGCGCGGGTGACCGCGCCGAACCCGCCGGCCTGCACCACCTGAGCCTTCACCAAGGCGAGGACCGCCGGGGAGACCCTGCCCTCCAGCCGCGTCGCGACCTCGTCCACCGGCGCCTCCTCGTCCAGACCGTCCAGGGCCTGGCGGACCTCGGCGGTCATGGCCGCGGCCTTCGTGAGCGCCTCCTGGCCGGGCCGCCCTCGTCGATGTGCTTGAGCACCGTGCGGTAGTTCCCGATCAGGGACTCTACGATCTCCCGCTCGGCGAGCCGGATCTCCTCCAGCTCCGCCTTGGCCTTCTTGATCTTCGTCGCCACCCGCTTGCAGAACATCGTCGCCAGGTCGTCCCGCACCCGCATCCGAGCCTTGTGCGTCAGGGCCGCGACCAGCGCGATGCGCTTGACCGGGGCGAAGTCCCGCAGCTCCGAGGCATCCGCCGCGTCCGCCTCCCCGGCGAAGTCGGTGACCTTCCCCGCGGCGACTCCGTCCATCCACACGTCGGTGTCACCGAGCTCGTCCAGCCATTCCAGACGCTTGGTCAGGTTCTTGAAGTGCGACCAGGTCGGGCCCTTGGCGGGCTTCTTCAGCCGGTTGAACAGCGTCGTCCCGTCGCTGTCGCGGTCCTCCAGCAGTCGCATGAGCCCCGCCCGCTGAGCGGCGCTCATGCGGTCGTGGATGCCCGTGCAGATCGAGGTGTTCACCTCGGTGCGGATTTTCGAGGCCATCTTGTCGAAGGTCGAGAACCCGGGCAGTTCCAGCCCGGCCTCCACCACCTTCTCCAGCGCGATGTTGATCAGATCCGCCGGGCGGTTCTTCGCCGCGGCCTCCTTGCGGATCGACTGCTCGACGATCCCCCGGGCCCTGGCCTGGTCGTACGTCACGCCGGCCTGCTTGCGGACCAGGCCCCGGTGATGCTTGGCGGTCCGCTCCGCCCGGTACACCGGCAGCGTGCTATCCGGCAGCTCCACCGCCCGCCGGACGAAGTCCACCACCATCTCCGGGACATCCTCCAACGCCGGGAAACACCCCATGCGCCGGTACGACTTCAGCATCAGCAGCAGCGCCAGCAGATGCTCATCGCAGTCCGTGGCATCGGCCGCCCACTCCAGCTCATCGCGAGTCGGGGAGAAGAACAGGTGCAGCTCATGCGCGGTGATCAGCCGCTTGAACCGCGGATACGCGGTTCGCTCGATCGATGTCACAACCCACCCCAGGCCCCAGACGACGCTCAACATCACCACCAACGACACTGAGCCGAATGGGTGACGGCCGACGGGCGCTCAGGGCTTCAAGATCATCTCGTTGCCCCTTTGGCGCGTATCTCGGTCAGACCCCTGGAAGGAGGCGACCTGGGCGGAGGTAAAAGAGCGCGGGCGGCCTGCGGAGGCTACGTCTGCTTCGAGGACGAGGCAGGCTTTACCCGCCGGCCGCCCAGAGGACGGACCTGGGGCCGGCGCGGCCGCACCCCGGTCGTGACGGTGAGCGGGCGACGCTCGGGGCGCCTGTCGGTGGCCGGACTGATCGCCATGCGGCCTGGCTCCCGCACCCGGCTGTGCCACCGCCTGCGCACTCACCCCGCGGGCAAGGGCAAGCGCCGCAGCATGGGCGAGCGCGACTTCATCGCGCTGATCGACGGCACTCACCACCTCGTCAAGGCGCCGATCGTGCTGGTCTGGGACCGCCTGAACACCCACGTCTCCCACGCCATGCGTGAACTGATCGCCCAGCGGGCCTGGCTGACGGTGTTCCTACTGCCTGCCTACTCGCCCGACCAAAACCCGGTCGGGTGGGTATGGGCACACGTCAAACGCAGCCTGGCCAACCTCGCCGTCGTCGCTCTCGACCGACTCGAAGCCCTCGTCCGCAACCGGCTCAAACGCCTCCAGTACCGGCCCAACACCCTCGACGGCTTTATAACGGGCACCGGCCTCACCCTCGACAATCCAACGTCACCTTGAAGAGCCGAAGTCAGTAACGTGGATGCGCACATACGACGCCAACGCCCTGGCCGACACCACATGAACCGCGTTCGGGAGGATGGGTTGGGCGACATCGACGACGTGGGCGTCTCCCTCGACCTGGACGTCGGCAAGAGCGCCCATCACGGGCACGGCCTCACCCTGGCCGGCAAGAAGGTCTTGACGCGCGGGGAGAACATAGAACGCTAGGCACCTAGCGGGTTGACAACATGCTAGGCGCCTAGCAAACTATGTCAGGTACCTAGCGATGTCTGACAGGGCGCCGCCGGCGAATCTCGGCCGGTCGTTGTCGCGCCCGGCCGAGAGGTGAGCACGTGAGCACAACAACAACGGCGACGAGGCTCCTGGACCCGGCCCGATGGACGGGCAAGATCTGGACAGGCGAGTGGACGTCCGGAGCCGAGGGCGAGCACGCCGTGCACTCGCCCTCGACAGGGATGCGCCTTGCGACGATCGGCTTCGCCTCCCCCGATCAGGTCGACGCCGCCGCCGAGACGGCCGCAGCGGCCCAGCATGATTGGGCCGCGCGCAGCTACGAGGAGAGAGCCGCTGTTCTGCGGCGCGCCGGGGATCTCTGGCACGCCCATATCGACGAGGTCACGCAGTGGCTCAGAGCCGAGTCCGGCTCCGCCGCCGCAAAGGCCTGGTTTGAAGTCCAGACGGCGGCCCAGGAGTGCTACGAGGCCGCGGCCCTGGCCTCCGTGCCCTACGGCGAGGTCTTGCGGTCCACCCAGCCCCGGCTCAGCCTCAGTCGCCGCTTCCCGGTAGGGGTGGTGGGAGTGATCGCGCCGTTCAACGCCCCGATCGTCCTGTCGATCCGTGCGGTGGCGCCGGCCCTCGCGCTGGGCAACGCGGTCCTTCTCAAGCCGGACAGCCGCACGCCGATCAGTGGCGGTGTCACGCTTGCGGCCATCTTCGAGGCAGCCGGACTGCCGCCGGGTCTGCTCCAGGTACTGCCCGGCCGTGGGGCCTCCACGGGCGAGCGACTGATCACAACCCCCCGTACACGGGTGATCGCGTTCACCGGCTCCACCGGCCTGGGCAGGCGCGTGGGTGAGCTGGCAGCGCGCCATCTCAAGCGCGCCCATCTCGAACTCGGCGGCAACAACGCGCTGATCGTGATGCACGACGCGGACCTTGACCATGCTCCGAGCGTGGGCGCGGCAGGCTCCTTCATCCATCAGGGACAGATCTGCATGGCGACTGGTCGGCAGCTGGTGCACGAGTCGATCGCGGACGAGTACGTGGCCAGGCTGACCGAGCGCGCGGAGGCACTGGTCGTCGGGGACCCGGCCGGAGAGGAGCCGGTCCAGCTCGGGCCCGTCATCGATGAAGGGCAACGCGACAGCATCCATGCGATCGTCACCGACTCGGTCGCAGCCGGCGCGACACTGCGTGCAGGAGGCTCCTACCATGGCCTGTTCTACCGGCCCACGGTTCTGGACCACGTCACCCCCGATCACCGCGCGTTCCGTGAGGAGATCTTCGGTCCGGTGGCTCCGGTCGTCCGCTTCTCCGCCCTCGACGAGGCGGTCGAGCTGGCGCGCGACACCGAGTACGGGCTCTCCCTCGGCATTCTCACGCGTGACGTGATGCGTGGCCTGCAACTCGCCGACCGCATCCCGTCCGGGAACGTGCACATCAACGACCAGACCGTGAACGACGAGGCGCCGGTCCCCTTCGGTGGTGTCGGCAACTCGGGCACCGGGTCGCGTCACGGCGGCCACCTGGCCAACATCGAGGCGTTCACCGAGACGCAGTGGACGACGCTGCGCGGCGACCTCCCTGACCACCCCTTCTGACCGGTAGGACCTGTCCGTCCGAGGAGGACGCATGATGAACGGCGCACTGCCCGATGCGTTCGACGGGGCACCCTCGCTGTCACTGGCCGAGCGCGACCGCCGCTGGACCCGGACCCGCGCACTGATGGACGAACTGGATCTCGATCTCATCCTGCTGGGCGGGTTCCGCAGCCGCGACCACTACGAGCACTACCTGAGCAACGACTACACCGAGGGCATCGTGCTCTTTCCTCGCGTCGAGGCGCCGGTCACGGTGACCTGGGGAGGCACGCGCATCTTCCGGGCCGAAGACAGCTTCGCTCGCGGCGCGGCGCGCTGGATTGACCGCTACTGCACCGGCCTGGACGGCGCCGCAGTGGCCGGATTGATCAAGGAACTGAGCCCGCGCGGCCGCATCGGAGTCGTCGGTCTGGAGACGCAGACTGCGGGGGAGTTCAGTGGCTTCGTTCCCGCAAGGTTCTGGATCGATCTGACCGAGAACCTCGCCGGCCGGGAGACCATCGACATCTCGTGGAAGTTCAACGAGATGATGCTGCCCAAGAGCGACGAGGAGCTCGCGTTGGTCCGGCGGGCCGCGAGCGCGGCAGAGGCCGCCTGCCAGGCGATGCTGGAGACGGTCGCTCCGGGAGTTCCGGAGACCGAGATCTATGCCGAGGTGCTCGCCACACTGGCGCGCCACGGATGCGGGATGCGGTATCCCACGCTGATCCTCAACTCGGGCTATCCCAGCCTCGCGTGGGGGCCGCCCCGATGGACCACCACGGCAGAACCGGTGCGTCGTATCGGTACCCGCGATCTGGCCATGGCCGAGATCTTCCCCACGTTCGGCAACGCCGAGGTCCAGGTGCAGATGTCGGTCGCCATCGGCAAGCCCCAGGCGGCTGTCGCCCAGTGCGCGGCCGTGGCCCGCGCCTCCTACGAAGCGGGGCTGTCGGTCCTGCGCGCCGGCATCACCTTCCGTGAACTCGTCCACGCGATGGAACAGCCTCTGAAGGAGTCCGGCTGCTGGGCCCTGACCCCGCTGGTACACAGCCTCAATCCCCAGGCGTTCCTCGGCTTCACGCAGGTCAACGACCAGGATGCCGCCCCGGTGGCCACGCTCCCAGGCCCCCCGCCGCGGAACCTGCCGCAGCTGATGGGCAACGACCTGGTTCTGCCGGCCGGTGCCACCCTCGCGTTCGAGCCCAACGCCTGCATCGGGCGTACGCGTGTGGTCTCCGGGGGCACCGTCATCGTGACAGAGAAGGGGTACGAGGAGACCAACAGTCTCCCCTGCCGGATGCGGACCACGTATGCCTAGCCCTGTCAGTCTCGGCGCCGACGGCAGCACCGCCGCCGTCGCCACCCGCAGCGGTCCGCGCCTCGCCAGCCGTTTGTCCATGCTATATACCCGACGATAATCGTCAGGTGACTAACGAACATCCTGACCCCCACCCTGATTCCCCCGGTGTCTGGGCGAAGAAGTACCACATGGCCTCGCGCCTGGTGATCGAGTCCGTGCTCCGTCCTTACGATCTCGGACCAACCCAGTGGTACGTCCTGCACCAGCTCGCCAACGCCGGGGCCACGCCACAGCGCGACCTGGTGCGCATGCTCCAGGTCGAGCGCGCCACGCTCACCGGCGTGGTGGCCGCGCTGGTCCGCAAAGGCTTGGTGGAACAGACACCCGATTCCGCCGACCAGCGGCAGAAGGTGCTGTCCCTGACCCCGGCCGGCGCCGCGCTCTGGCGAGACCTGCCCGACCCCATCGCCCGCATCCTCGAGGTCGCTTTCGACGGTGTCTCACAGACGGACATCGACACGGCCACGCGGGTGCTCCGCATAGCCACAGGTCGACTCACCGACCTGCTCTCAGAAAGAAGAGAAACATGACCATCCTGATCACCGGCGGTACCGGACTCGTCGGAACCCGCCTCCTGCGCCGCCTCGTGGCAGCGGGCCTCGACTGCCGGGCGCTGGTGCGCGCCGGCAAGGAAGTCCCAGACGGCGTGACCACTGTCGAGGGCGACCTGCTCGACCCGGCCTCGCTGCCCCGGGCCGTGCAGGGCGTGACTACCGTCATCCACCTCGCGGCAGTCCTGCGCACCCCCGACCCGGACCAGATCCAGCGGGTCAATGTGGACGGCACCCGCAACCTCGTCGCGGCGCTCCGAGCCCATGCCCCCGACGCGCGCGTCATCATGGCCAGCAGCAGCCTCGTCTACGACGCCGACCTCTCCGGACCCGCTCGCGAGGACGACGCCACCAACGCCAAGCAGCCCTACCCGGCGAGCAAGATCGTCGCGGAGCAGGTGCTGCGCGACAGCGGACTGACGTGGAGCATCCTGCGCCTCGCGTTCGTCTACGGCGACGCCGACGACCACCTGCAGTCCGCCCCCCGGCTCCTGGGCTCCTGGAACTGGCACCCCGCCAAGACCCTCAGCCTCGTCCATCACCAGGACATCGCGGTCGCCGTGCAGCTCGCCCTCACCGGTGCGATGGACGGCCGCACGGTGAACATCACCGATGACGCCCCCGCGACGGTGCTGGAGATCGCGCGTCTCCTCGGCGTTGAGTACAAGGAGTCGGCTGAACCGCTGGCCAACCCCTGGGAGGGCCACCTCGACGGTTCACTCGCTCGTGAACTCGGCTTCACCCCGACCGTACCGAGCATGTACCGGTCCGCGGACGCCGGGACCCTGTAAAACGCCTACCGCCTGATCCAGGAGGGAGCCGCAGCGCTCGGCGCGGAGGCGCTGCGGATGCAGCAGGCGGTGGCCGCCGTCATCGCCCGCTCCCGCGACGCGGGGGTGAGCCCGGCGTGAACGGCCTGGTGCTCGGGCTTGTGCTCGACGATCTTGGTCGTCAAGGTGTCAGGGGCAATACCGTTGCGTTTGAGTCTTCAGTCGCAGGTCAAGCCCTGGTGAATGACGCAACGGGACGTCCTGATAGATCAACTTGTGTCGAGCAAGAAGATCGTCGGGAGTCCCGTTGCAGGAGGAGTCTGTCATCACGCGCACGGTCGAGGCGGCCGGGGGTGTGTACGCGCCCGGCCACCTGGGCGAGTTGACCCAGATCGTGGACTTCATGCTGGTGGACACGGTGATCAAGGAGACCGGGTCGCGTGAGAAGCGGCTGCGGCTGCTGCCGTCCCGGGTCGGGCAGTTCGTGGGCGTCGAGGTACTGCTGGAACGCCGTCGGCGGTCGAGGCCGGTAGGCGGAGTCGTCTGGTTCCTGGGTGCTGAGACGCTCGATGTTGACGGCGATCGCGGTCAGCACGTGCTGGACATGTGCTTTGGCCGTGCCCCGGTAGCGACAGCGGCGCATCTGATGGGCGTTGGCCAGCTCGTTGACCGTGCCCTCGACGCCGGAGCGGACGGCGTAGAGACGCCGCCATTGCGGATCTTGCTGATCGGCGCGGTTCTGGGCCTGGAGTTGGTGGAGACGGCGAGGTAGGAAGTTCACCGTGCGTCCTTTGCGTGGATCTTTCGAGCGGGTGCACCTGCTGCGGTGGGGGCACGGGCTGCAGTGCCGGGCGTCGAACGCCACGAGTGCGTAGGGCGCCTGGGCGGGCGGCTCGGACCAGTTTCCGCTGGTCTTCCCGTCCGGGCAGGTGACCTGGCGGCGGTCGAAGTCGACGGTGAAGTCCTCCCGGGTGAAGCCGGTGCCGGCCTTGCGCTGCCAGGAGTTGTCGGGTGAGACCGGTCCGATGACCTCGATGCGGTGGGTGCGGGCGGCGGTGTCCATCAGCGCGACGGAGGGGTAGCCGCCGTCGACCAGGTGCTGCGCAGGCAGCAGACGGCGCTGTTCGAGCCGGGCGTGGATGCCGGGCAGAGCGGTGCTGTCGGCGGTCGGGGCGGTGGTGGCCACGTCCGTGATGATGTTGACGCCCTCCGCGTCGCAGGTTTCCGTGACGTGGGCGAGGTAGCCGGTCCAGGTGCGGTGCCCGCGGCGGACGTAGCGGGCCTGAAGGTCGTAAGGGGACTGAAGGCGGCGCCCGGTGGGCGGCAGACCGTCTTTCTCCGCACGCGGACGCAGTCGGCCCCGGGTGTCGACGAGGAAGTGCTGGATCATGATCTGTCGTAGTGCCTCCGCCGCGGGCCGCGGAGCCGCTGTCGGGCGACGGCTGCGGATCCGGTCGAGGAGGTCGGCGGCGTCGGCGCCGGCCTGTTTGAGCCGGGTGGCCGGATGGCTGGGCTGGCTGACCAGGCGGACCTGCCGCCCGTAGCGCATTGCCCAGTCCTCGGTCACCAGGCCGTCAAGGATCTCCGGCGCGGTGCGGGCGCACTCCTCCAAAGCGGCGCGAACTGCTTCCAACACCATTTCCAGCCGGGTCAGTTCGCGTACCGCGGCCCGTAAATAGGTGGAGTCGGTGCGCTGCCGGCCCCGCGCCTTGACCAGCCCGGCTTCCTTCAACCGGGCCAGTGCCAGATCGAGAAGGGCATCGGCGCGGTCGTCCTGGGCCAGCCGGTCTCGGAAGTCGGACAGCACACTGTGGTGGAAGCCGGGATCGTCGAGATCCAGCGCGAGGGCGTACTTGAAGTCGATCCGGCAGCGCACTGCCTCGGCCGCCTGTCGGTCGGAGAGGTTCAGCAGGAACTGCAGCACGCTCACCGTGGCGAGCTGGGCCGGCGACAGCCCGGGGCGCCCGTCTCGCGGGTACCAGGCGTCGAAGTCCTCGTCGCGCCACAGACCGTCCAGCCGGTCCCGCACCCACATCGCCGCCGTACCACGGGGATTACTCGCCCGCGCCACCCGCGCGGTCGCGGAGGGCACTTGTTCACCACAGCGGGGACGGAGGGACACCGGCTCACCTCGAAGAAGACGAACGACCTGCGAAACCAAGCCGAGCCTGCCTGATCGCCGTGCCCTTCCGCCTGAGAATTCCAAGATCCCCGACAGAGTCACTCAGTGAGAACGTGTCCAAGTCCGAGGCTGTCGAGCCCACGAAGGCTGTGTCGGCGGTGATCAGCAGCCGGGAGGCACCGGGTTAGCGGTGGACTCCCTCCTCGTTCCACCAGCGGCGCAGAGTGGCCACGGCGAACGCGGAGGTGTCGCCGTCGCAGCCCACGGTCACCCAGCCGGCGTCCGCGCCGATGTCGTAGATCCCGTACGGGACCGCCTTGAGAGCACCCTTCTCGGGGAAGTCGTGCGCCCGGGCCTCGACGGGGTTTCCGGCCCGGTGCCATTCCCGCCCGATGACCGCGTACCGGCCCAGCGTCTCCTTCTTCTTCGCATCCACGCTGATGACCGGCTGCCCGTCCGCGAGGCATGCCGTGACCTGGTCGTTGATGTAGCGGAACTGGGCGTCACGGTCAGGGTGGTGGGCCCCTTCGGTGGTGCGCGAAGGGGCCTGCAGGGAGAATCCCTCGGCCTTCAGGAGCGCGGCCACGGTGTATGTCCGACCCGCCGTCCCTGCTGCGTCAGTTCTGCAGCCAGCGCGCGGGTCGACTTCACCGTCCAGCGCAACGGCGACTCCGGGTCGCCGCGCTCGTCGGGCCCAACCAGCGCCAGAAGATCCGGAAGCAACTACGGGTGGAGATCCCGCAGCCGCTTGCGGCCTGCGCCGACAGCCCGGACCCGACCGTCACTCTCCTCGCCCCGCTCCAGCTCCCGCAGCCCACGAGCCACCGTCGACTCCGCGGCGCCCGCGGCACCGGCCATCAGCCGAATTCCGCCATGCCCGTAGCCCCGGGCAGCAGCCCCAAGCACCAGCCGCCGCTGCCTCTCATCCAGATGCGGCAACAACACCCCCAACGTCTCCGCCAACCCCGGCGCCGTCCCCTCCGTCACCCTCGCATCCTACGGGCCAACGGAAGCCAGGAACCGAGGAGTTATTTTTCTACAGCCCCCTGCGCACCCACCCTCAGGCCAGATTCACGGATGCGGCTTCCTGCGGTGCGAGACCCGACGGCCTGTTTCGCAGGTCGGCGGGGCAAGGAACGTAGACGGGGGCATCCGACTGGTAGAAGAGATCGATGTCGGCCTCCTCGCCGCCGACGACCACGGTGTCCCACGCACCGCCTTCCTGGAGCGTGCGCAGCGTGGCGGGATCCAAGGCCGAGAGGTGGCTGCGCAGTTCCTCGTCGGTGGGCAAGCCGGGGAGGCGCGGTGCGAGCCGCGCGCGTATCGCACTCATTCTCTCCAACAGGGCGTCGAGGTGCGCCTGCTGAGACTCGGAGCCGTCGGCGGGAGCCGATTCCATACTGCGGGCGATGATGTCCTTGATGGCGTGGGTGGCGCCCTGTTCGTCGGTGGTGATCATGGCGTTCCAGGCCCGGCTCTTGTGCCGGTACTGAAGCATGGACATCGCCGCCTCGTGCCGGATGAAGTCGGCGTCACGCAGCGGCTTTCCCTGCCACGCGCGGCTGAGGGAGCGAGCGAGCGAAATGGCGGAGGCGAGACCGCTGTTGAGGCCGCGGCCCGGCCAGAAGTGGATGGCGTTGGCCGCGTCGCCCAGCAGGAAGCCGTACGTGCCGGGGCTCGTCGGGCTCGGGCGGGTCAGCTGCGCCGTGAACCGCGGGCGCTGCACCATGTCCAGTCGGAACGACGTGACCGCGGTGAGATCGTCCTCGGTCATGCCGTACAGCTTCAGGCCCTCCCGGATCCGCTTCCACAGGGGCGAGCTGCGCAGCAGGGCGGGCAGGAAGAGGGTTCCGTGCGAGGGGCAGCGGAACTCGTTGTCCTCCTCACGGCTCATGACACAGGGACGAGCGGCGATGCACTCCTCGAAGACCTGGCGGACCGGGTCGAGGCCGACGACGTTCTTGGCCTCTTCGCGGGTGAGGCGCATGTTCAAGAAGCCTTCGCCGCGGAGCGAGTTGAGAAGGAACCTGTTCTGCGAAACGGTCAGCAGAACGCTCATCGGGTCGGGCAGCGGGGACTTCACCCGTAGCCCCAGCACCACGTCCTGCAGATGGTCGCCTTCGAGGGAGTAGATCGAGGCGTCGGCCGCGCCGAAGAAGTCGCTGTAGTGCTCCCGCGTACGGGACCGTCCGCCCTCGCAGACCACCAGGACGTGTTCCTGCGAGAGCCGGCCCTGGTGCTCCGACGGGTCGAAGCGTTCCGGTACCAGCCGGATCGCGGTGCTCTTGTTCGCCAGCTCCAGCAGGCGGTCCTCGATGTAGGCGATCCGGATGTTGCGGGGAGGCCGGCCCTCCAGGGAGTCCGGTCCGACGGGCCACATCTCCGCGAAGTCCCCTGAGTCGAACAGTGCCGACTGCATCTCCTCGGGCAGAGCGAGGTACTGCCGGCTCTGGATGGTCACGACCTGTTGACGACGGGTGTTTCCGTGGGTCTCGTCCTTCCAGACCACAGAGGAGCCGTTCTTGATCCATCGGCTTTCGTAGATCTTGATGGCGACCCGCCCGCGCAGCATGTTCTCCAGCGTCAGCGCGAAGGCGAGGCCGACCGGCCCCCCGCCGGTGATCGTGACGCGGAGCAGGCCGGGATCCGCGGATGCCTTGGCCCGGGGCATGTCGAGGAGGGAGAGGTCCATGACCGTCTCCATGGCGTCCTGCGACTCGAAAAGGAAGGTCTCCTCACCGATCCGGATGCGGTCGTCGGCACGCAGTACATGCCGTGTGACGCGCTGATCGTTGACGAAGGTGCCGTTGCGGCTGCGGTCGTACAGGACGAAGCCGGCGTCCTCCTCCACGATTTCGGCGTGCAGACGGGAGGCACTGACGCTGACAATTACGACGCCGCTGTCGCTCTTGCGGCCGAACGTCAGAGGAGTGGCGCTCAGCACGACACTCTGACCAGTGAAGGGACCCGTTTGCCCCACGATGACCGATGGCACGGCTACTCCTAGCGGATGATACTCAACAGGGAAACAGAGGCCGCGTGATGCGGCTGACCCGGCATGAGGACGGAATTGTCACTCACACGTGGGCGGGCCCGGTTCGGTTCAACTCTTCGGCGACCCAACCGGCCGGAGGGCAGCATGCCTGGACTCGGTCACGCGTTCACGAGCCGTCATTGACCAGACGATGCGCCTCCGGTCGTTCCCGCCTCGCACGTCAACGACAGAGGCACCATGTTGGACTTGCCCGTCAGAGGGGCATTGAGCTCCACGCCGATTTCGCTCTCGAACGTTCCGGCCTTCGCCCACGTGGTCAGACTGACGCTGACCTGCTTGGTGAGGCTTCCGCCATTCGGGAATGACAGCGTCCTCCACTCCTCATCGGTGACCGAGCCGTCCCTGGACACCCACCGGTAGGAGAACTGCGCCGGGAGCCGGTCCACCGTGAACGACGCCGTGAAGACGGGCGCCTCCCCGCTCGGGGGCGGGCACGGTCCCGAGTACGTCGTCTGCGAACCCGTCACCTGCATCTCCACCCCCTCGGAAGTGGAGGTGTCCTGCCCGCCGGCCCCTGTGCTGGGAGCGGCGGTTTCCTCGGCGTTCTGTGAGGCGTCCTTCGCATCCGGGGAGGCCGCACCAGCGCCTGCGGTGGCAGTGTTCCGCTGCTTTCCGCCGTCGTCCCCGGCGTTCATGAGGGCATAGCCCGTCCCGGTCAGCGCCAGAGCGCACAGGGCCGCGCCCGCCGCCACGAGGGCAGTGTTGCGCCGGTTGCGGCGTGAGGGAGCCGGGGGGAGGGGGGACGTGGGCGTTCCCACAGCGGTGGAATCCTGCGGCGAGGGATACGCGGGCGTCGGCTGCGCCGAGAGTTGCGTGACGGTTGGCTGCGCTGCGGGCTGTGTGGCGGTCGGCTTTGCCGGGGGAAGAGCGACGGTTGGCTGCGCCGGGGAACTCGTGGCGGTGAGCTGCGCCGAGGGATGCGTGGCCGCAGGCTGGTTCTCCGCCTGGGCGGGGGGTTCCTGTGTGGTGTGCTGAGTCTCCGCCTGGGCCGGAGACACCTGCGTCGTGAACTCAGTCTCGGGCTCTGCCACGACGGTCGGTGAGTGGGGAGCCTGCCGCACGGTTCCCGTGTCGGGCGTGTCGCTCTCACTGACCAACCCCAGTTCCCGCGCCGCCGGTTCGGCGCCGAGGCGTTCGTCCGGATCCTTGAGCAGCAGTCCTTCGATGACCGGGGTGAGGGCGCCGGCCCGGCGAGGTGGCGGCAACTCCGCGTCCACGATGGCCCGCAGCGTACTGAGAGCTGTGTTCTGGCGGAAGGGCGAGATCCCCTCGACCGCCGCGTACAGCAGCACGCCGAGCGACCACAGGTCCGACGCGAGCCCGGGCCGCTTGCCCAACGCACGCTCCGGGGCCAGGAATTCGGGCGATCCGACGACTTCACCGGTCATGGTGAGCGCTGTGCTGCCCTCGACCTCGGCGATACCGAAATCGGTGAGTACCACCCGGCCGTCCTTGGCTATCAGCACGTTGGCCGGCTTGACGTCGCGGTGCAGCACGCCGGCCTCGTGGGCGGCGCGGAGCGCGGCGAGCACCTCACCACCGATGGACGCGGCGCGCTGTGGGGTGAGAGGGCCCTCGGCCTTGAGCAGGTCGGCCAGCGACTGACCTTGTACCAGCTCCATGACGATCCACGGGCGGCCCTCTTCCATGGCCACGTCGTAGACGGTCACCACGTTCCGGTGCGACACGCGGGCCGCAGCCCACGCCTCACGCTCCAGCCGCGTGTACATCCGCTCGATGGCGGCCGTGGCCAGCCCGGCAGGCGCCCGGACCTCCTTGATGGCGACCTCGCGGTGCAACACCTTGTCGTGGGCGCGCCACACGGTGCCCATTCCGCCCTCGCCGAGGGGCGACACGAGAGTGTAGCGGTCGGCGATCACACGCGCGCGGCCCAACTCTTCGGACACGGTGTCCTCACTGGTCATCGGGGCGATTCTTCCTCTCGTCATGCAAGCGGCGCGTCGGAGCGCGGATGTCGCCCTTGGACTATCGATTCCTGTGCACGACCGCCGTCGGCGGAACCACTGGCCATCCACCGGATCGCAACCGGCGGCGGAGGTCTTCACACATCCACTCGGCCACATGGCGCCTCGTGGCGCACCCAGCAGACTTACGGCCGACCGGGCCGAGCAGTCCGCGGACGTAGTCCCGCATCCGTCGCCGGGACTCCACCCGGGAGAAGCGGGCTCCGGTCCGTAGGAAGAGTTCTTCGAGTTCCAGGTCCCAAGCATTCGTTGGTACGTCGTGGATCACGAGAACGGACTGCTCGTCGCGCAGTCACTACATGCGGCGCGGACACACGTTGGTGGGACGACCTGTCCAAGCCCGTCCCGCGCATGCCCAACCCCCGCTACACTCCCCACCGCCAGGCCGTTGACCAAGAGAAATACAGAAGTCCGGCTGGAATACCAGCCGACTGCTGCCCGGGTCTATTCCTGAGAAGCGTTCGGGTCGCGCAGCGGGCGCACGAGCCGTCGCCTTGCGCCTGCACCCCCTTTCGGGAGCCGTAGGCGCCTGAGAGTCCTCTTGCGAACCGGCTACTGCTACTGCCCGTTGAACCCCAAAAGGATCCGGGCGTACTGTTCACGGTCGATCTCTGTGATGAACGTGGGGTGGCGGGTCGCCGTGCCCAGATCGCGCCAGATCATCTGGGCCGGGCTGGATTCAGCGAACCGGCTCGCGCCGCCGACGTCGAGCAGTTTGTCGACGGCGTGACGGATGTGTCGTGCGGCGATGCCGGCGTCGATACGGATGCGGGCGACGGCGAGGGGGCTCATCTGCGCTCCCGTGCGGGTGGCCAGGTCGACGGCACGGGCAGACCGCGCCGCGTGGAGGACCGCGCTGTCGATGAGCAGGGCGGCGTCGGCGATGTTCGCCTGAACGCCCGGGGCGTCGATCGCCCGCGCGTGCAGTTTCACCGAAGAGGCCAGAGGCCTGCCCTCAGCCAGTTTCGCCACGACGTGGTCGTACACCGCCATGCCCATCCCCAGCACCGGTGCGGCCAGCGCGCCGGCCAGGCCCTGCGGCCTGGGCACGGGTGCCAGCGCCTGAGTGTCGTCCCGGGCCGCGGCTGCGGCCTGGGACATCAGCACAACCTGTTCCTTGGGTACGAAGACCTCCTCGGCACGGATCGTGTCGCTACCCGTGCCGCGCATCCCCGTCATGTGCCAAGTGTCCTCAACCGACAGCTCACTCATCGGGACCAGCGCGAAACCGCGGTCCGGGGCGGGCCCCTCCGCCTGGGCTACGACGTCGAGGATCGCCCACGTGGCATGGTGCGCGCCCGAAGCCCAGCCCCAACGACCGGTGAGCACGTACCCGCCGTCAGCCTCACGCACGGGTGCGGCGCCGGTGGACGAGCCGCACACGATCGCGTCGGGGTCCTGGCTCCAGACGCGGTGCCGCACCTCGTCGGGGTAAAGCCACAGGGCAATGGCCGCGCTGTAGGACACCACCAGCACCCAGGAGGTCGACGGGCAGCCTCGGCCCACTTCCGCGGCGATGGCCGTCGCCGCACGCGCGCCCACCTGGTGGCCTCCGTAAGCCTGGGGCGTGGCGAGGCGCAGGAGACCTGCATTGCGCAGGGCATCGATGTTGTCCTCGGGAAGCCTGCTTGTGGCATCCGCCTTCTCCGCGTTGGCGCTCAGGGCGGGTACCAGCGACGCCGCCGCCGAGACGAGTTGCGCCTCCTCGGCCGTGAGGTCGAAGACAAGCGGGTCCAGCCGATCGTTGAGGGCGGCGGAGCGACCTGCCGTCTCCCCTTGCCCGAGCGTGCTGTCGGCCATGGTGAACCCTTCCAGTGACGGTGACGTTCTACTGACGATGTTCTGTGCACAGCTGTCCGGATGGCGTCAGAACGACGGCATCTCGAAACTGCATCCCGTTTCTGGAACCCAGTTCCGTGAACGGAGTGTAGTACCTTTGGGATATGGATGGGCCAGCGGTACAGGACGGGCACCGGCCCGGGGCGCGTGAGCTCGCACGGCGAGCCCTGAAGGCACAGGTGCGCGAGATGGCACTAGACCTGTTCCTGGAGAACGGCTACGAGCAGACCACGATTGATGACATCTGCGCCGTCGCCGGCATCTCGCGCAGCACCTTCTTCCGCTCCTTCCCGTCCAAGGAAGACGTCTTCGCGAGCACCACCTCGGCCGCCCCCGAGGAGCTACTGGATGCCCTGCGGCAACGGCCCGACGACGAGACTCCGTGGACCGCACTGGGCCATGCGATGGTTCCGCTCATCGCGCACTACGCCGCCCAGTCCGAACGCGCGCGGCAACTGGCCGAGATCGCCAGAACCGTTCCCGCACTCGCGACGCTCAATCAGCACAAGCTGAAGAGAATGCAGCAGCTGCTGGCACCCGAGGTCGCCCGCCGCCTTGGCGCGGATCCGGACGACGCAACCGACCCCCGGCCCCACGCTCTGATCGCGTCCGCTTACGCCTGCCTCGAAGCCGCCGTCGAAGTCTGGATCGCCGGCCATGGCACACACCAACTGACGCCACTCCTCCACCGTGCGATGGCTGCCGTCGGCTGACACGTCGTAATCCTTCAGTCGGTACAGCACGGCCCCCTGCAGTCGGCTCCAGACTCCGGGCTTCGACCAGATCAGGAACCGGCGGTGAGCCGTCGACTTCGATATCCCGAAGCACGACGGAAGGTGGTGCCAGGCACACGCGCTCACCGGGACGTAGACGATCGCCGCATACAAGGCCTCATCAGGTGTGTCCTGTGTTCCGCCGCCGTGCGACCGCACCCTGGACGGAAGGATCAGCGGCTTCGTGATTTGTCCGTCGGCTGGGTGGGCCGGGGATGCACGGTGTAGTTCCATTCCCCGTGGAAGGCATGGCCGGTCAGCGGCACCGCGTTCAGTTCAGCGTCGCTGACCTTCACCCCCGTGGGACAGCGGCCGGGGTCCAGTTCGGCGTGGACGGTGAGCCCGGTGCGGTTGGTGGTCGCGGCGATGCTCTGCACGATGACCTCGTAGCTGGTCAGACCGAGGCTCCCACGGCCTGGTACGAGCCTCCTTCGTACCTCCGCAGCCGGTCCGCGAGCTGAGGGATCTCACCCGGACCCGCACCCAGATCACCCACGAACACGCCCAGGTCGTACAGCGCCTGGAGAAACTTCTGGAGGACGTCGGCATCAAGCTCTCCGCCGTCGTCTCCGACCTGATGGGCGTCTCCGGCCGCGCCATGCTCCAGGCCCTGATCGACGGTCAGCGCGATCCGCAGGTTCTGGCCGATCTCGCCAAGCGCCGGATGCGAGCAAGATTCCCGAGCTGAGCCAGGCGCTGACCGGCCGCTTCCGCGAACACCACGCCTTCCTGACCCGCCTCTACCTCGACCAGTACGACCACCTGTCCGGTGCCATCAACCAGCTGACAGCCCGCGTCGAGGAGGCAATGACCCCTTTCCGCCCGGCGCTGGAACTGCTGGACACGATCCCGGGAGTGAACCGGGCGGTGGCCGAGGTGATCGTGGCCGAGACCGGGGGTGACATGACCCGGTTCCCCTCGGCCAAGCACCTGGCCTCCTGAGCCGGACTCTGTCCCGGGCACCACGAATCGGCCGGCCGAGTCCGCAGCACCCGGGTCCGGCCCGGCAACCCCTACCGGAAAGGGGCCCTAGGGATGGCCGCGTTCGGAGCGGCATGGACCAAGAACTCATTCCTGCAAGCCCGCTACAAGCGGTTGACCGCCCGCTGCGGCCCGATCAAGGCACTGGTCGCTGTCGAACACTCGATCATCACCGCGATCTGGCACATGCTCCACGATAACGTGCCCTGCCACGAGCTCGGCGGCAGCTATTATCTCTGCCCGAAAACGCAAACCACCTGCAGTTATTTACGCGTCAGAGTCTCTCAGTCAGACGATCTCCACCGTGGACACCGGCCGCCGACCAGCCCGAGTATCCCAAAGCTCGCGCACACCAGCCCCATGATCTGCAACTTCACCATGCACACCACTTATTCATGGTCCAGAGGCCGAACTGCGTGACTCCGCACGGGTGATCGCGGGGACGGTACGGCCGCGGGGGCGGCTCCCGGTGCCGGTTCCACGGGCGGACGGCCCGGCCCGCGGGCTCAACTTGCTCGGCCACGGGCTGACGTACCCGGGTGGTCTGGTGCGTCAACCCGTGGGTTGACGCCAGGTATCAACCCAGGAGTCAATCCACGGGCTGAGGCCGTGCGGTGCCACGGGCGGCAAGCTCTTCCCCATGACGACGACTGACTACCTCATCTCCGCCGCCCTGATCCTCCTGGTGATTCCGCAGATGCGCGGCGGCCGTCTGACGCCCCGCTCGCTCCTGCTGCCGCTGGTGTCCGTCAGCGCCGCGGCCGCGCACTACCTTCATTCCTTCCCGACCGAGGGCCACGACGTCCAGCTGGACCTCTTCGGCGTCACGATGGGCATAGTGCTCGGACTGGCCAGTGGACTGGCCACCCGCGTCAGCCTGACCGAGGACGGCGCCGCGTACTCCAAGGCCGGGTGGCTGGCCGCCCTGCTGTGGGTGCTGGGCATGGGCGCGCGCTCGGCTTTCGTGTACTGGGCCGAGCACAGCGGCGCTCACACCATTGCGCAGTTCAGCCGCGACAACCTGATCACCGGCGCCGCCGCCTGGACCGCCGCGCTGCTGCTGATGGCCGTCACTCAGGTGGTATGCCGCCTGGTGGTGGTGCGCGTCCGGGCCTACCGGCTCACCTCCCCCCTTGTCACCCCCGCCGTGGCCTGAAGCGTGGCACCCAGCGGATCGCCGCTCGCCACACACTCCGCCCTGGCCCGGTTCCGCGTTCGCGGGCCCGGGCCGGGCTTTGCGATCAGCGGCGCAGCCTGCCTCTATTCTTCAGAAGTGACGGACATACTTCAGCCGACGGGCCCGGTCAGTCCACGGCTGGCCGTGGCTCTTGCCAGTGCCCGGGAGCAACGCGAAGGCAGGGGCCGGCGTATGCAGCCCGTCCTGTGGGGGGTCATGGCCGCCATCGCCGTCCAGTCCCTGCATGCCTCCCCCGCCCCCGGCGCCAGAGGCAGGCACCTGGCAGTCACCCTGGTGCTCGTCGGCTGTCTGCTGCCCATGGCCGCGGTCGCGTCGAACCTGTGGCCCCTCACCGGTCGCCCTGCCCGCTGCCTGGTGTTCTGCGTGCTGGTGGACGGCTTCGGGTTCGCCATGGGCATCCTGCAACCCGGCTCGATGTCCACCCTGCCACCGTCCGTCGTGGTCCTGATGGCCTTCCTCATCCTGGAGCGACGGACGGCCACTGTGCTCGCGGTCGTCGTCATGGGCGCTCTGACCGGCGCGGCGGCCGCCGGGTTGGACGGCGGTAGCGACAACTTCCTGCATCAGGTCCTCTTCGGCGTCCTCCTGGCCGTCGTGGGCATCGTGATGCGACAGTCGATCATCAACGAGGTGGCCGTCACCGTGCTGCTGGCCCAGCTCGAGGACGCCCGGGAGGCGGAGACCGAGGCGGCGGCGCTGGCCGAACGCACCCGTATCGCCCAGGATCTGCACGACGTGCTCGCCCATACCCTGTCCGGACTGGCCGTGCAGATACAGGCCGCCCGGCGGATGGCCCGGCGCGACCAGGCGAGCGGGGATCTGCGGGGGCTGCTGGACCGGACCGGTGAGCTGGTCAAGGAGGGTGTGGCCGACGCGCGCCGGGCTGTGCGGGCGCTGCGCGGCGAGCGCGTGCCCTCTCTCGAGCGGCTGCCCGAACTGGTCGAACGCTATCGGGTGGACCTGGAGCTCGACGTGACGCTGTCCGTGATCGGGCCGCAGCGGGAGCTGCAGCCCGACGCGGGTGAAGCCCTGTACCGCGGTGTGCAGGAGGCGTTGACCAATTCGGTCCGCTACGCCCGCGACGCGCAGGCCACGGTGACGCTCGTCTATGAGCCCAGGGCCACCATCCTGACCGTCGAAGACCGCCGCACCGGGCCGGGACCGGTCCGGGCGGCACTGGCCGAAGGCTCCGGCCTGGGGCTGACCGGCATGCGCGAACGCGTGACCGGGGTCGGCGGCACCCTGCGCGCGGGGCCGACAGCGCATGGATGGGAAGTACGGATGGAGATACCCGCGTGACGGAGCCCGGCGAGACGGCATCTGACGGCGAGAAGATCAAAGTACTGGTCGCGGACGATCAGCAGATCGTACGCAAGGGCCTGGTCCTGCTGATCGACATGCTGGACGGCATCGAGGTGGTCGGCGCAGCCCGTGACGGTGCGGAGGCGGTGCTGCTCGCCGGACAACTGGCCCCGGACGTAGTACTGATGGACCTGAACATGCCGGTCCTCGACGGTGTCTCGGCCACCGCGACACTGCGTGAGCAGATACCCGGCTGCAAGGTACTCGTGCTGACCACCTACGCCGACGACGACTCCGTGTTCCCGGCACTGCAGGCGGGAGCGCGGGGCTATCTCACCAAGGACGCCGACGACGACGCGATCGAGGACGCCATCCGCAGCGTCCACGAAGGCCGTATCTGGCTCGATCCCGAGGTACAGGCCCGCCTGGTCGCGGCCGTGCGGACCAGCGAGGTCGCACCGCCCGCCGCGCAGCGAGATCAAGCCCACACGCCGCAAACTCCCGCACCTTCCGACGTTCTGACCCCGCGCGAGACCCAGGTACTCACCCTCATCGCCCGGGGCCTGTCCAACGCGGAGATCTGTGCCCGGCTCGTCGTCAGCCCGGCCACGGTGAAGACGCACATCAACCGCATCTTCACCAAGATCGGCGCAGCCGACCGTGCCCAGGCCGTCGGCTACGCCTATCGCAACAACTTGGTCGAGCCCTGGGACTAAGAGGCTGCGCGGATAGGGGCGGTTTCGGGGTCGTCGGCTTGGGCTGTTGTTGCAGCGGTGGGTGCTCCAGGCCCGGCGGATGAGGCTGCGCACGGTACGCCTTCGAGTGGCCCTTGCTTGGTGGTGCTCGCTCCGCAAGTCAGCGCACGCTCATCGTCCGGTCGTGGTCATGGACTGTCGTGACTCCTCCACCCCGTAAACGGGGTGGCTTCTCGCTAAGCCGGGTTGGCGTTGCGACGGACCAGCCCGGCCCGTAGAACGTTGGTTGCTCCCACGACGTCGGCGTGCGCTGTGTGGCCGCACGAGATGCAGTGGAACTTCTCCTGTGTGGGCCGGTTCCCCGCTGAGACGTGCCCGCATTCGGGGCAGGTCCGGGAGGTGTTGCGGGGGTCCACGGCGATCACGTCTCGTCCGGCGCTTTCAGCCTTGGCGTGCAGGATCGTCAGGAACACCCCCCAACCGGCGTCGGCGATCGAGCGGTTCAGACCTGTCTTGGCGGCGGCCCCGTTGGGCAGGAACACGCCCGGCTTGTCGGGGTCGGGCTTCGGTGTGACGGTCTTGCTCATGTTGCGGATCTTGAGGTCTTCGTGCGCGATGAAGCCGTGCTCGGTGACCAGGGCGTGCGCGGTCTTGTGTGCGTGGTCGAGGCGCTGACGCCGCACCTTGCCGTGCAGGGCCGCGACGCGCTCTACGGCCCGCTGGTGATTGTTGGTGCGGTTCTTCGCCTTGCAGCGCGGATACCGGGACAGTGCCCGCTGTGCGGCCTCCAGCTTAGCGGCGGCCTTGCGGGCGTGGCGTGGGTTGTCGACGTGCTCACCGTTGGACGTAGTGAGGAACGACGCTATGCCCATGTCGATGCCGACCACGCTGCCGGTCGGGGTCAGCGGCTCGGGCTGCGGCCGCTCGGCGGTCAGGACGACGTACCAGCGCTTACCTTCGCGCTTGACAGACACGGTCTTGACCTTGCCGACCACCGGCCGGTGCTGGTTGACCTTGACGTGCCCGACACCTTGGAGCCGGACGCGGGTGACGGGGTCATGCGGGGTGGAGTCCCAGCGGCAGCCGTCCCCGTCCTTGGGGAAGTCCACCGTGTCGAACCAGTTCGCACCCCGAAAGCGCGGGTAGCCCGGCGTATCGCCGGACTTGATACGGCGGAAGAACGCGGCGAACGCCTTGTCCAGACGGCGCAAGGTGGCCTGCTGGCTGGAGAACGACCACCGGCCCTGCCGCTCCGGGTCGAAGGAACGGATCTCCTTGAGCTGTGCGGACTGCTGGCCGTATTTGATGCTCGTCTTCGACGTGTGCCGGTAGGCGTCACGGCGTTCCTGCAACGCGCCGTTGTAGAGCGAGCAGTGATCGGCCAGCATCGCGGCGAGCGCAGCGGCCTGGCCCACGGTGGGCCGCATGAGGAACTTGTACGCACGGATCATCCAGCCCACCCCCTTCCGGTCGAGTCCGTCGATCATACTACGCTTGGTGTATGTCACCACGCTGGGAACCGAATACCGATATCCGCCGGGGCCGTCACGTCGTCTACAACCTTCATGTCCACTTGGTTTTCGTAACCAAGTACCGGCGTGAGGTCTTCAACGACGAGATGCTGACGCGCTGCGAGGAGATCATGCGGAACGTGTGCACGGACTTCGGCGCGGACCTGATCGAGTTCAACGGGGAGGGCGACCATGTCCACCTGCTGGTGCACTACCCGCCCAAGGTCGCCCTCTCGAACCTGGTCAACTCGCTCAAGGGCGTGTCCTCGCGCTACCTGCGCCAGGAGTTCACCGGCCGCGTCAACCGCTTCATCATGCACGGCCGGTTCTGGTCCGGCTCCTACTTCGCCGGATCATGTGGCGGAGCTCCGCTGTCGATCGTCCGTCAGTACATCGAGCAGCAAAAACGTCCGTCGTAACCTGCGGGTCAGAGCAGCCCTGAGATCGGATTCCCTCCCCGCCTAAAGGCGGGGATTCCCTCCGAAGAGAGGGATGGACTCAGATGCTGCGATGAAGGCTTGCAGGAGAGGACGGTCGTCTCCTCGGCGGGTGGCCATGAAGATCCGGCTCACTGTGGGAGGCCCGTCGAGTTCGAGCCTGCGGGCGCCTGCGGGGAGCAGCGTCGTGACGCTGTAGGGGGCGATGCTGACGCCGAGGCCGGCCGCGACGAACATGATGATGGTGTGCCAGTTCGAGCACTCCTGCGCGACCTGGACGTCGATGCCGGCGTTCCGCAACGGCTGCGTGTTCATGTCGAACGCGTGAGTTCCTGCTGAACGCGGGAACAGGATCAGCGGGTCAGCGGCCAGCGCCCTTGCTTCTACACGGTCACCCCTTGCGGCGGGGTGCTCTGTGGGGATGACGGCGACGAACCGTTCCGATGCCAGCAGGGAAAGGTCGATGTCGTCGCGCTCCTCGGCGTCCCGCACGATCCCGACGTCGGCCGTACCCCGCTCCAGAGCCGCCAGGACGTCGGTGGTGAAACCGTCGTGAAGTTTCACCTGGACGTCCGGGCGGCGGCAGGAGAATGCACGGAGGTGTTCGCTGACGATCGCGGTGGCGGAGGTGATGAAGGAGACATCCAGACGGCCGGCCTCACCTCGGCCGACACGCCCGGCCTCGTCGAGGTCGGCCGCCAGACGGTCCAGAAGGTTCCGGGCCCTTGGCTGGAACGCCGCTCCCGCCTCTGTGAGGCGGACACTTCGAGAGGTCCGCCGGAACAGCTCAACGCCGACGATCTTCTCAAGCTGCCTGATCTGCTGGGACAGGGCGGGCTGGGCGATGTGCAGCCGCTGGGCGGCGCGGCCGAAGTGCAGTTCCTCAGCCACAGCCAGAAAGTACCGCAGATGACGGAGCTCGATTCGCTGATCCATAGTTCGAGCTTATTGATAGAGGTCAAGGCGTGTATTGGACATATGGGTGAGTGAAGCCGGAGGCTACGGGAAGCCACACCGGAAAGGGAACCCTTCTCATGCCGCACACCTCTGCCCCGACCATGGTCTCCTCGATCGGCTCACAGAGTGACGCCGACGCGTTCTACGCGCTGAACGAGGAGTGGATCTCGCGCCTGTTCACCCTGCAGGAAGAGGACCGGGCCGTTCTCGGAGATCCGTTCGGCCGCATCGTGGGCCCGGGCGGCGACGTGCTCATGGCGCGCGAGTCGGGCAGCGGCACTGTAGTTGGGTGCGTCGCACTTCTGGCCTATCCGGACGCCGTGTTCGAGCTGGCGAAGATGGCCGTGGCTCCCGCCGCGCAAGGACGCGGCATCGGCCGCCGACTCATAGCCGCAGCGATCGACCGCGCCCGGGCACTCGGTGGGGCCCGGCTGTTCCTCGGCACGAACAGCAAGCTGGCCCCCGCCCTTCACCTCTACGAGGACGCGGGGTTCGTCAGGATCACCCGCGACCGTCTCCCCGTGGCCGACTACTACGCCCGCGCCGACATCCTCATGGAACTGCAGTGATGGCACTCTGTGATCACTGGGAGACCTGTGCCTGCGCTTCCCTCATGGCTAACCGAACCGCTTTGGGACCAATTCGCGACCCTGCTGCCGGTGCGGCCGGTCTACGATCCGGCCCACCCGCTGGGCTGCCACCGCCGTCAGGTGACGGACTGATCCGTGCCCGTCATCATCAGATTACGGCTCCCTCTCTCGAATGGGTTGCTGAGGCTGGACAGGGTCGGCAATGTCGACGTCCTCGTGGATCGATGCGGCGCCCCGCAGGCTTGTGTGACTTCTCGCGGCGCGTTGTTCGCCGAGGGCTCCGGCGAGGGTGTGCGCGCAGTTGCCGGTTTTCGTCGGTGAGACGCTGGATGCGTTCGTTGGCGGCTCCCAGGCGCCGCCGCAGTGAGGCGTCGGAGGCCCTTTGACGTGCAGGGACGTGGGATGTCGGTGCTCGGCGTTGTACTGCCCGCAGCTGCTCGATCTCGGCTCGCAGGTCGGGTTGCGCGTAGAGCCAGGAACGGGAAACACCTGCCCGTTTTGCGACGGTCTCGAAGGTGACCGGTTCGCCCGCGGCGTCGAGAGCGCGGAGTGCCTGGACGGCCTTGGAGCGGGTGTATTCGCTGCGTTGTCGGGCCGCATCGGCGATGTGCCGACTGTTGTCAGCTCGCATCAGCGGTAGCCTCCGGCAGATCGGGGTCGGATTCCAGGGTGGTGATGATCTGCTCCAGGTTGCCCAGGACCTGTCGGTCCATCTCCACCCGCGTTTGCCCGCGGGCCTCGGCGGCAGTAACGATCTGCAGCAGCTGCTGCCGTTGCTCGCGGTGCTGCGGCAGGAACTCGGGGGTGGTGACGAACATCGGGCAGGTCAGGCAGGCTTCTCTGAACTTACTGCCGAGCCGTACTCGTGGTCACGATGTCACTACCAGGGTCGCGTCCTCTAATCGGTGGGCCTTCCCGCGAACCTGGCAGCGCAGGAGCTCATGAATGACCTGGTCAGTCCTGTCGTCCCGCCAGGCGGCGAAATAGTAGTACGTCGCGCTCTTCGGTGGCAGGTCGTTGGGGAGGTAGGCCCACTGGCAGCCGGTCCGGCTCGGGTAGAGGATCGCGTTCACGATCTGCGCCCTCATGACCGCTCACCGAACGATGCCGGTCCTTCCACGCGGTGATCACGGGCTCGATCAACGACCACTGCCCATCCGATAAGTCGCTTGGGTACGGCTTGCGTTCACTCACCCCGCCCCCCCCAACAGACCACCAGCTGCGGATCAGCGGATTCCGCCCGCACCCGCACCCACACCAACAGGCGACGACAGAACACCCAAAGGGTCACGAACCGCCCTCTCAGAAGCGCTCCCCGGCTATCTGATCACCCGTCGGACGGCCCCCTTGGTGAAAGCCCGAGGCCAACGTGACCAATGTCCGACGACCCGATGCCGTTCCCCGGCGGGACCGCCGGCACCCCCGGATGCTCCGGTTCCACGCCTCACACGGGCCTGGAACCGGCGTCGGCACGCTCGCTGGGGAGCGGCGTGGCGGCGAAGACGGAGTCCGGGTCGACCGCAGACTTCACGGCGAGCAAACGCTCGGTGTTCGGCCCGTAGGACTCCGCGACCTGGTCGGGAGTCTCCGGCCCCAGGAAGTTCACGTAGCCGCCCGGCAACGAGAACGGCTCAAGCGCCGCGTGCAGCTCTTCCAGCCAGCGCAGGTGCGGGGATCTACCATCGCCGGCACCTGCGTTGCCCTTGCTTTCGCCCTCCCACAATGAGATCAGCTCGACCATCAGGTGCGGTTCGCGCCGGCCGAAAGCCGCCGAGCCGAGGGGCAGACGGGCGGCGGCACCATGGAACTGATGCCACACGATCGCGGAGAACGGTGAGGTGAACTCCTGGGCAGCCCGGTCCAGGACGGTCGCGATGGAGCCGGAGATGCTCTTGACGGTGCGCGTGCGAATCGCGCCCATCCGCCCGGGTGGGAACATGGCGTCCGTCGCGGCCAGCGCCGCGGAACGGGCGACCGGTGCAATCTCTGCCAGGATGGGTGTACCGAGTCTGGCCAGGGCACGCACCGGCCCGTTCTCGGCGTTCCCCACCTCGATGTCCCCCGACCAGGTCGGCGCGACGTACACCGTCGGCTTCCCGTCCGGGCCGGGAAGGAACCCCACGTCCACCGTCAGCTCGGCCGGGCTGTTTTGAAGGATTCCACCGAGGTCGGCGAGAATGTCGGCGCTCTGGACGATCGGGTACAAGATGGTTCCCGACACCACTGTCGGCACGGGGTGCAGACGGATCCGCGCCGAGGTCACGACACCGAAGTTGCCGCCGCCGCCCCGCAACGCCCAGAAGAGGTCCGGATGATGATCGGCGTCGGTGTTCACTCGTGAACCGTCGGCCAGGACGACTTCGGCGCCGAGCAGGTTGTCGGCCGCGAGCCCGAACTGCCCGATCAGAGGGCCGTATCCGCCGCCGAGCGTGAGGCCGACCATGCCGACGGCGCCCGCCGTTCCGGTGACCGCCGTCAGGGCCGCCCGCTCGGCGGCCGTTACGACGTCGGACGAGAGCGCCCCGCCACCCACCGTCGCGAAACGGCGGCCGATGTCGACCTGAACTCTCCGCATGTCAGTCAGATCGAGAACCAGTCCGCCGGGACGGAACGCCCGCCCCCAGAAGTCATGACCCCCGCCGCGTACCGAGATCGGCACCCCATGGTTGCGAGACGTGCGTATCCCGGCCTGCACGTCAGCGGTTGTCGCGCACCGCACGACGACAGAAGGACGGACATCGACCGCTGCGTTGAACAACGCCACTGCTTTTGCGTACTCCGGTCCGTTGGTGAGTACGCGGCCCGCAGGGATTCTGGACCGCAGCTCAGCCAGCAAGGCAGCGCTGACTGCGTCGCGGGCATCGGCATGGGCATGGGCATGGGACTGCATGGTCACTCCTGCGTGTCGCTCACGGGTGCGGCCGTCTACGGCGACGGCATGGAGCCGGAGACCGGCGCGGTCAACGAAGTTCGGTAGCGTTCCGCTCCTGTCGGAGCTGGGTGGACTCGTCCACGATCACGTGGGTCCGGTGCAAGACATCGAGCTGCGCCGGGTTGTACAGCTCACGCAGGACCGTCTCCATGGTCTCTCGAACGAATTCCTTCCCCTTCGAGGCGGCCGCGTACAGGTCGGGCAGGTCCGGGTGGTCCTGCCGCAGCCGTCGCAGGTAGGGCACCATCCGCTCCACGAGGTCTTGGCGGATGTGCTCGCCGGCGTCAGCGGACAGTTCGTCGAACTCTCGATTGATCGGGTGAGCAGGCAGATTGCGTACCAGCGCACCGTAGGCTTGTAGCTGCTCCCCGTTCATCAACCGGGTCATGACCAGCAGGAGCGAGCGGTCGGTCTCGGACAGCACCGTTGATTCGCCGGGCGTGAGTTCCGTAGGCAGGTCGGCAGGGGCACGCTGCTCGATCAGTGCCGCGAGTTCGAGCCGGGCCCGCTGCAGCCGCTCGATGGTCGCGGCCAGTTCCGCGTCGAGCGTGCGCAGTGCCTGCCCGGGGTGCTCGCCCTTGTCCACCGTCTCCGCGATCTGGTTCAGCGAGAACCCGAGATCGACCAGCCGCTTGACCCGCAGCAGGCGGACCAGGTGCGGCACGCCGTACTGCTTGTAGCCGTTGGCGCGGCGCTCGGGCTCCTCCAGCAGCCCGACCTCGTGGTAGTGCCTCACCGCCCGCAGGCTGGTGCCGGCAAGCTCAGCGATCTCCCGAGTACTCCAGCTCATGATTCTCAGCCAACACTGTGCCGCTACGGCACGGTCAAGTCCTGTCTCTGGCTCTCACGATCGGCATCACGATCGGGCCCGGGCTGGTGACTTCGAGTCGTTCAGGATGGCCTCGAAGGGTGCCTGCACGGCTGGGCCGACATTTTTGTCCGTACCAAGAGAGACGTCAGGCCGCGGAGGGTATCTCGGACAACGACGGCCAGAGATGCGCCCACGGCCGCGCCCTCTCCAACTGCGCGGCCAGTGCCAGCAGCTCGGGCTCCGAACCAGGACGTCCGACGAACTGGATGCCGAGCGGTAGCCCACTCGACGTCCGGTGCAGCGGCACCGACGACGCCGGACGCCCGGTCACGTTGGCCAGCTGGGTGAAGGGCACCGGCTCAAGGTTCGCGACGGCCAGTTTCTCGACGAGGTTCATCCGGCCCAGCACACCGCCGATCCGGGCGGCCAGCACCCCCCGTGCGGCGAGCCGGACCGGCGAGGCGAGATCGAACTCGCCGATCGGCCACGCCGGCCGGGCCGTGGTCGGGGTGAGCAGCATGTCGTAGCGCTCGTGGAACGCGGCCAGCGCCCGGGTGTGCTGGTGCCAGCGGGACTGCGTGGCCAGATACTCCGGCGCCGAAAGGCGCCGGCCGATCACAGCCATCATCCGGGTCCCGATCTCGAAGTCGTCCTCGGAGCAGCCGGTGAACTCCATTGCGGCCGTGACCTCGGCGGCGACCATCGCGAACCAGGTCGTGAGGAAGTCGGTGGCCAGGCGCTGCCCGTCGATGGCCGGGGCGGATTCCTCCACGACGTGCCCGAGTCCGGTGAGCAACTCCCCCGTGTCCAGAACCGCGGCGGCGGCCTGCGGGTCAACCGGTCCGCCGAGCGGGGACACCGTGGTCAGCCCGATCCGCAGCGGGCGTGGGTCGTCGACGACGGCGTCGGCGTACGGTCGCTCCGCCGGAGTCACCCGGTACGGGCCCTCCGGTGCGGAGCCGGCCAGGACGTCGAGCATCGCGGCGGAGTCACGGACCGTGCGCGACAGCACGCCCTGCACTGCGGCGCCGTGGAAGACCTCGTCGACGTCCGGCCCGGACGGGACGACGCCACGCCCCGGCTTGAGCCCGAACAGCCCGCAGGCCGCAGCCGGATTCCGGATGGAACCCCCGCCGTCGTTCCCGCCCGCGACCGGGACGACTCCGGCCGCGACGGCCGCCGCGGACCCGCCGGAGCTCCCACCGGGCGTCCGCGACAGGTCCCAGGGATTGCGGGTCGGGCCCCCCGCGACCGGCTCGGTTATCGCGCGAGCGCCGAACTCGGAGGTCGCGGTCCGGCCGAACATGACCAGACCGGCGTCGAGCCAACGCTGTACCACCGTGGAGGTCTCCGGGCGCGGGAAGCGTGCCAGCGATCGATTCCCACTGCCGGTCGGAACCCCGGCGAGATGCTGGCCCAAGTCTTTGATCAGGAACGGGACGCCGGCGAACGGCCCGGACAGCGGGCTGCTGGCGCGGGCACGGGCGTCGTCGTCGAGTCGGTGGCGGATCGCGTTGATCGTCGGCTCGACGGCGTCGGCACGGGCAATCGCTGCCTGGAGGAGTTCAACCGGGCTCACCGCTCCGGACTTCACCAGCTCGGCCAGCCCGACGGCGTCGTGCTCCCGGTACTCTTCCCAAGTGATACCCATACGAGTGCTCCCATCAGAGCGATAAGGGGGCAGGTCCGCGGCACGTCCAACGTCACGCCTCGGTCATCGGCGCCCCGGCCACGACCTCGCGCGGGTCTCGGCCGGCCGGTCACGACCGCGTCAGACACTGTGCAGCGATGTTGATCAGCGATGGTCGGAGTCAACACTGTGCCGCAACGGCACACTCAAGCTCATGCTGGGTCACACCACGCCGAGTTCTGGGCGCAGCACCGGGCGCGGGCACGCGATGAAGCTCGGGCTGACCGGAGGCAGAAGGGGTGTCCGGCTGCCGGGCCGGCGTAGGCCCGTCCGCCTTCTTGCTGTGCGGAGTTGACGTCGTCAGTGGGCTGCGGCTGACGCGCGCCATTTCGCGCGGTCTGGCTTTCCCGCCCCCGACCTGGCGCCTGACCCTCACCGTCGTCCGCGACGTACTCGCGCGGATGTGCCACCGGCCCCTTGGCCAGCTCACGCTCCAGCACGGCGAACAGGTCGTCACTGAGCTGTGGCAGCGATGCCGGGCCCTTCGAGGCCAGGGCTCCGGTCCCGTCCTGCGACCAAGCCTTGCGTCAACGCTGTACCGACCGGACGCTGACCCGCAGGTCGTGAGCGATGACCGTGTTCTCGTCGCCCTGCCGGAACCGCCCGGCCGCCGCCATCCGCAACTGCTCGCGGAAGACTCGCCGTTCGTCGGTCAGCCCGCCTCCTTGCGCATACCTCATGCACGTGGCGTACCGCAGGGATCATGGACCGTCAGCCCTGCCGACACCACGCTTCGAAGGTCAGTAAGTCGACTTCATCGCGGGCGCTCGGCATTCCCCGGGCTGGACGGCACGGCCTCCGCCCGGGCACCGGGAACACCGTCTCCCCCTCGGAGCACTGGCCGGTCCAGCAGTTCTCCGCGACAGGATCGAGGGCCGCCTGCCAGGCCCTCACCGAGGCGCTCGGGATACGCACGTCCGGCAGCGAGCCCATCGAGTCCGGGGCAACGAAGCACTTCGGGGCATGCCGCAGCAGGTCGGCCACCCCGCCATGCGGCCGTGGCCCCGGGCACGTGATCACGGCGCCGTGGTGCTGAGGCGGCGACCCGGTGGTGTGTCGGGAACGGATCTCAGGTCGTGGCCGCGTCCCCCACGGCTCCCCCCGTGGCGTTGCGGACCGCCTGGGCCAGGAGCTGATGCACGTAGGCGAATCGGCGCGCGTCGGCACCGCCGAGCAGGGCATCGCCGATCTCCTCGTTGACGACCCGTAGGGCTCCCGAGGCGGCCGCCGCGTGCACCTGCACCCTGATGTCGTAGGCAGGCAGGTTCAGCCGGCCGGCGATGATCCCGGCCAGTTCGCGTTCCATCTGGTCGCAGGCCATCAGCCAGGTCGTGCGGAGAGCGGGCTCCCTGTCGGCGAGCGCGATCATTTTCACCGCGAGCGCGTCGTCGGCGCGTTCCACCCTGTCGGCTTCGCGGGCGTACCTGCTGATCTCAGCGGCTAGATGGTCTTCGAGGGAGAGTTCGGGTTGCCAGCGTCGCAGGGCGGCCATCTCCCATTCGACGCCGTGCGAGATGATCGGTTCGGCACAGCTTTCCTTGCTGCGGAAGTGGCGCCAGATGGTGCGCGTCGACAGGCCCACCGCTTCGGCGATCTGGTCGCCGCTGGTCGCGGTGACGCCCTGCTCCCAGAAGAGACGCGAGGCTTCTCGAGAGATCTCCAACCGGATCCGGCGGCGTCGTTGCTCGCTCATCCCGGGTCCGGCGCGATTGCTCACCTGCATGGGGTCACCTCGTCATACATCCGCGGAAACAAACGCCACAAATGGCGCTGTGTCGCTAAGTGGCAGGTTGGGTCGTCCGGACGGTGCACTGGGCGCCATGTCGGGCGTGCGGGGCCCTCAGCGGTTCCCCGACGTAGCGGGAGGTCGGAGCTGTACGCGAGTCGGGTGTGGGCGGTGCCGACGTAGGGGCTCACCCGCGGGCTGCTCAGGTGGTGCGTGGGGAGTCTGTTGGGGATGGCCGTGGTCGCTCCGTGGTGCGGACGCGCGTGCCGGACGGGCCGCGGAGGCCCGTCCGGCACGGACGAGGAGCGGGGAGGGCGCCGGTCAGGCGCGCTGGGCGGGCAGCAGGCCCATGGCCTTCAGCCGCTTGTTGGAGGCTCGGGCGGCCCAGGCGACGGCCAGGAAGCCCACGGCGAGGAGCGGGTAGCCCATGGCGATCTTGGCGAAGCCCAGCGAGCTGACCTCGTCGGCCTGGTAGAGGTACTGCTGGACGGCGAACCGGGCGCCGAAGATGGCGGCCAGTACCAGGGTGGCGATGTCGTAGTAGAGCCGTGAGCGCTTGTCCTCCCGCCAGACGGTGCCCTTGCCGGTTGCCGAGTTCCAGATCAGGCCGGCCAGGGGCCACCGGAGCAGCACGGAAAGGACGAAAGCGACGGCGCCGGCCAGGCTCGCCCAGATGCCGATGAGGAAGAAGTCCTTGGCGGAGCCTGTGTACCAGGAGATGCCGGCCGCGATCGCCACGCCGAACAGGCCGCCGAGCGCGGGTTGGATCGACTCCTTGCGCGTCAGCCGCTGTACCGCGATGCCCAAGGCGACGAGTAGGGCGGCGGCGACGCCGGCCTTGAGTCCGCCGACGTTGTTGGCGACGACGAACACCACGGGGGGCAGTGCCGAGAAGACAAGACCCTTGGTGCCGCCCGCCTGCTCAAGCGCCGACCTCTGCTTCCGCTGGCCTGCCGTCTGCATGTCGGTTGCCGCCTCCTGGGGACTCGTGGTCTGCATGATGATCAGCTCTTCCGGGTTCGTCTGGGGGGCGAGTTACTGTGACACTAAATGTCAGTCTGGCAGTAAGTGACGAACAGGGCCATCTCTCGCTCTGTGATCTGAGTCACGCCTTGGGTCGCAGCGGTGACTGCTGCGGCCAGGAGCCGTCTGGGTGCGGGCATGGCGAACCTCCTGGGCGTGGGGCAAGAAGGAAGCGATGAGGAACCCGAGAGAGGCCGAGGGGGGTGGCCTCTCCTTTTGGGGGAGCGGGGGTGTCACTGGACGCAGTCAGTGGCCTCGGGCGTGAACTTCATGAGGTCGAGCCGGTCCGTGGCAGCGGCCTTGGTGTAGGTCGCGTGGGTGACCCGGTACCAGACGGCGCCCCTGGAGGTGTCGCCGTCCACGTCGTTCAGGCTCACGCCAGCGCTCCTGGCGGATCATCCGGGTGTGCGTCTCGGTGCCGCTGCGGACGTTCTTGCACTTCCGGGAGCCCGTGGTGGACGTGCACTTCCTGACCGTGTGCGGGCGCGTGACCTTGGTGGTCTTCCTGGAGACGTGGCGGACGGCGTCGCAGAGTCCAGTGGCGGCGGCCGCCTCCGATGCGGTGTCCGGCGCGGTGCCCCCTGGTCGTCGTCGTGGACCTCGTCGCGCTGGCCACTGCTGCCCCCGCTGACGGTGGAGCCTTCCCATGGGTTGTCGTTCTGCCCGCTTCCGCTTCCGCATGCGTCAAGCCCGGCCATGAGGGCCATCGTCAGAGCGCCACCATCAGGCGTCTCTTGCCGGACATGTCTTGTTCCCTGTCCGCTGATGTCCCAAAAAAAGACGGTCAGCGTACCTCCCGCCCGCTTCTCCTCGTCCCCGGTCGGCATTGACAACCGCCCTCGCACCCCTCCATCATCATTCCACTAATCAGGTAGTGGAATGGTGGTGATCGTGGAGTACCGCATCGACAGGCGGAGCGGGGTCCCCGCCTTCCAGCAGATCGTGCAGCAGACCAAGCAGGCCCTCCGGCTTGGCGTACTCGTGCCGGGGGACCGGCTGCCCACCGCCAAGGAGGTCGCCGAGACCAGCACGGTCAACCCGAACACCACACTCAAGGCGTACCGCGAACTGGAACGCGAGGGCCTGGTCGAACCACGACCGGGCCAGGGCACCTTCGTACGCCGCACGCTGGGCCGCCCCGAGACGGGCACCGACTCGCCGCTGTACGCGGAGCTGGTGGCGTGGATGTCGAAGGCGGCCGGGGCCGGTCTGGAGCAGGAGGACGTGGCCGCGCTGGTCGCGTCGGCGATGGAGAAGCAGTACGCCGCCGGGACCACGGCGGCGACGGGGGCCACGACAACGGGGTCCACGGGGGCCACGACAACTAGGAGCACACGTGAGTGAACGCATGTACGCGGGGGAACCGGCGATCGAGGCGTACGGACTGGGGATGCGCTACCGGCGGGGCTGGGCGCTGCGGGACTGCTCCTTCCGGCTCCCGGTGGGCCGGATCTGCGGGCTGGTGGGACCCAACGGGGCGGGCAAGACCACACTGTTGAACATCGCGGCCCATGTCCTGGAGCCGACGCAGGGCTCGATCAGCCTGTTCGGTGAGGCTCCGGGCTCGGCGGAGGCCGGCCGGCGTACCGCGTTCCTCGCCCAGGAGAAGCCCCTGTTCCGCCGCTTCACCGTGGCGGAGACCCTGCGTCTGGGCCGGGAGCTGAACCCCGGCTGGGACCAGCGCGCCGCCGAGGACATCATCCGCGCGGGCAATGTGCCCTTCGAGGCGAAGATCAGCACCCTCTCCGGTGGTCAGCGCACCCGTGTCGCCATCGCCCTCGCCTTCGGCAAGCGCCCCGACCTGCTGCTGCTCGACGAGCCGATGTCGGACCTCGACCCGGTCGTGCGCCACGAGGTCATGGGCATCCTCCTCGCCGAGGCCGCCGAGCACGGCACCACCGTGCTGATGTCCACCCACGTCCTCGCCGAACTGGAGAACGTATGCGACTACCTCGTCGTCGTCTCCGGCGGCGGAGTGCGTCTCGCCGGTGACGTGGACGAGCTGAAGTCCGTGCACACCCTGGTCACCGGGGCCAGGGAGGGCGACGGTGTGCCTGTCGCCCTCGGGCACCACACCCTCGTCGAGTCCAGGACCAGCGGACGGCAGTTCACCGCCCTCGTCCGCCCCGAGGGCCCGGTCATCGGCCCCTGGGAGACGGACGCCCCGAACATGGAGGAACTCCTGCTCGCCTATCTCCGCTCACCCGACGCACCACCGCTGATCACCCCCACCGCCCAGGTCCATGGCCAGGGGTTCGGCACCGGGGCGGTGGCGGCATGAGCACCTTCACCCGCAGCTCGACCAGCACCTCGACCGGCTCCACGAGCGACGGCAAGAACGGGACCATGAACGGGACCACCGACGGGACCTTGAACGCGACCACCACGGAGGCCAACCGGCGCCCCCGACTCAGCGGTATGACCTGGCTGGTCTGGCGCCAGCACCGGGCCGGGTTCTGGGCGATCCTCGCCGCCACCGCGCTCTCCGTGGCCTGGATCGTCTACCAGCGCGGCCAGCTGGTCGACTTCCTAGACGGCTACGGCTATCCCGGCAAGAGCCTCGACGATACGGGCGGCAGGTTCCAGCAGTACAACGACGCGTTCTCCTTCGTCTCCATCGGTCTCCAGGCGATACCCATCCTGCTCGGTGTCTTCCTCGGCGCCCCGCTCCTCGCGGGCGACCTGGAGAACGGCACCGCCAAGCTGGTCGCCGCCCAGTCCATGAGCCGGACCCGCTGGCTCGCCACGAAGCTGGCGCTGGCCGGACTGGTGGTCGTGGTGAGCACGGGCGTGTTGTCGGCGGTGTTCGGCTGGTGGTGGAACCCCGTCAAGTCCGATGTCACGGTCACGGTCATGGACTGGACCTCGGGCGCCGCGTTCAACACGACGGGCCCGGTGCCTGTCGCCCTCACCCTCTTCTCCGTCTTCGGCGGGGTGGCGATCGGTGTGGTGCTGCGGCGCACGCTGACGGCCATGGTGGTCACCTTCGGTTTCACCGTCGTCCTCCAGCTCGTCTGGGGCTACTTCCTGCCGTCGCTCGGCAACGTCGTCGCGGCCACGACGAACAAGGGTGTCGACGCGTACCCGTCGCTCCCCCACGGCGCCTACGAAATCGACCAGTCGTATGTCACCGGCAGCGGGGATCTGGTGGGCTGGAGCACCTGTTCGGGGTCGCAGACCGACGCGGCACGGCAGGTGTGCCTGGACAAGGCCGATGTCGTGGGCTGGTCGGTGCAGTACCTCCCGATGTCGCAGATGAACGCCATGCAGTGGTTCGGGGCGTCGATCCTGTTCGCCCTGACCGCCGGTGTCGTGGCGTTCCTCTTCTTCTGGGGTCGTAAGCGGCTCGTCTGAGTCCGTACGCCCCGCGCCCCTTTGCGAAGGGGCGCCTCTTTCCCCCTCCGTTTCGGCCGGACGTTCCCCGAATCGCCCGATCGCTGGCCGTGCCCGACCTTGCCCTCCGGCGCCGGCAGAGCTACGCCACGATCATCATTTCGGGTTCGCCAGCGCCCACAGGATCGCTCCCGAGCCCACGGAAGCTGACGTCGAGGTCGTCGGCGTCGCGTCTGACGACGTCGCCCCCGAGGAACGCCGCGCTCTGGTCGAGCGAGAGCAGTAGGACTACTCGGCACCTGGGTCGTGCTGGACATCAAGCCCCGCGGCGGCCAGGCCGCATACGTGTCGGGGCTGCACCAGCAGCTGTCAGACATCGTCAACTGCTTCCCGCCCGTACTCCCGGCTCGGGGCTAGCACCACCTCTTTCCCCAGGGACTTCCACCCCCAAGCAATCACCCATGCTGGGCGCACACACGGAAGGGGGGTGTGGGCGGGCCGGGGGGAAAACCCACCCGGGGGGGGGGGGGGGGGGCCATCCCGGCGCGCGGGGGGGGGGGGGGGGGTCACACGGCGGGGATTTGCGCGGGCGGGGGT
>NZ_JBIRWL010000001.1:134761-382660 GCF_044387825.1 Streptomyces sp. NPDC020299
GCGGGGCCCCCCCCCCCGCCCTCCCCCGGGGACCCCCCCCCCCACCCACCCCCCCCGGGGGGCCCCCCCCGGGGGGGGGTTTGCCCCCGCCCGCCCCACAACCCCCTTCCGTGTGTGCGGGCGGTCGGCAATTCCGGTCGCGCGGTGGCGTCGATGGGATACCCTGTCCGGGATTTCGCGCGGCAGGTTCTCTGCCGCCCCACTCGGCGCGCTCGGCGTCGACACGCACCGCGTGCCCTGCCCGGAAGGAGGCGAGAGACATGGACCGTGCCGAATGCGTTGCGGCCATAGTTGCCTCCGGCCGTGTGCCCTCCCTCCTCTGCGGCGCGCGGTAACTCTTCCCCCTTCCTGTTTCTTGTCTTCGGCATCTTCCTGAGATGCCGCGTCACGAGATGTCCTGGCCAGCGCGGTTCGTCGCCACGCGGGCCGCGGGGGCGCGTGCCCGAAGACGGGCCCTTCTTTTGCTGGTCACCGTGATCTCGGCACTCTCCGCCTCACGACCAGCAAGAGCGCCGGCGTGAGTGACACGCAGCTGGTGAGGCAGGCCCCGGGTGCTGTCCGCGGTTCCCGCTGCCCCACCGCCATGCCGTGTCCCCGTGCTGCGTACACCGGCCCGTCGTCACCACTGCGACCGTCCCTGGCCGGCTGTCTCGACAGCACTTCGACACGAAACGTGCGTGATCGCCATGAGCAAGAAACGTCCCGAACGTCCCGGAGGGGAATCCCTCCCGTCCGCCCCTTCCACGGCCACCGACCGTTCCCCGGACCGCGAGGTTCCCGCCGCGACTCCGGCACCGGCACCGGATCCGAAGCGCTGGTGGGCGCTGGCCGTCATCGCCCTCGCCCAGCTGATGGTGATCCTTGACGGCACCATCGTGAACATCGCGCTGCCCTCCGCCCAGCGCGCTCTCGGCATGTCGGACGCCGACCGGCAGTGGGTGATCACCGCCTACACGCTGGCCTTCGGCGGGCTGCTGCTGCTCGGCGGCCGGATCGCCGATCTGGTAGGCCGCAAGCGCACCTTCGTCATCGGCCTGGCCGGGTTCGCCGCGGCCTCCGCGCTGGGCGGCGCGGCGGCCGGTCCCGGGATGCTGTTCGCGGCGCGGGCCCTGCAAGGTGCGTTCGCGGCGGTCCTGGCGCCCTCGGCCCTGTCGCTGCTGACGACGACGTTCACCGACCCCAAGGAGCGGGCCAGGGCGTTCGGGGTCTACGGTGCGCTGGCCGGCGGCGGCAGCGCGGTCGGGCTGATCGTGGGCGGTCTGCTGACCGAGTACCTGAACTGGCGCTGGTCCCTGTACGTCAACGTGCCCATCGCGCTGGCCGCCCTGCTCGGCGCACCGGCCTTCCTGCGCGACCGCTCCGGCCGCCGGGGCGGGCACCTGGACGTGCCGGGCGCGCTGCTGGGCTGCGGCGGGCTCGTCGCCCTCGTGTACGGCTTCAGCGAAGCCGAACCTCGCGGCTGGACCAGCCCGTCGGTGCTCACGCTGCTCGTGGCCGGCGTGATCTTGCTCGCTGCCTTCGTGTGGTGGCAGAGCCGCGCGGCGAGCCCGCTGCTGCCGCTGCGCATCGTCAAGGACCGTGTCCGGGCCGGATCGCTCGCGACGATGGGCTTGGCCACCATCGGCATGTTCGGCGTCTTCCTGTTCCTGACGTACTACCTGCAGGTCGTCCTCGGCTACCCGCCGGTGCGGACGGGCCTGGCCTTCGTGCCGATTTCGGCCGGTATCGTCATCGGCGCGACCCAGATCGCGGCCCGCCTGCTGCCACGCACGGCGCCGCGCACCTTGATGTCGTCCGGCATGGTGCTGGCCGCCGCCGGCATGGTGCTGCTCAGCAGCCTGACCGTGCATGCGCAGTACGTCCCGCACGTGCTGCCCGCCCTGCTGCTGCTCGGTCTGGGCATGGGCCTGACCTTCATGCCGGTCTACGCGACGGCCACCGCCGGCGTGCCCGCGCAGGACGCCGGCGTGGCCTCGGCTGTCCTTAACACCGTTCAGCAGATGGGCGCTTCGCTGGGCACCGTACTGCTCAACACCATCGCCACCGGCGCCACCAGCCGTTACGTCCACTCGCACGTGCACGATCCGGCCCACTACGGCGCGACCCTCGACGAAGGCATGGTGCACGGCTTCTCCGTCGCCTACTGGTGCTCGGCGAGCGTCCTGCTGCTCGCCGCCCTGGTAGCGGGCCTCACCGTACGGCACAAGACGCCGAAGCACGCCGGAAACGACGCACCGGCCTAGCGAGCCGGGGTCGTGTCCCGCCACCGTCCACCTCACCTCTCGAAGGGATCCTCCATGAAACGCCTGACCGAGCACGACATCCGTACCTCGTTCGTCAACTGCTCGAAGGGCGAGGCCAAACGCCTCCCCCTGCCCAAGAACCTGGCGGACCTCGACCACTGGGACGACCTGGACTTCCTGGGCTGGTTCGATCTGTCCGCACCCGATCGCAGGTATCTCGTCGTCGAACGCGCCGATGCACTCGTCGGCCTGTCCCTGCGCTCCGCTTCCGGCAACCGCGGCTTCCTGCGCCGCAGCCTGTGCTCGCTGTGCCTGACCACGCATCCCGGCAGCGGTGTCTCCCTCATGACCGCCCCCAAGGCAGGCCCGGCCGGCCGCGAAGGCAACTCGGTGGGCCTCTACATCTGCGCCGACCTGGACTGCTCGTTGTACGTACGGGGCAGGAAGAAGGCGGCACCGGGCGGGCGCATGGAGGAGTCCCTCACTATCGAGCAGCAGATCGAGCGCCTGCGCGGCAACCTCGACGCGTTCGTGGAGCGGGTCTTCCACTGAGGCCGGCAGGGGCTCGACGGCCATCGTCGCCGAGCCCCCTGTCCACTCCTTGCAGCGCCGTCTCCTCGCGGCTCCTCCGGTCTTACGCGCCGGACCTCAGAGGGCGTTTGAAGTAGGCAGATTGCCCTTGATGCCCTAGTGCGTTCCTGGCCTGGTGGGGGCGGTCTCGTCCCCTATGCGCCTGGTGGGGTTGTCGACCGAAGCAAAGTGGATCATTGAGTGAAGACCGAAGACCTGGACGCCCTGCTGACCGCACTGCACGTGAAGATCGACGACGAGTTGGAGGCGGAGCGATGGATGGGCTGCCCACCGCAGTTGAGCGATGCCGAGCTGGTCACGCTCGCGGTCGCGCAGGCACTGCTCGGCTTCCGCTCCGAGGCCCGGTGGCTGCGGTTCGCCCGCAAGAACCTCGCCGCGACGTACATTGAGGGGTAGGGGAGGCAAGGCACCCGCACCACGAGCGGCCGACGCGATGACGACGGCTTGTCAGACGGCTGGTTCCGCGAGCAGACGCAGCGCCTCATAGGACCTGCTGCCCGACTCTGCGGAATAGACCACCAACTGCTGGCCCGGCGCGGAGGGCACGAGAAACCGTTCGAGATCGAGGGTGAGGGTACCGGCCCGCGGGTGAACGATCGTTGCCCTGCCATTGGTTCGGCCCCGGACATCATGCCTGGCCCAGAGACGTCGGAAGCTCTCGCTACGCATGGACAATTCCTCTACCAGCGTCTCCAGGTCCGGATCGTCCATCTCCGTGCCGGCCAGCCCGCGCAGGCACGCCACGAAGTCCTCACGCGGATCCGGTTCGACCAGGAAGTTACTCGGCTCCAAAAACACGGTTCGGACGAGGTTGGTCCCCGGTGTGTGCGCGGGCGAGAGAGCCTGGGCCAGCGGATTCGCCGCCAACACCATGAACGTATGGGTCTGCACGTACGCGGGCGTCGCCGGCCAGGAGTTGATCAACCGAGCCAAGGTTGGAGACACCCGATTGCTGTGAGCACTCCCGCGCGAACGCGGGACAGAATTGGCGAGCGCGAACAAGTGTGTGGTTGCGGACTCGTCGAGCCGTAGAGCCTGAGCGAGCGCCCGGAGGATCTCCGCGGACGGCCGCCGGTCACGTCCCTGTTCCAGCCCGAGGTAGTAGTCCACGCTGATACCGGAGAGCGTCGCAACTTCTTCGCGGCGCAGGCCAGGCACGCGCCGACGTGGGGTCTCAGGAAGACCGACATCTGTGGGACGGACCAGCTCGCGACGAGCCCGCAAGTAATCGCCCAGCAGATTCACGGTGCGGTCATCCATGGGGCAAGGATAAGCCGGAACGAGCTCCGGACCCTGGTGCCGACAGCACCAGGGCCATGGCTCACTTCCTCGGCTTCGCCCCGGGACCTAGCGTCGGGTCCATGGCAGCAGAAACACTTGACGGCCTGACCGCCGTCGTCACCGGTGCCAGTTCCGGCGTCGGCGCAGCCGCGGCACGGCGGATGGCCGCGATGGGTGCGTCAGTCGTAGTCGTGGGCCGTGCGGTGACCAGAACCCGCGCTGTCGCCGACGAAGTCGGCGGCACCGCCCTTCCCGCGGACTTCGCACGCTTCAGTGAGGTGCGCGAACTCGCTCAGCACCTGAACTCCCGCCTACCGCGCATAGACATCCTGGTCAACAACGCCGGAGTCGTTTCACCTAAACGGGAAACGACTCCGGACGGTCATGAATTGACTGTGCAGGTCAACTTTCTGTCATCTTTCCTGCTGACATCGCTTCTCTGGGAGAAGCTCTTGCAGGCTCCCTCTGCTCTTGTCATCAACACGAGCTCCAGTCTCTACCGGTTCGGCAGGCTCGACCCGGACGATCTGGACCTGAATCGGAGCCGCTACGGACAGATGCGCTCGTACAACGCATCGAAGCTGGCAAGTGTCATACACGCCGCCGAGATCAACCGCCGGGCACCGGACACAATGACTGCTGTTGCGTTCCACCCAGGCACCGTCCGCTCCGGCTTCGACCGCAACTCCGCACTGGTCACGGCAGTAAAGGCAAGCTGGATCGGTCGGCGCCTGACGCAGTCACCGGAGGAGGGCGCGGAGCCGATCGTCCAGATCGCCACCACCGACCGCAGCAGACTGAGAAACGTCTTCTACAACCGGCTTGAGCCGGAGCCGCTGCGTGCCCCCGCCGCGGACCCGGATCTCGGTGCCCGGCTGTGGGAGCGGGCCCACGAGGTCACCCACGCATCGACATGACAGTCCCCCTGGCGAGATTGTCGATCGAGGCGATGTGGATCACGGCCTCGGAGCTGGCGGTGAGGGTCTCGTAGTCGCGGGCGAGGCGGCGGTGCATCATGATCCAACCGATACTCCGCTCCACCACCCAGCGCCTTTTCACGACCTGAAAGCCGCGGCTCTCCGGATTCCGGTTGACGACTTCGACGTCGATTCCGAGGGTGGCGCCGTGCTCGACGACGGCATTCTTGACCTCGATTCTTCAGCTGTGGCGTGACAGCGGTCGGCTCGGCTGGCTGCCCGTAATGTCCTCTGCCGTTCGAGGACGGGCCGTCGCGTGACGCCGCGGGCGCGCCGGGTTCCACGGGCCCGGGAGAATGCTGGTTCTGCTCCTTCCTGGTCGTCGTCGGGGCGAAGGGCGGCCGTCAGGTGGCGGCCGGGAGATCGGTCAGACGGGCCCAGGCGGTGGTGAACGCCGCGGCCCACGGCCAGGAGGCGTCGATCCGCAGGGTCCGGCTGCGGGCGTGTCTCGCCAGACGGGCGGGCAGGTGGTAGAGCCGGAAGCGCATGGTGTCCGGCTCGGCGTGGGGCAGGTCCTCGATGTCGTGCAGGGCCAGAAGGCGGACCCAGGCGTCCAGATCGCAGGCGAGGTTGGCGGCCGGCATCCAACCCCGGTTGATCTCCCACGATTTCGACGGGAGGTTGTGCAGTCCCATCGTCTTGTTCGTGCGGACGCGGCCCTCGACCTCGGCGTGGTCGCGGTGCAGGGCGTCCAGGAACTGCGGCCGGCGGGAGCCGGCGATGCCCCACATGTGCCGGATGTTGGTCGCGGTGATGCTGTAGCGCCAGCCGGTCTTCTTCTCGAAGTCTGTGAGTCTCGCAAGCTGCCGTCCCGAGGGGCGAACCCGCCGGACGATCAGGCGCATTCCCTCCGGCCAGCCTTCCCGGGTGTTCACCTCGGTGAGCTCTGCCAGGAAGTAGCCCTCCTGCAGTGTGCCGTCCTGTTGCAGCGAGGCCTCCCACGCCGTCTCGGGAAGTTGGGCGATCGCCTGTTCGCCGGTGTCGGTCATCTTCCATCCCACGCTGTAACGCACGGTGCGCCGGGCGGTGTTCAGCGATTCGAGGTGATCGACGAGGCCGCGGGTGGCCCCGACGCCGTCGACCCGGACGAGGATCTTGGCGTGGGAGGAGTCCGGTATCTGCGCGAGCGCCTCCTTCAACACCCGCAGATGGTCGGCCACCGTGTTGTCGGGTAGCCCCAGCACATTACTGCGCCGGGGTCGGGTCCAGGTCGAACTGCTCAACCGCAGACGGTGGCGGACCCGGCTGGAACTGTCCACCGCGCTCTTCGAGTACCTGGAAATCTTCCACAACCGACAGCGTCGGCACTCGGCACTCGGCACTCGGCATGCTCAGCCCGGTGGAGTACGAACTCCGCACCCCACCAGTAGCCTGAAAACCAAGCAACTCGACTTCACCCAACTCGGGACAGTCCGGAGACTCCACAAATCTCGGTACAGCTCAATGCCGGTGGTCCGCTCGACGAGGAGTGGTACGAGGTCCCCCGCCGGCCGACCGTTGACCTCGATCACGCGGGGACCGCTCGCCGTCAGCCGCAGCTCGACTGAAGCACCCCCGGCTCAGGCCCAGAGCCCGGACCGCGGCGGCCACGACCCCTTCAACAGGCCGCTCGACCTACTCGACATCGCCTGACCTGCACGATCACCCGCAAACAGGACTTAACGAGCCTGCCTCATGCCTCCCGCCTCGGACACGAGAAGATACCGAGGGAGAAGCAGTACTTGCGTGTACTGCTTCGCCCGCAAGTCGCACAGCTATCTGGACCCCGACACCGGCCTCGGCTTCGACTCGCAGATCGTGGTCAAGGTGAACGCGCCGGACCTGCTGCGCCGCCAGCTCGGCTCGCGCCGCTGGCAGGGCGACCACATAGCGATGGGCACCAACGTCGACTGCTACCAGCGCGCCGAGGGCCACTACGGCCTGATGCCGGGGATCATCTCCGCCCTGCGCGACCACGCCAACCCCTTCTCGATCCTGACGAAGGGCACGCTCATCCTGCGCGACCTGGACCTCCTGGTGCAGGCCTCCAAGGTCACCGACGTCGGCATCTCCGTCTCGGTCGGCTTCACCGACCCCGCACTGTGGCGCACGGTGGAGCCGGGCACGCCCGCCCCCGAGCGCCGCCTGAATGGTTCATGGCCTGGCTGGCGCAGCACCACCCGTATCTGGTGCGCCGCTACGAGCGGCTGTACGCCTCGCGGGCGCCCGGTCGCAGATGCAGCACCAGCGGTGTGACGGGAGCGGCCCCGGAGGCGGCGATCGCGCGCACGGTGGCGGCGCGCAGCGGGGCCGGGTCGTCGCTGAGGAACGGGATCACCGGGGCCATCAGGACCCCGCAGTCGATGCCGTGCTCGGCGAGGGCGCGTACGAGCTCTGGTGGTCGCCTACCCGCAGGTACTCACGTGCTGCCCGGATCGCCGTTGCCGTCGCCATGGCCCTCCCCGTCACGTACGGTCGTTCTATGGCACCTGAGAGGTCTACCGTAGGTGTAATTATGACCGTGGACGACGACCCGGGGGTCTCCCGCGCCGTCGCCCGTGACCTCAGGCGGCGCTACGGGGAGTCGTACCGGATCGTGCGCGCGGAGTCCGGCCAGTCCGCGCTGGACGCGCTGCGCGAACTGAAGCTGCGCGGCGACCTGGTCGCGGTGATCCTGGCCGACTACCGCATGCCGCAGATGAACGGCATCGAGTTCCTGGAACGGGCCCTGGACGTGTATCCGGGCGCTCGCCGCGTGCTGCTGACGGCGTACGCGGACACCAACGCGGCGATCGACGCGATCAACGTCGTCGACCTCGACCACTACCTGCTCAAACCCTGGGACCCGCCGGAGGAGAAGCTCTATCCGGTGCTGGACGATCTGCTTCAGGCGTGGCGGCACAGCGACTACCGGGCCGTCGCCAGCACCAAGGTCGTCGGGCACCGGTGGTCGGCGCGGTCCTCGGACGTGCGCGAGTTCCTGGCCCGCAACCAGGTGCCGTACCGCTGGTACTCGGCCGAGGAGCCGGAGGGACAGCGGCTGCTGGCCGTGGCCGGGCAGGACGGGCAGCGGCTGCCGCTGGTGATCACCCCGGACGGCACGGCCCTGGTCGAGCCGGAGGCGCCCGAACTGGCCGCGCGGGTGGGGCTGGCGACGACCCCGACGGCCGACTTCTACGACCTCGTGGTCATCGGCGGCGGCCCGGCCGGGCTGGGCGCGGCCGTGTACGGGGCCTCCGAGGGCCTGCGGACCGTGCTCGTGGAGCGGTCGGCGACCGGCGGGCAGGCCGGGCAGAGCTCGCGGATCGAGAACTACCTCGGCTTCCCTGACGGCGTCTCCGGCGCCCAGCTCACCGACCGGGCACGGCGGCAGGCGGCCAAGTTCGGCGCCGAGATCCTCAGCGCGCGCGAGGTGACGGGACTCGAGATCAGCGGGGCGGCCCGGGTCGTGCGGTTCTCGGACGGCTCGGCGATCGCGGCGCACAGCGTCATCCTGGCGACGGGCGTGCAGTACCGGCAGCTGGAGGCTGCCGGCTGCACCGACCTGACCGGGTGCGGGGTGTTCTACGGCTCCGCGCTGACCGAGGCGGCCGCCTGCCAGGGACACGACGTGTACATCGTCGGCGGCGCCAACTCGGCGGGGCAGGCGGCGATGTACCTGTCCAGGTTCGCCAAGTCGGTGACGCTGCTGGTGCGCGGCCCCGACCTGGCGGCGTCGATGTCGCACTACCTGATCCAGCAGATCAACGAGGCCCCGAACATCTCGGTGCGCAGTCACACCGTGGTCGACTCCGCGCACGGCTCCGACCGCCTGGAGCGGCTGACGCTGCGTCATGTGGCGACCGGGGACAGCGAACAGGTCGACGCCCAGTGGATGTTCGTGTTCATCGGGGCAGCTCCGCTCACCGGCTGGCTGGGCGAGACGGTGCTGCGGGACGAGCGGGGCTTCATCCTGGCCGGACCCGATCTGAGCGCCGACGGCCGGCCGCCGGCGAGCTGGGAACTGGACCGGTCGCCGTACCACCTGGAGACCAGCGTGCCCGGCGTGTTCGTGGCGGGCGACGCCCGCGCCGAGTCCGCCAAGCGGGTCGCGTCCGCCGTCGGAGAGGGAGCCATGGCCGTGATGCTCGTCCACCGGTACCTGGAGCAGTCGTGAGCGGGCAGCCGATGCCGTGCAGCCCGCAGGAGGTCGCCTCGCTCTTCCTGTTCGAGAAGCTCGCCCCCGAGCAGCTCGGGCGCCTCTGCGCCGCGGGCCGGGTGGAGCTGTACCAGCCCGGCCCGGTGTACACCGAGGGTGATCCGGCGACCTGCTTCTACGTGATGATCGAGGGCACGGTGGTGCTCTCCCGCCGGGTCGGCGGCGACGACGTGGAGGTCGTGCGGACCTCGCAGCGCGGGGCGTACTCGGGCGCCATGCAGGCCTACCTCGGGGACCGGGTACGGAAGGTGTACAACAACTCGATGCGGGTCACGGAGCCGACGCGGTTCTTCGTGCTGCCCGCCGACACCTTCGCCGAGATCATGAGCGAGTGGTTCCCGATGGCCGTCCACCTGCTGGAGGGGTTGTTCTTCGGTACGAAGAGCACGCAGGCCGCGATCGGGCAGCGCGAACGGCTGCTGGCGCTCGGCTCGTTGTCGGCCGGTCTCACGCACGAGCTCAACAACCCGGCGGCGGCGGCCGTGCGCGCCACGGCGACGCTGCGGGAGCGGGTGGCCAAGATGCGGCACAAGCTCGCCGTGATCGCCGAAGGGCCCTTCTCCCGCGATCAGCTGGCGGAGCTGATCGAGATCCAGGAGCGCACGGCCGAGCGGGTCGCCAAGGCCCCGGCGCTCAGCCCGCTGGAGGCCTCGGACCGCGAGGACGCCCTCTCCGACTGGCTGGACGACCACGGCATCGACTACGGCTGGCAGCTCGCGCCGACGTTCGTGCAGGCCGGGCTCGACATCGACTGGCTGGAGCAGGTCGCGGCGGCCGTAGGCGAGGAGATCCTGCCCGGGGCCGTCGGCTGGCTCAACTACACCATCGAGACCGAGCTGTTGATGAACGAGATCGACGACTCGACCAACCGCATCTCGCACCTCGTCGATGCCGCCAAGCAGTACTCGCAGCTGGACCGCGCGCCCTACCGGGTCGTGGACGTGCACGAACTCCTGGACAGTACCCTGCTGATGCTGTCGGGCAAGATCGGCCCGCGCATCGGGGTCGTCAAGGAGTACGACCGCACGCTCCCGGAGATCCCCGCCTACCCGGCGGAGCTCAACCAGGTATGGACGAACCTCATCGACAACGCGGTCTCGGCCATCAACGGCGCGGGCGGGGACGGCACCCTGACCGTGCGGACCGCGCTGGACCACGAGCGGCTCCTGGTGGAGTTCCGGGACACCGGTCCCGGGATCCCGCCGGAGATCCGCGGCCGCATCTTCGATCCCTTCTTCACCACCAAGCCGGTGGGCCAGGGCACCGGGCTGGGTCTGGACATCTCCTGGCGGATCGTCGTCAACAAGCACCACGGCACCCTCCAGGTGGAGTCGGTGCCGGGCGACACCCGCTTCCAGGTCCTGCTGCCCCTGACCGCCGAGACGCCCGAGGAGGCAGCATGAGCGGCGAGTCCGCGATCGACCCGAGTGTGCCGCCGAGCGGCACCGGCTGTGTGGAGTGCGACGAGGCGGGCGGCTGGTGGTTCCACCTGCGGCGCTGCGCGACGTGCGGGCACATCGGCTGCTGCGACGACTCCCCCGCCAAGCACGCCACCGCCCACCACAAGGCCACCGGCCACCCGGTGATCCGCAGCTTCGAGCCGGGTGAGGCCTGGTTCTGGAACTACGACACCAGCGAGGTGTACGACTCCGGCCCCGAACTGGCCCCGCCGGCCGCCCACCCGGCGGACCAGCCCACACCGGGTCCCGCGGGGCGGGTCCCGGCCAACTGGGCGGAAACGCTGCGCTGAGTTCCTACGGGCCGGCGCAGTCGAGGGTGTGCAGATCGACCGCGTCGGCCATCGCCTGCATTCCCTTGTCGTTGGGGTGCAGGTGGTCGCCGCCGTCGAGGAACGGCAGGATGCGCTCGGGGTCGTAGGGGCTGCGCAGGACGCGGTCGAAGTCGGTGACCGCGTCGAACTCCCCGCTGTTGCGGACGAATTCGTTCACTTCCTGCCGTACGGCCTCCGCCGCCGGGTCCCATTCGGGCCAGCCCTTGAACGGGCCGACGGTCGCCCCGACCACGCACTTCCCGGCCGCGTGCGCCCGGTCGGCGATCTCCCGGTAGCCGGCGATCAGGTCCTGGGCGGTGACGCCGCTGTGGGCCTTGATGTCGTTGACGCCCTCGAAGAGGAAGACGGTCCGCGCACCGGGCTGGGACAGGACGTCCCGCTCCAGCCGGTGCCGGGCGCTCTGCCCGGCACCGTCGGCCAGGACCATGTTGCCGGAGATCCCCTCGTTGGCCACCCCCCGGAGCGGGCTGCCGGCCGTGTTCAGGCGCCGGGCGAGGTAGTCGGGCCAGCGGCGGTCGAGATCGGTGGTGGACTGCCAGCCGTCGGTGATGGAGTCACCGAGGGCGACGACGGCGCCGGTGGCCCTGTTCGGCGGCCGTACGGAGACGGCGTCGAGGTAGAACCAGGAGCCGGTCGTGCCGCTGAAGTGGTCCGCGCTCTCCTCACCGGTGTGATCGCCCTGGGTGAGGTACGACGTCTGCATGGCCATGCCGTGACCGGTGGCGGGGCCCGCCGCGTCCGCACTGTGCAGGCTCACCACGAGGTCGGTCGCGGCGGGCAGGGCGCCGGACAGCGGATCGCTCCAGACGGTGGCCCCCGCCGGTACGGTGACCGTGCGGGCGCCGTCGAAGGTGAGCCGCCGGTTGCTGCCCCGCCGCAGCGCGGCACCCTGGTCCTGGACCCCGGCATAGACGCTGTCGAGGGTCAGCGGCCGGTCGCCGAAGGCGTTGGAGAGCCGGACCCGCAGGCCGCTCCCGGCGGCACTGGTGTGCACGACCAGCCGGTAGGAGCGGTCGGCGACGCCGTCGCCCAGCCGGTCGGCGCTCGCCGCCCAGGTGACGACGACGCCGTGCGGGACGACCGTGCCCGACGCCCGGGCGGGGGCCGTCTGGCAGGCGAGGACGGTCAGCAGGACGGCCGCGAGGCGGCAGAACCGCGTGCCGCGGCGGCTCATCGGGCGAAGTCCTTCAGCGTGACGGACTCGCCGGGGCGCAGGGTGACCGTCCGGGCGGTGCCGCCGTACGCCACCTCGGTCCTGTGGCCCCCGACGCTCCGGATCCGGGCCTCGGTCGGCTTGCCGTCCTTCCAGCGCAGGTCGACGACGAAACCGCCCCGCGCCCCCGCCCCGGTGAGCGACCCGGACGCGGCCCAGGCGTCCGGAAGGGCCGGCAGCAGCTCCAGCCGGCCGGGTCGGGAGTACAGCAGCATTTCGGTCATCGCTGTCGGTGTACCCATATTCGCGTCGATCTGGAAGATGCCGCGGCCCCGCGCGACCTCGTAGATGTCGAAGAGGTTCGGTGCGGTTCCGTTGCCGCCGCCGGTGGAGGGGCGCAGGTTGGTGGCGACCAGCTGGTAGGCCCTGCCGGCGTCCTTCAGCCGGGCCCAGCACAGGGCGCGCCAGGCGTTGGCCCAGCCGAAGCTGTTCATGCCGCGGGCGGTGAGCAGTGCGGTGGCGCCCTTGACGATGCCGTCGGGGGTGGAGCCGTCGGGGCGGATGCGGTCGCCGGGGAAGAGGCCGATGAGCGGGGACAGGTGCCGGTGGGTGGTCTCGCCCAGGTTGTCGGGCGACATCCACTCCTCCAGCCAGCCCGTCTTCGGGCTCACGACGGGGAGGTAGAGGCGCTCGCGTAGCGCGCCGACGGTGCGGGCGTAGTCGGCGTCCCTGCCCAGTTCGGCCGCGGCGGTGCGGTAGTTGCCGAAGAGCGCCCAGACGAGTTCCTGGGCGTAGGTGATGCCCTTGGCGTCGAGCGGGCCCTGTTCCGGTGACCAGTCGCTGTCGGCGATGAGGACCTCCCGGCCGGTGTCCGGCAGGGTGTGGGTGATCAGCCGGGCTTCCCAGAACTCGCAGGCGCCCTTGAGGAGCGGGTAGATCTTCTTCAGATGGGCCCGCGACGCGGTGAACTCGTAGTGTTCCCAGAGGGAGTTGCACAGCCAGGCGTTGCCCGCCGGGTGCCACCACCAGCCGCCACCGCCGTACGGGTTGGTGGAGATGGCCACCGTCCAGCCGGCGTTCTTCCCGCTGGAGTTGCGGTAGCGGTTGCGGGAGTCGTTGAAGAGTCTCCTGGTGAGGTCCGTCCAGGAGGGGAGCTGGGCCACGCAGTAGTCGGTGAACGCGTCGAAGCAGGACGGCAGGCCCACACGGTCCGCCATCCAGTAGTTCATCTGGATGTTGATGTCGGTGTGGTAGTCGCCCATCCAGTCCGGGTCGTTCCCGTCGAGCCACAGTCCCTGAAGGCCCGTCGGGAGGCTGCCGCGGGAGCCGGCGATCATCAGGTAGCGGCCGAACTGCAGGTAGGCGGCCTCGAGTTCGGGGTCGGGATGTCCGGTGTCGAAGCGGGCCTGGATCCGTTCCCAGGTGTCCAGCTCGCGCTGCCGCGCCGTGGAGGTGCCGAGCGACAGGTCGAACCGCCCGGACAGCGTCCGGTGGTCGGCCGCGTGGGTGCGCAGCAGCGAGTCCGCCGAATGCCGGGCGGCCGCCTTGGCCTTGCTGCGGGCCAGCGCCGGCGGATCGAGCGACGGGTCACGGTAGTGGGCGGCGGCGTCGGGGGCGTAGTCGGTGCCGCCGCTGAGGACGACGGTCAGTTCCCGGCAGCCGGTGAAGGTGATGTGCGAGCCGCTCACGCGCACGCTGCCGCCGCTGCCGTGGGCGCGGACGGCGGCCCCGTACGTCAGCCCGTTGGCGAAGGACCCGGCGAACGAGTCGGCCTGGCCGCCGGTCTCCCCGTGCGTGCCTTCGAGGGTGATGGTCCCGGTGTATCGCCCGCCGCCGTCCTGGCCGAAGTACAGGACGATCACGTCGTCGGGGCGGCTGGCGAACATCTGCCGCCGGTAGGTCACCCCGGAGCGGACGTACGACGTCGTCACCACGCCGTTGTCGAGGTCGAGGGCACGGTGGTAGCCGGAGACGGCGCCCAGGTCGTGGTCGGGGATCTCGACGGTGAGCCGGGCGAGCAGGGTGAGGGAGCCGAAGTCGGCGCGGCCGTAGGGGAACTGGCCGTCGGAGTCGAGGGTGTCGTTGAGCCCGCCGGTCCACATCGTGGCGTCGGTGATCAGGAGGAGCTCGCGGCCGGGGTCGTTGCTCGCGAGTGCGCCGAGACGGCCGTTGCCGACGGGCAGACCCTGCTCGATCATCGAGCCGTCGTCGGCGGGCGCCCGCCACCAGAGCCGGTGACGAGACGCCGTGAGCGGCTCGGAGGACCGCGGCGGGACGGCACTCGCGGTGAAGGAGGGAAGTCCGGCGAGGGCTCCGGTGGCGGCGGCGAGAGCGAGAAGGCCGCGTCTGCTGGGGTGGTTGTCCATGGCGTGCCCTTCGGTGAAACGCCCCGTCAGGGGCGCGGGGAACTGCGCGACCGGCCACAGCGGGCTCGCAGTTCCCCTACGGCCTGGCCCGACGGAGTGTTCAGCGAGCAGACTTGGGTACGTCGATGCGATCGATGTCCGGCGCGTACGAGGAGCCGCTGTCGAAGGTGATCGTGTTCGCACCGGCCTTCAGGGCCACCGGCACGCTCACCGCCGCAACCGTCCCCCAGTCACCGGTCGAGGGGAACTTGTGGCTCGTACCGCTCCCGGAGCCCCCGGTGCTCGCGGACACCGTGGCCGAGCGCGAGTCACCGCTGATGTAGGCGACCATGACCAGGTACGTGCCCGCCCTGTCCACGACGACGTCGTTGAAGGTCAGCTTGCCGCCGAGGTAGAGGTTTCCGACCTTCTTCCGACCGGAGCAGGCGTCGCAGCCGGCGACGGAGGCGTTGCCGCTCAGGGTGTTGGTGCTCGCCTCGGCCTCATAGCCGGTCGAGGTCAGGGCACTCCCCTTCGGGGTCACGGTGAACAGACGCGAGCCGTGTGCGGGCAGCGCCTCGGTGATCTTGTTCTGGAAGCCGCCGAGGTCCTCGTGGTTCCAGAGGTCACGCACCGAGGCCTTCCCGGTGAAGCCCAGCGCCGTCCAGTCGGCCGTCACCGCCGCGGGCGAATCCGCCAGGTTGAACAGGGCGACCGTGTACGTGCCGTCGGGGTTCTTCGCGGCCCACACCTGCTGGGCGTCGGAGGGGGTGACCGGCCGGGCGGGCGGGGCGTCGGCCTGGTCGACGGCGATGACCTCGCGGTTGGTCAGGAGCTTCAGGCCGTAGTCGTCCAGGCGGGTGAGGTCGTCGCCGGTGTAGAGGGGGGACTTGGCGATGGCCCACAGGGTGGCGTAGCTCTGCCGCTCGGCCTTGGTCAGGCCGTCCATGGCGCCGTTGCCGACGTCCAGGGAGTCCAGGTCGTTCCAGCCGCCGGGACCGGCGTGCCCGGTCCAGCCGGGGGCGTCGTCCCAGCGGTCGTCGACGGAGTTCTCCCAGCTGACGAGGGTGTTGCAGTAGCACTCGACGTCGGTGTCGATGCGCCAGCCGTTCGCGTACTTCTTCCAGTCGGCGGCGTGTCCGATGTCCAGGGACCAGGACAGCTCGAGGTGGACGGGGCGGCCGGCGGCGGCGATGGCCTTGTTCCAGGCGGCCACGTCGGCAACGTTGTCGTACTGGTCGCCGCTCTTGCCCGAGCCGGGTCCGACGCCGTCCAGCTTGAGGAAGTCGTAGCCCCAGCCGGCGATCAACTGGGCCTGGGAGTCTATGTACTTCTGTGCGCAGGGGCGGGAGAAGTCGAGCTTGTACGAGCTGTCCCAGCCGTTGGTGGTGCGCAGGTCGCCGTAGACGATGTCGGCGGTGGTGCAGCCGTCGGCGTTCAGGATCGGCGTCTTCCCGTCGCCGTACGCCTCCTTCTCCAGGCCGGCGGGCAGGTAGATGCCGGCCTTGAGTCCCTTGGCGTGGATGCGGTCGGCGACGGCCTTCATTCCGCTGGGGAAGCGCTTCGGGTCGGCCTTCTGCCGGCCGTACTGGTCGTACTCGGGTTTCCAGGTGGTGTCGCGCCACCAGCCGGCGTCGATGTTGACGTACTCGTAGCCGTACTTCTTCAGCTTGGCGGCGAGGGCGTCGGTCTGCTTGGTGACGTTGGCCTCGGTCAGGTAGCTGTAGTCGCCGTCCGGGTTGAGTCCGGGGTACTTGGACGACTGCATGCTCCAACTCGACCAGCCCATGTAGGGCTTGGCGGCGGGGGCCGGTGCGGTGGTCCCGGCGTGGGCCGCGTGTACCGCGGGGGCGACGGTGACGACGCCGAGGGCGAGGGCCAGGACCACCGTGGCTCTCAGGGCGCGTGCGGGCATGACGGAGTACGAGGATGACCGCATGGGTCGTACCTCCAGGGGATGTCGGATCAGCGGCTCGGTCGTGGGTCGGGGGCTATGAACGACTGGATCGCGGCGGCCGCGGCCCCGCGGGCCCACTCCTCGAAGGGGAGCGGGCGGGTCCGCACGTCGCACTGCGCGGCCGAGCCGAAGGCGGCCGCTGCGAACGCGTCACGGATGTGCTCGGCGAAGAGGTCGTAGGCGGCCAGCCCCTCACCGGAGATGATCACCCGCTCGGGGCCGAGCAGATTGGCCACGGTCGCGATGCCACGGCCGATGGCCTCCCCCGCCGTGGCGTACACCTCGCGGACACCGGCGACGTCCTGGTGGGCGAGCGCCACCGCGTCGGCGCCGCAGGTGACCGGGCGGCCCGTCACCTCCCGGACGCGGGCCACGATCGCCGCCTCCGCGGCGATCGCCTCCACGCACCCGCGGTTGCCGCAGTGGCAGGGCGGTCCGGCCGGGTCGACGACCACATGCCCTATCTCACCGGCCACGCCGTGCGCGCCGGCGACCACCTTCCCGTGCACCACGAGACCGCAGCCGATGCCCGCGCCCACGGTCACCACCGCGAAGTCCGACAGCCCGGCACCGGCCCCGAACCACTGCTCGGCTACGGTCAGGGCCCGGACGTCGTTGTCGACGATGGCCGGCAACCCGCAGGTGAGTGCCGCGAGTTCGGCCAGCGGCACGTCCCGCCACTCCAGGAAGGGCGAGTAGCGCACCACACCCTCGGCGCGGTCGACGTCCCCGGAGACGGCGATGCCGAGGCCGAGCACGGGCAGTCCCAGGTCATCGGCCGCCGATCTCAGTTCGTGCGTCAGCTCCGCCACCGAGGTCAGCACCGCCCGGGTCTCCCGGTCCGGCAGCGGGACACGCCGGGCGAGGCGGATCCGGCAGCACAGATCGGTCAGCACGCCGATGGCCTCGTCGCCGGTCATCTTGACGCCGATGAACAGCGCCCGTTCCCCGTCGACGCGCACCAGGTTCGCGGGGCGCCCGAGGGCGGGGCGGGCCTCCTGGTCGGCGTCCTCCACCAGGTAGCCGGCCTCGAGCAGGGGCCGGACCGCCTTGGTGACGGCCGCCGCCGACAGTCCGGTCCGGCGGGCCGCCTCCAGCCGGGTCAGGGGCCCGTGGGACAGCAACGTGGTGAAGACCTGCGAGACGGCCGGGGTGTGCGCCGGGAACGTCTCGGTGCGGGAGGTCGTGGGCATGGCCGGGAACCTAGGGCCATTATTTTCCGCTGTCAATGAAAGAAACAGGAGTCGGCAAAAGAAACAGGAGCCGGTGGAAAGGCAGTTGGGGCGGACACGCGAGTGCCCCGCGCCGGGGCGCGGGGCACTCGGGTCAACCGTGGTCCGTCCGCCTCAGTGGCGGGCGGCCGGCGTGTTGGCGGCGGTGACGTTGACCGCGGCCCACGCCTTGTCCACCGTCTTGTACTCGGTGCTGCTCGCGCCGTACAGGTCCTTGGCCGCCTTCAGCGTCGCGACACGCGCGTCGTGGAAGTCGGTGGTGGAGACCATGTAGCGAGTCAGCGCACGGTAGAAGATGGCGGTGGCCTTGGTGCGGCCGATGCCCTTGACCGTGGACCCGTTGTAGGTCGGCGAGTCGTAGTTCACGCCGTTGATCTTCTTCTTGCCGCTGCCCTCCGCGAGGAGGTAGTAGGCGTGCGAGGAGACACCGGAACCGGCGTGCACCTCGGTGTAGTACGTGTCCGCCGACCAGTAGTCGATCGTGCCCTCGAGCCGGTCGAGCGAGGGGTGGTCCAGGCGGCGCAGGAACTTCTGCGCGAGGCCCAGCTTCTCGCCGACCAGGTAGTCCGGGGTGTCCTTCGCGTTGTTGGCGTAGAACTCCACGTTCGAGCCGAAGATGTCCGCGAGCGACTCGTTCAGCGAGCCGGGCTCGCCGTACTGGTTGCCGTCCGCGTCGACGTAGGTCGGCTCGAGCTTCGCCGTCGCCTCCACCACGCCGTGGGTCAGCTCGTGACCGGTGACGTCGAGGACGACGAGCGGCTTCTTGAACATGTCGCCGTCGCCGTCGCCGTACAGCATGCAGTTGCAGGTGGGGTCCCAGAAGGCGTTGGCGACCTTCTTGCCCCAGTGGACCATCGCCTGGGCTGCCTTGCTGTTGTTGGCGATGCCCTTGCGCCCGAAGGTCTTCTTGTAGAAGTCCAGGGTCTTGGTGACGCCGTACTGGGCGTCGGCGGCGGCGCTGACCCGGCTGGTGGTCTTGCCGTTGCCCCACACGTCGGTGGTGTTGGTGAACTTCGTACCGGCGCTGAACTTCTCGGTTTCCGAGTTCTTGGCGTCCCGGGTCTCGGTGCCGTACCGGCTCGGGTCCTTGAGCTGGTAGTGGCCGCGCGAGGTCGCCGTGGTGGTCAGGCCGACATTGCCCACGAAGAGGGTCTTGCCGGTGCCGTGCGCGGTCGCCGGGTAGTGGGTGACACCGGACACGCCGGAGCCCAGCAGGCCGGCGGTGTTGGTGTCGGTGCCGATACCGGTGGCCGGGTCGATCGTCTCGCCCCGCTCGCGCAGGGTGTCGAGCAGCTTCGGCGACAGGAACTCGTCACTGTCGGGCGTCTTGCTGCGCACCTTGCCGGTGACGGCGTCGACGACGACCGTCTGCGAGCTGCCCTTGTCGGTGACCGTCACCTGGTAGGCGAGGGCCGAGGCGCCGTCCCGGGCGTCCACCACGAGTTCGGCGGTGCCCGCGTCGCCCTTGGCGGCCGCGGCGGCCTTCTGCTCGGCCTGCTCGGCCGTCAGCTTGGCCTTCTGAGTGGCCGGCTTCACCGCGTGGTCGGCCGCCCGGGTGACACCGGTGTAGGCCAGTTGCCGGGACAGGTGGACGACGAGGTCGCCGCCGAGCACCGGCATTCCGTTGTGGGTACGGACGAACCGGACGTGGCGGGCGCCCTCCGGGTCGACCATGACGTCCTGGGCGTGGAGCTCGTCGCCCTGCGACACGCCGGTCGCGGAAGCATGGGCGAACGCGGCGGCCTGCGCCGCCTTCACGACCGAGGCGGTCTTCGTCGCCGAGGACGCCACGCCGTGCGCCGCCCCCGTGGCGGGGCCGGCGAAGGCCGTCCCGGCCAGGCCCGTAGCAGCGGTCGCCACCGCGACGGCGACAGCCACGCTGCGTATGTGCGGTCTACGCACTATGTGGGGTTCCTTCGTTCGAAGGCAGCCGGGATCACCAACCGCCTTGAGGCATGGCGGGGTTGGACCCGCGCCACGGGGGCTGGTCGGGCCCCCGAACGAACCCTTACGGATGAGTCATGTCCGCGTAAAGCCGGAATGATCGCTTTCGCGGTCTTCTATGACAATCCTTTACGAATGCGCGCCGCAGAGTGATCAGTGTATGACCAACTGTGTGTCACCTGTGGAGATGTGACGGGATGCGAGTAGGTTCCGACGCCTGAATGTGACAGATCTCGCACCGCGAAAGGTGCAGACGGGATGGCAGTGAATGGTCACCACAATGGCTGGCAAAGGTCTGGTCCTCGGAGCGGTCACGCTCTCGCTCCTCGCGGTCCCCGCGCAGGCCGCACCCCAGCAGGCCCGGCCACGGACGGCGGGTCTGCCGGCGCCCGACACCGCCGGGCTGCGCGCGGTGCTGCGTTCGACGGTCGCCAAGGGCGCACCCGGCGCCATGGCCCGGATCGACGACGACGGCACCGTCTACAAGGCGGTGCGGGGCGTCGCCGACCGCGGCACCCTGCGGGCCATCGACACCGCGGACCACTTCCGCGTCGGCAGCGTCACCAAGTCCTTCTCGGCCGTCGTCCTGCTACAACTGGCCGACGAGCACAAGCTCAGCCTCGACGCGCCGGTCAACCGCTACCTGCCCGGTCTGCTGCCGGACGACCGGATCACGGTGCGGCACGTGCTCAGCCACCGCAGCGGCCTGTACGACTACTCCAACGACATGTTCGCCAAGAGCGTGTCCGGCTTCGAGGCGGTGCGCGACAAGGTCTTCACCTACCGCCAACTGGTCGACCTCTCGCTGAAGAAGGCGCGCACCAACTCCCCCGGCGCCGCCTACTCGTACTCCAACACCAACTTCGTCGTCGCCGGGATGCTCATCGAGAAGCTGACGGGGCACCCCGTGCGGACCGAGTACGAGAACCGGATCTTCAAGCCGCTGAAGCTGAAGGACACCTTCTACGTCCACCCGGACACCCGGATCCCGGGCCGCTACACCAAGGGCTACCTCACGCCCGACACGGCGGGGGCCGCGCTGGTCGACGCCACGCGGCAGACGGTCTCCTGGGCGCAGAGCGCGGGCGCCGTCATCTCCAGCACGCACGATCTGAACACCTTCTACTCCGCCCTGCTCGGCGGGAAGCTGACCTCGGCCGCGCGGCTGGCGGAGATGGAGCGGTTCACCGCGATCGACGGCACCACGGCGTACGGGCTCGGGCTGCGCCGCCGCACCCTGTCCTGCGGGGTGTCGGTCTACGGCCACACGGGCGCCGTGCAGGGCTACTACACGTACGCCTTCGCCTCCAAGGACGGCCGGCGCAGCCTGACCGCGGTCGCCAACACGTCCAACAACGCGGATGTGCTCGGCACGATGGCGGGCACCCTTGAGTCGGCGTTCTGCGGCAAGCAGGCGAAGGTCCGGCGGGATGTCACGGCCGCCGAGTGGAACATCGACCTGAAGGACGAGTCGTTGTGATACGTCCACGCTCCGCGATCTTGGCGGAATGACTTCGTCCGGGCCACCATGCGCGCATGAAGGGTGATCTCTTTTCCAGTCAGCACATGGTGCAGCCGGCCGTCGAGCCGGGAATGTCCGTCGAGAACGCCAAGTGCCTCAGATACACGGTGAACGGCGAGATGCTCGCCCGCCAGGGCGCGATGGTCGCCTACCGCGGCAACCTCCAGTTCGAGCGCAAGGGGCAGGGCGTCGGCGGCATGCTCAAGCGCGCGTTCACCGGCGAGGGCCTGCCCCTCATGGCGGTGCGCGGTCAGGGCGAGGCGTGGTTCGCGCACGAGGCGCAGAACTGCTTCATCGTCGATGTCGAGCCCGGCGACCAGTTCACCGTCAACGGCCGCAATGTGCTGTGCTTCGACTCGTCGCTGTCGTACGAGATCAAGACGGTGAAGGGCTCGGGCATCGCCGGGGGCGGCCTGTTCAACAGCGTCTTCACCGGACAGGGCCGGCTCGGCCTGATGTGCGAGGGCAACCCGCTGGTCATACCGGTCTCCGCGCAGCAGCCGGTGTACGTGGACACGGACGCGGTGGTGGGCTGGACCGCCCATCTGCAGACCTCGCTGCACCGCTCGCAGTCCATCGGCTCGATGCTGCGCGGCGGTTCCGGCGAGGCCGTGCAGCTGATGCTCCAGGGTGAGGGGTACGTCGTGGTGCGCCCGAGCGAGGTGACGCCGCAGAAGGCGGAGCAGCACTGACGGCCCTCAGGGGAATGATCTGCTCCGCAAAGGCAACCCGGCCGGCCGTACCGGCGTCTTGATCGACAACAGACCGAGACAGCCCTGGCCCCTGAGGGCCAGGGCGAAACCCCGACGCACTATACACTATTTGTATACACAGAGTGTATAGAAAGGCAGTAATGTACGGCAAGGCATTCGCCCCGGAATACCAGGGCTCCCTCACCACCCTGTCCGTGAACTCCTCGCTGGTCGACGTGCTGGCCGAGGGCACCGAACGGCTGCGCGCGGCCGAGCGCGCCGGGCGGCGTGACGAGGTCGCCCGCTGCGGGCTCGCGGTCGCCGAGGCACACCGGCGGCTCGGCCAGATACGGGACGCCGACCGGGCGTGGAAGGCGAGTTACCGCGCGGCCCGGGAGGCCGGTGACACGGCGGCGATGGCGTGGGCGCTGTGGAGCGGCGGCACGCTCGCCCGGCAGCGCGGCGCGTTCCCGCTGGCCTGGCGGCTGCTGGGGCTCGCGGCCGAACTCGGCGAGCGCGGCGGTGACATCGTGGTGCGCGGCTACTCGCTGGCCGGGCTCGCGGAGACGGGCCGCATCCAGGGCGACTACGAGGCCGTCGGCCGGCTCCACGAGCAGCTGCTCGCCGAGGCCCGCAAGCGCGGCGAGGCCCGGCACACGGTGTGGGCGCTGGAGGGCATCGCGCAGATGCACCGCAACACCGGCTCCTACGACACGGCGTACGCCATGTTCGAGGAGGCTGCGGAGATAGCCGACCGGGCGAACGACCGGCGCGGACACGCCTGGGCGCTGCGCGGGCTCGCCGACATCGTCTCGGTGCGCGACGGCGACACCGAGCGGGCACTCGCGCTGCTCTCGGAGGCGGAGACCGCCTGCCGCGCGATGAACCTCTCCAGCGCCCTCGCCTACAACCACAAGATGCGCGGCAACGTGCTCCAGCGCGCCGGCCGGTACGCCGAGGCGCGCGCGATGTACGAGACCGCACTCGGGGAGTTCCGGGCGATGAGCGAGCCGCGCGGCGAGGCACTGGCCCGTCTGGGCCTCGCCAAGTCCCTCGCGGGGCTAGGCCGCGACCGGGCCGAGACGGCGGCCGAACTGGCGGACCTGGCCCGCACGGTGCGGCACGCCGGCCTGCGGCACGTGGGGCGGATGGTGGCCCGCGCGCAGGAGGAGCTCGGCGCCGAGGCGGAGGTCGTACGGTGAGCGCGCTTCCCTCGCCGGTTCAGGCACCGCCCTCCGCGCCCGAGATCCTCGGCCGCTGCCGGGAGTTGGTGCGGCCCGCGCTGACCGAGGCCGTGGCGCGGCTGCATCCGTGGGTGGGCGAGATGGCGGCGTACTCCTTCGGCTGGTGCGAGGTCGGCGGTGCGCCGGCCGTCGCACCCGGCGGCAAGGGCGTACGGCAGGCGCTGGCCGTGCTCGGGGCGGAGGCGGCCGGCGCGCCTGGGCGGGCCGGGGTCGCCGGGGCGGTCGCGGTGGAGCTGGTGCACGCCTTCTCGCTGCTGCACGACGACATCATGGACGGCGATACGACCCGGCGGCGTCGCCCCACCGTCTGGCGGGCGTACGGCACCGGCCCCGCGGTGCTCGCGGGTGACGCCCTGTTCGCGCTGGCCGTCGAGACCCTGGCCGCCGAGCCGGGCGGCGCGGGCGCGCTGCGGCTGCTGTCGGCGGCGCTCGCCGACCTGGTGCGCGGGCAGGCCGACGACCTGCTCTTCACCGACCGGCCGTGGACCGGGCCGGAGCGGGTCTCGCCCGCGGAGTACCGGACGATGGCCGAGCACAAGACGGGTGCGCTGCTGGGCTGCGCCGCGGCTCTGGGCGCCACGCTCGGCGGCGCGCCCGCCGCCACGGTCGCCGCGCTGGACGAGGCCGGGCGAGCTCTGGGGGTCGCCTTCCAGCTGGTGGACGACGTGCTGGGCATCTGGGGCGACCCGGCGGTGACCGGCAAGCCGGCGCACGGTGATCTGCGGGAGCGGAAGAAGACGTTCCCGGTACTGGCCGCGCTCTCCTCCCCCGGCCCCGCGGCACGGCGCCTGGCCGTTCTCCTCGACTCCGGCCGGGAACCGGACGCGGCGGCCGCGCTCATCGAGGAACTGGGCGGCCGTGCCGCGGCACTGTCCGAGGCCCGGCGGCACACCGCCACGGCTCGGGAGGCCTTCGCCGCCGTTCCGCGGGCGACCGGGGCGGCCGGGGAACTGGACCGCCTGCTGGACTTCCTGGTGCGCCGCGACCTGTGAGACACCCGTCCCTTTACCGTCGGTTACCCACAGGTCGAGGCCCGGACATCGCCCGTTTCCCCAAGTCCCGGGCGGTGCCCGCCGCTTGAATAAAAGGCGAAAAGCGCCTCGGAGTTGCGGATTCTTTGAACGCATCGTGTCGCGCCCCGCGTACCTCTGGGAAAGACGAGGCAGGGGTTTCAGCGAGGGATGACCATGGTCAAGGCGCACGTCTCCGCACAAGAACTGGTCGCGGAAAGGTACCGGCTCCTCGAGGTCGTCGGCCGCGAGACGAACCGCATCTGCTGGTACGCCGAGGACCTGGAGGCGGAGCGGCCCCGGCTGGTCACGCAGACAGCGCTCCCGGCGGGTTCTCCTCAGGAGACCCCCCGCCGGGCCCGCGCGCGCATCCTGCGCACCTCGGAGGTCATGAGCGTACTCCGCCCGGACCAGGTGCCGACGGTGATCGACGCGGTCGAGGAGTCCGGCACGCTGTGGACGGTCACCGATGTGATCGGCGGCCGGCCACTGGGTGAAGTCCTCTCCCAGGAGGGCACGTTCAACTACGTGCGGGCGGCGCGGATCGGGCTGGAACTGCTCGACGTGCTGGAGGCCGCGCACGACGAGGGTTTCACGCACGGCGAGCTCAGCCCCGGCCAGGTGTTCGTGCGCGACCGGGGCCCGGTCGTCGTCACGGGCTTCGGACTGGCGGGCGCGACCCTCGTCCCGCGGGTGACCGCACCGGCGTACGCCTCCCCCGAGCAGGCCCGCGACGAGCGCATCGGCCCGGCCGCCGACCTGTGGGCACTGGGCGCGATCCTCTACACGATGGTGGAGGGCCGGCCGCCGTTCCGGGACCGGGGCAGGTTCGAGGCCACCCTGAAGGGCGTGGACCGGCTGCCCCTGCGCACCCCGCTGCGCGCCGGTCCGCTGAGCCAGGTCGTGCAGGGCCTGCTGCGCAAGGACTCGCGGGAACGGCTGACCCGCCCGGTGGCCCGCGAGGCACTCACCCGGGTGCTGAGCGAGGAACCCGACGCGGACCAGCAGGCCGCCCCCGCGCCCCGGCTGCGGGGCGCCTACGCCGCGGCCCTGCGCCCCGGCGGGGCGTGGAGCCGACGGACCATGGTCGCCGGGACCGCGCTGGCCGTGGTCACGGTCGCGGTCGCCGTGCTCGCCGCGACGCACGGGCTGCCCGGCACCGGCACGGACGCGGACACCGACAGCGCGGCCTCCAGCGCCACGCGCCGGCCGTCCGCCGGCGCCTCCGCCCCCGCCTCCTCCGCAATCCCCTCCGGGAGCGACCGCACCGGCAACAAGCGGACCCCCTCCCCTTCCCCCTCCGCCACGCGGACCTCGGATTCCTCGGCGTCCCCCTCGCCTTCGCCCAGCAGCACCGCCAACGCCAACGCCCTGCCCGACGGCTACCACCGCTACACCGCCCCGGAGGGCTTCTCCGTCGCGCTGCCCGACGGCTGGAAGCGGCTGGAGACCGCACGCGAGTCCGACGCCTACCGCGTCACCTTCGGCACGGCCGACGGCTCCACCACCCTGGCGGTCACCTACAGCGAAGGCGCACGCGTGAAGCCGGACCCGGTCGTCATCTGGCGGGACGACGTGGAGCCCGATCTGGAGAAGCTGACCGGCTACCGGCGGATCGGCGAGATCCGGGCGACCACCTACCAGGGCCACAAGGCGGCCGACATGGAGTGGGTCTCCGGAACGGGCGACGACGCCGTGCACACCTTCGGCCGGGGTTTCCTCGTCGGCGACCAGCAGGGCTTCTCCCTGCGCTTCACCACCCCGGCCGCCGACTGGGAGACCACCGCCAACCGGGAGGCACAGAGCACCTTCCTGCGGACCTTCCGGCCGCCGGCGAACTGAGCGCCCGCTCGCCCGGCCGGGCCGTTTTCAGCCGCGCAGGCCGGGGACCCGAGACCCATGGTGCAAATCGGATACACGATGATGACCGAGCAGGCCGGACCGCGTGACCTCGTCGACCATCTGGTCCGCGCCGAGGAGGCCGGTTTCGACTTCTCGGTGACCTCGGACCACTACTTCCCGTGGCTGCGCTCCCAGGGACACTCCTCCTACGCGTGGAGTGTGCTCGGCGCCGCCGCCCAGGCCACGTCGCGCATCCCGCTGATGACCTACGTGACGTGCCCGACCTTCCGCTACCACCCGGCGATCGTGGCGCAGAAGGCGGCGACGGTGCAGCTGCTGTCCGAGGGCCGCTTCCGGCTCGGACTCGGCTCCGGGGAGAACCTCAACGAGCACGTCGTGGGCGGCGGCTGGCCGCCGGTGGACGTACGGCACGAGATGCTCGAGGAGGCCGTGGAGATCATCCGCGAGCTCTTCGGCGGCGGTCACGTCACCCACCACGGACAGCATTTCGACGTGGAGTCGGCCCGGCTGTGGGACCTGCCGGAACAGCCGCCGCAGATCGGCATCGCCGTCTCCGGCGAGCAGTCCTGCAAGCTCGCGGGCCACCACGCCGACCTGGTCATCGCCACCGAGCCGAAGCCGAACCTCCTCGAGGCCTTCGACCGGCACGGCGGCACCGGCAAGCCGCGGGTGGGCCAGCTGCCGGTCTGCTACGACCCCGACCGGGACGCCGCGATCAAGCGCGCCCACGACCAGTTCCGCTGGTTCGGCAGCGGCTGGAAGGTCAACGCAGAACTGCCGCACCCGGACTCCTTCGAGGCCGCCACCCAGTTCGTGACGCCCGACGACGTCGCCGCGTCGATCCCGTGCGGCGACGACCCGGACGACTTCGTGCAAGCCGTACGGCCGTACGCCGAGGCCGGATTCACCGAGATCGCCCTGGTGCAGATCGGCGGCGACTCCCAGCCGGCGTACCTGGACTGGTCCGCGAAGACGCTGCTGCCGGCACTGCGCGACGCGCTCGGCTGACCGCCGGCGAACGACCCGGCGAAGGCGATGCCGCGGCAAACACCGGGCAATCACCCGAACGACTGAGCATCTTGCGCGCCTGAGGGGTACTAGAGGGTCCTACGTCGATCGTCCCGGAGGCCCCCGCGTGACTCCCTTCGTGCACAAGACCCTCGTCGTACAGCTCCAGGCGGGCGGTACGGAACGCTGTCCGGTGCTCGCCCACCTGACCTACGACGCCGACGACCCGTTCGCGGTCACCGCGGTGTTCGCCCACGACGGGAGAGTGCTCGCGCGGTGGCGGCTGGACCGGGAGATGCTCGCCGACGGGCTGGACAAGCCGGTCGGCATGGGAGACGTGCGGTTCCGGCCGGTGGCCACCGGGCCGTGGCACGAGCTGCGGATGGACTTCTTCGGGGACGCGCGGACCGACGGCGGCCGCCACCGGGCCGTGGTGTACGCCTGGGCGCCCGCCGTCGCCGCCTTCCTGCGGGATACCTGGGAGGCCGTGCCGCCGGGCAAGGAGGAGGTCCGGGTCGACGACTTCCTGGCGGGCCTCGCCACGGGATGGGCGTGAGCGCGGCGGCGGCCGAGTACGCGACGGCGGTTGAGTAGCCGTACTCATGCCCGCTGCCGAACGGACCGGCCACGATGAGGGCTCCCACGACAAGGAGCCCGCCATGACCGCAGTGCAGCCCGTGCCCCGCCGCGCCCCGCGCCTGATGTCTCCGGGACTGTGCGCCGTCGTGGTGGTCGCGGGCATGGCCCTGTCCGCCTGGGGCGCGCGCGACCGCGGGACCTGGTTCCTGGAGACGGTGTGGGTGCTGATCGGGCTGCCGCTGGTGATGCTGACCTGGCGGCGCTTCCCGCTGACCGGCCTGCTGTGCGGGCTGCTGGCCGCGCACGCGCTGGTGCTGGCGGTGGGCGGGCACTACACCTACGCGCAGGTGCCCGTGGGCGACTGGGTGCGCGACTCCTTCGGCCTGGACCGCAATCCGTACGACCGGTTCGGCCACCTCATGCAGGGCTTCGTCCCGGCGGTGCTGGTGCGAGAGCTGCTCAGCCGCACCTCACCGCTGCGCGGCAGCCGGTGGCTGGCGCCGCTGACCGTGTGCGCCTGCCTCGCCTTCAGCGCGGTGTTCGAGCTGCTGGAATGGCTGGCGGCCGAGATCGGCGGGCACGGCGCGGACGCCTTCCTCGCCACCCAGGGCGACGTGTGGGACACCCAGTGGGACATGTTCTGCGCCCTGGTCGGCGCGACCCTGTCGGTGCTGCTGCTCAGCAGGGTGCACGACCGGCAGGTGGCGGCCCTCGCGGCTCAGCGGGAGGTGTGACGGCGCCTCGCCCACAGCGGCAGCCCGTACCAGCACACCAGGTACCAGACGACGACCGGCACGACCAGGTACGGCACGTACTCGTCGTGCGTGGCCACCCGAAGGATCAGCAGCAGCGAGGCGGTCATGGTGGCCAGCAGCAGGACCAGTCCGATGAAGGTCAGCCGGGACGCCAGCCGCACCGCCTGCGGCTTCACCCGGCGCCCCGCGACCAGCCGGTGCAGGGAAACCGGGCCGATCAGGGCGCCGGTGGCACACGAGCCGAGGCACACGGTCACGATGTAGATGACCTGGTCGGTATGGCTCAGATGGGCGTACTTGGGCGTGAAGACGACGGTGAGCAGGAAGCCGAAGAGGATCTGCACACCGGTCTGGGCGACGCGGACCTCCTGGATCAGCTCGACCCACATCCGGTCGGCCCGCTCCTCCTCGGTCTCGTTACGCCCCCGCCGCCGGCCGTCGCCCTCCTGGGTGGCCGCCACGTTTCCTCCTGTCTTTCGGGACTGCGGGTCCTCCTGCCCCGCGAGTTCCCCGAAACGGCGGAATCGTTCCTGTTCAGGGCACGGCTCACCAGCGGCCCTCGACCTGGTCCTCGATCCGGCGTTCGTACAGGTCCCGGATCGCGGTGAGGGTCTCCGGGGGCGGCGCGGGGAGCTTGGCGGCGGCCGCGTTGGCCCGGGCCTGTTCCGGGGTGCGGGCGCCGGGGATGACCGTGGTGACGCCGGGCTGTTCGATGATCCAGCGCAGGGCCAGCTGGGCCGGGGTGTAGGCCTCGGGGGCCAGCGCGGCGAACTCGGCGGCCGCCTCGACGCCGGTGCCGTAGTCGACGCCGGAGAAGGTCTCGCCCTGGTCGAAGGCCTCGCCGTGCCGGTTGAAGGTGCGGTGGTCGTTGGCCGCGAAGACCGTGTCCTTGGTGTACTTGCCGGACAGCAGCCCGGAGGCCAGCGGCACCCGGGCGATGATGCCGACGCCCGCCTCCCGCGCGGCCGGGAGCACCTCGCGCAGGGGCTTCATGCGGAACGGGTTGAGGATGATCTGGACGCTCGCCACGTTCGGGCGGGCGATCGCGGTCAGCGCCTCGGCGCAGGTCTCCACGCTCACGCCGTACGCGGCGATCCGCTCCTCCGCCACCATGGTGTCCAGCGCGTCGAACACCTCGTCGGAGGAGTACACCGGGGTGGGCGGGCAGTGCAGCTGGACCAGGTCGACGCGGTCGACGCCGAGGTTCCGGCGGGAGCGGTCGTTCCAGGCGCGGAAGTTGTCCAGGACGTAGTTCTGCGGGATCTGCTCGACCCGGCGGCCCATCTTCGTGGCCACCAGCACGTGCAGGTCGGGCCTGCCGCTAAGGAAGGCGGCGATGGTCTGCTCGCTGCGCCCGTCGCCGTACACGTCGGCCGTGTCGAAGAAGGTCACCCCCGCCTCGGCCGCCGCCTCCAGCACCGCGAGGGCCTCCTTGTCGTCCACGTCGCCCCAGTCGGCGCCCAGCTGCCATGTGCCGAGGCCCACGACCGATGCCCACTGCCCCGACCTGCCCATCACGCGTTCGTCCATGCCGCCAGTCTGTCATCCGGCGCCATGCCGTGCGGAACGGACCGCTCCGGGCCCGCACCCGTGCCTGACTCACCTGTCCGGCGTCAACTGTGCCTGCACCACGGCCCCGTACCGCTCCGTGAGGTCGTCGACGTCGGCGGTGCGCACATGGGCGCCGCGGGCGATGCCGTACATCACGCCGAGCCCGAGGAGGCAGGAGACGGCCAGCTCGGCGCGCAGAGGTGCGTCGGGACCGGGGAGGCGTTCGGCGAGGCGTTCGGTCACCTGGGTGCGGAAGTTGGCGCGCAGGACGTCCCCACGGTCACCGTGCAGGGGCGCGAAGGCGATGCGCAGCAGCGGGTCGGTGCCGCGTTCGCGCTGGCTGTCCAGGAGGTGCCGGACCATGTGCCGGCCGAGCCGCTCCAGGGGGGCGTCCAGCAGAGCCGCGGCGTCGGTCTCGAAGGACATGACGCGGGCGAAGAGGGCGTCCTTGTTGCCGAAGTACTTCACGATCAGCGGCGGGCTGACACCGGCACGTTCGGCGACGGCCTTGAGGGTGATGTCGGCGTGCGCGTGCCGGGTGAGGAGGTAGCGGGCGGCGCGGAGGATGGCAGCCTTGGTCGACTCCGCGTCCCGGCGGGCGGGGGCGGCCGCGTCGGAGGCGTGGCCGGACGGGCCGCTCGCGGCGGTCATGCTTCCTCCATCGCCTCGTCGCGGGTGCCCCGGGCCTCGCCCGCTTCGAACGGGGTGCGGCCGGCGGCGGGTTCGTCGCCGGGGATGGTCAGCGCCGCTGCGCAGGCCGCCAGGGCGACGGCGCCGGCCATGGCGAACGCCAGGAGGTAGCCGTGCAGCGTGGGCACCGGGACTCCGCCGAGCGGGCTGCTGTGGTGCACGAGGACGGCGGCGACGGCCGCGCTGGAGACGGCCTGGCCGATGGTGCGCATCAGGACGTTGACGCCGTTGGCGGAGGCGGTCTGCCCGGCGGGGACGGCGCGCAGGATGAGGGTGGGCAGCGCGGAGTAGGCGAGAGTGGTGCCGGTGGCCACGACCGTGGCCCCCAGGATGATCATCCACAGGTCCCGGCTGTCGGCGATGCGTACGGCGTAGCCGCAGGCGATGACGGCGGCCCCCAGGGCGAGCGTGATCCGCGGCCCGCGCGCCGCCGAGATACGGGCGGACAGCGGCGAGAACAGCAGCATGGTGACACCGCCGGGCAGCAGGCACAGGCCGGTGGCGACGATCGACAGCTGAAGGCCGTATCCGGTGGCCTTCGGTGCCTGCACCAGCTGGGCCGTGACCAGGGAGTTGGCGTAGAAGGCGAAGCCGGTCAGCAGGGCGGCGACATGGGAGAGGCCGACGCGCGGCCTGGTCACCAGCCGCAGGTCGACCAGCGGCCGATCGATGCGCAGCTGCTGCCACCACCACAGCGCCAGGACGACCACGGTGGCGGCGAACAGGCCGATGATCCGTGGACTGCCCCAGCCCCACTGCCCGCCCTGGGACACCGCAAGGAGCAGGCAGATCAGCCCGGCGGCCAGTCCGAGCGCGCCGAGGACGTCGAACCGGCCCGGCTCCCGCACCGGCGACTCCCGCACCGCCCACCACACGGCCGCGACGCCGAGCGCGCCGAGGGCACTGGTCAGCCAGAACATGGTGTGCCAGTCGGCGTACTGCACGACCAGCGCGGCGAGCGGCAGCCCCAGGGCGGCGCCGATGCCGACGGTGGAGCTCATCAGGGCGACCGCGGAACCCCGCCGCTCGGGCGGCAGTTCGTCCCGCAGGATGCTGATCGACAGCGGTACGACGGAGGCGGCGGCGCCCTGCAGCGCGCGGGCGGCGATGAGGACCCCGATGTCGGAGGAGAGGGCGCACATCACGGAGCCGACGGTCATCAGCGCGAGGGACGCCGTCAGCACCCGGCGCTTGCCGTACATGTCACCGGCCCGGCCGAGCACCGGGGTGAGGACCGCGCCCGCGAGCAGGGTCGCCGTGACCATCCAGGAGACGGTGGACGCCGACGCGCCGGTCAGCCGGGGCAGGTCGGGCAGCAGGGGTACGACGACGGTCTGCATGACCGCCATGAGGATGCCGCCCGAGGCCAGCACCGGGATGGTGAGACGGTCCCGGAGGGGGCGGGCTATCGGGCCGGGCTGGTCCATCGGTGCTCCTGCGGGGCGGCGCGGACTGCGAGGTGAATTTCCATTCACTTTAGCGGGTGAATGACCATTCACCAACCTTTTCCGCCGCTATCCCGGGGCACTCGAGGAGCGTGCGTGCAGCGCCCGGGCGGCCCTCGTGCCGAGCCACCTCTTGAACCGGCGCAGCGCTTCCAGCTGCCCGACCGCCGCGTCGAGGTTGTAGTAGAGCTGCGGCGGCACGTACGGCAGCAGGGGCGAGTGGCGCTGGCCGAGCAGGGCGAACATCTGGTGCGGGGGCAGGTCGATGTAGCGGGTCAGGTTCTCGTACCACTGGGCGCTGTAGCGGGCGGCGCTCTGCACGGACAGCAGCTCCGTCCGGCGTTGCCGCTCGTAGACGGCGAGGGCCTCGGGGCGTCTGCCGTACTCGCGCAGGACGTCCGCCAGGCAGATCGCGTCCTGAAGGGCGAGGGTGGTGCCCGCGCCGACGGAGTAGTGGGTGGTGTGGGCGGCGTCGCCGAGCAGGACGAGGTTGCGGCGGTACCAGGTGCGGTTGGTCAGGGTGCGGAAGGTCAGCCACTGGGCGCTGCCGTCGGCGGCGGAGCGTCCGATCAGGGGGTGGCCGTCGAGGATGCCGGCGAAGAGTTCCTCCAGCAGCGCCAGTCCGTCGGCCTCGTTCGCCCGGTCCAGGCCGAGGCCGGTGAAGGTCTCGGGGGAACACTCGACGACGCAGGTGCTGTGGGTGTCGCTGTAACCGTGGCCGTAGCACCAGATCCAGCCGTGCTCGGTCTCGGCGAAGGCGAAGGTGAAGGCGTCGAAGACCTGGGTGGTGCCGAGCCAGAGGTAGCGGTTGCGGCCGGAGGTGACGCGCGTGCCGAAGTGGTCGCGGTAGCGGTCGCGCAGCGCGCTGTGCTCGCCGTCGGCCACCACGACCAGGTCGGTGCCCGGGGGCACGGCGGTGACCTCGCTCTCGTACGCCAGCCGTACGCCCAGGGCGCGGGCGCGGTGGGCGAGGAGTTCGAGGAGCCGGTGGCGGCCGATGCCGAAGCCCTCGTCACCGCGGTGCCGGGTCGTCAGGTCCCGGACGTGGGCGACGCCGTCGTGCCAGCGCACCGAGTGCTCCTCGATGGCGAGCGCCGACACGGGGTCGTGCGCGTGCAGTTCGTCGAGGAGCCCGCGCCAGTACATCACGCCCCAGCCGTAGGTCGAGCCCTCCGGATCGCGCTCGTGGACGGTGATGTCGTGGGACGGGTTCTGCAGCTTGAGCAGGATCGCGATGTACAGGCCGGCGGGCCCGCCTCCGACACATGCGACTTTCACCTACAAACCCCCTGAAAATTACCCAAAGCGGTCGACTGGCACCGCAGAGTAACAAAGACCGGATGGCGCGGCCGGACTTGCGGATCGCGTCAGCTTGCGACGGTGAGCCGTGCCACTCGGACGGAGGGCCGCCGCGAAAGATCACCGGAAATGCCGCCCCAGGGGGGAGGAATTCCCCCTTCCGGGCCGCGGCGGTCACTCGCACAGCAAGATCAACTTCGTTCAACTCTGTACTGCATGTTGGCAATTGTCCGGATCGTAGCCAACCCGTTCCGGGGGATTTCTCCCGCTCTCGGGCGGGCCGATAGGCATGCGGTGTCATCACCCGAACGCACCAGGAGGTCCCGCATGCCGGAACTCACCCGACGCCGCGCGCTCACCGCCGCGGCCGCCCTCACCGCCGCGGCGGGAGTCCGGGCCGTCGACGCGCCCGGCGCGTCCGCGGCCGAGCACCACCACGGCTCCCCCGATGCCTTCGACGAGGTCTACCGAGGCCGCCGGATACAGGGCCGTCCGGCGAGCGGCGGCGGCCATCACCACGACCACGGCGGCGGATACGCGGTGTTCGTCGACGGGGTGGAACTGCAATGCGCAACGCCGACGGCAGCTGGATCAGCGTCGTCAGCCACTACGCCCCGGTGCCCACGCCGCGCGCCGCGGCCCGTGCCGCGGTGGACGAGCTGCAGGGCGCCCCGCTGCTGCCCTTCCCCGCCAACTGACCGGCCCCCACCGGCCGACCGACCTGCCGACCGACCGCTACCGCAAGGACATCCGGAGCACCGCGCACATGACCGTACGCAAGAACCAGGCCGCCCTGACCGCCGACGAGAAGCGGCGGTTCGTCGCCGCCGTCCTGGAACTCAAGCGCAGTGGACGCTACGACGAGTTCGTCAGGACGCACAACGCCTTCATCATGTCCGACACCGACACCGGCGAGCGCACCGGCCATCGTTCACCGTCCTTCCTGCCCTGGCACCGCAGATTCCTGCTCGACTTCGAGGGAGCGCTGCAGCGGGTGGACGCGTCGGTCGCGCTGCCCTACTGGGACTGGAGCACGGACCGCACGGCCCGGGCCTCGCTGTGGGCGCCGGACTTCCTCGGCGGCACCGGGCGGAGCCTGGACGGCCGGGTGACGGACGGGCCGTTCGCCGCGTCGGCCGGCAACTGGCCGGTCAACGTCCGCGTGGACGGCCGTACGTACCTGCGCCGCTCGCTCGGCGCCGCGGTGCGCGACCTGCCGACGCCGGCCGAGGTCGAGTCGGTGCTGGCGATGGGGACGTACGACATGGCGCCCTTCAACAGCGCCTCGGACGGCTTCCGCAACCACCTCGAGGGCTGGCGCGGGGTCAACCTGCACAACCGGGTCCACGTCTGGGTCGGCGGGCAGATGGCCACCGGGGTCTCCCCCAACGACCCGGTGTTCTGGCTGCACCACGCCTATATCGACAAGCTCTGGGCCGAGTGGCAGCGCCGGCACCCGGACGCCGGGTACGTGCCGGGCGGCGGGACGCCGGACGTGGTGGACCTGAACGAGACGATGAAGCCGTGGAACGACGTGCGTCCGGCGGACCTGCTGGACCACACGGCGTTCTACACCTTCGACAGCTGAGCGGACCCCGTCCGAACGGAGCCGGCCGCGATCAGGCTTCGACGGCCGTACGGCAGTCCGGATGACCCCAGCCCTGCGCGTTCTTGGCGATGGACTCGCCCGCCGCGTAGGACCGGCCGCACACGCAGCGGCCCGGGAACTTCGCCTTGATCGTGCGGGAGGACGAGCCGCCGCCCGCGCTTCGGGGCGCCTTCTTGCGCGGCGCCCTGGCCGCCGGGACGTCGGGCGAGGGCGGCGGCTCCGGGGAGCCGAGGTCGCTGCCCGCCGCGCTCTGCGCGGTCGCCGCCTGGCTGGCGGCGCGGTCGGCGAAGTCGTTCAGCGGGTCGCCGTCGACCTGGTGGGCGGGCACGTAACGGAACTCGACCGAGCGGCCGTCGAGCAGTTCGTCGATGCGGACCACCAGTTCCTGGTTGGCGACGGGCTTGCCGGCGGCCGTCTTCCAGCCCTTGCGCTTCCAGCCGGGCAGCCAGGTGGTGACGGCCTTCATCGCGTACTGGGAGTCCATCCGGATCTCCAGCGGCACAACCGGGTCGGTGGCCGCCAGCAGGCGTTCCAGCGCGGTGAGTTCGGCGACGTTGTTGGTGGCGGTGCCCAGCGGTCCGGCCTCCCAGCGGGCCGGGCTCTCGGCATCGTCGGAGACCACCCACGCCCAGCCCGCCGGACCGGGGTTTCCCTTAGAAGCCCCGTCGCACGCGGCCACCACTCGTTCACGCATGGCCCCGATCATGCCACGCCCGCACCGGCTGCCCGGACCGCTCTAGGAGACGTCCGTGGTCTTCGGCATCTCGCCCTGTGTGGTCGTGATGTCGATCACCGAGAAGTTCGCGCCCTGCGGATCGCTGAGTGCCGCGAAGCGGCCGAAGGGGCTGTCCATCGGGCCGAACCGCAGGACGCCGCCGAGCTCGGTGGCGCGGGCGACGGCGGCGTCGCAGTCGCCGACCGTGAAGTAGACGTTGACGTACGAGGGCACCTCGGGCGGGAACTCCTCCCCCATTCTCATCCGGCCCAGGACGGTGTCGTCGCCCACCTTGAACAGCCGGAAGTCGACGCCTGCGTCGTCGATCTGCTGCATGCCGTAGGGGAAGACCCCCGACAGGAAGGCGTCCGTCCGCTCCGGGTCCCGGGTGAAGAACTCGGCCCAGCAGTAGGCACCGGGCACCGCCGTCGCCTCGAAGCCCTCGTGGGTGCCGCCCTGCCAGAGCCCGAACACGGCGCCGGCGGGCTCGCGGGCCAGGCACATCGTGCCGAACTCGCCGACCTGCATCGGCTCCATCAGCACCTCGCCGCCGTTCTCGCGGATCTTCCCCGCGGTCGCGGCGGCGTCCGCCGAGGCAAGGTACAGGCACCACTGCGAGTGCCCCTCCTGTCCGGACATCGGCGGCACGACGGCCGCCACCGCCTTGCCGTCCGCGTAGGCCTGCGTGTAGTTGCCGTACTCCGGCGACGATTCGCCGAAGGTCCAGCCGAGGACGTCTCCGTAGAAGCTCTTGGCCCGCTCGACGTCACCGAACATCGCATCGGCCCAGCAGGGGGCTCCCTCAGGTCGTACGGCCATGGTCCTGACCCTCTCCCGTTCGGCGGACTGTCCGGAACCTCACGCTAGTCACCCTCGGGGCGGCCCGCGCGCCGAACCCGCCCGGCCGCCGGAGACTGGGAGGGGACGGCGGCCTTCGGCAGGACGGGGCACGGGATGACGGACGCGACGGGGGCGGGTTCGGCGACGATGCGGGCGTGGGCGGTGATCCGCCCGGGGCCGGTCGAGGGCGATCCCCTCCGGCTCGTGGAGCGGCCGGTTCCGGTGCCCGGGGACGACGAGCTGCTGGTCCGGGTGCTCGCGTGCGGGGTGTGCCGCACCGATCTGCACGTCACCGAGGGCGATCTGCCGGTGCGGCGGCCCGGCGTGACCCCGGGACATGAAGTGGTCGGGGTGGTGGCGGGCACCGGGGCGGCGGTCCGGGACTTCACGGTGGGCGAGCGGGTGGGCGTGGCCTGGCTGCGGCGGACCGACGGTACCTGCGTCCACTGTCTGCGCGGAGCCGAGAACCTGTGCCCCGGCTCGGAGTACACCGGCTGGGACGCCGACGGCGGTTATGCCGAGTACACGACCGTCCCGGCCGGTTTCGCCCACCGGCTGCCCGGCGGTCTGGACGACGCGGCCGCGGCGCCACTGCTGTGCGCCGGGATCATCGGTCACCGCGCGCTGCGGCGCACCGGGCTGCCGCCGGGGGGCCGGCTCGGGCTGTACGGCTTCGGGGGCAGCGCCCACCTGTGCGCGCAGGTGGCGCTGGCGGAGGGTGCCACCGTGCACGTCCTGACCCGGGGCGAGGCCGCCCGGCGGCTGGCGCGCGAGCTCGGCGCAGCCTCGGCGCGCGACGCCTACGACTCGCCGCCCGAGCCCCTGGACGCCGCGATCCTGTTCGCGCCGGCCGGCGACCTGGTCCCGGTGGCGCTGCGCGCCCTCGACCGGGGCGGGGTCCTGGCGGTGGCCGGGATCCATCTGAGCGATGTGCCGCCGCTGCACTACGAGACCGAGTTGTTCTACGAGAAGGAGCTGCGCAGCGTCACCTCCAACACCCGCGCGGACGCCCGCGAGTTCCTGAGGCTGGCCGCGCTGCACGGGGTCCGGGCGCGGACGCACACCTATCCCCTGTCCCGGGCCCCCGAGGCCCTGAGGGACCTCAAGGCCGGGCGCTTCGACGGGGCGGCGGTACTGGTGAACGACCTCTCCTGAAGCCACCGGGCCCGCGCCCGGCCGCACGCCGAACCACTGGCCGCACGGCGGCCTCGGAAACACGCGGCAGGGGCATGACCGCCCCGGAACCACGACGACGCGCCCCTGCGTTCGGGGGCGGTGCCCCGGACCATCGTGGTTCCGGCCCCACCCCCGCCGATCGGCCGGCCTCCGGGCCCCGGCCCATCGCCGCACTCGCGCACGCCCGGACACGGGCGCGTGTGCCCGGCGCGTGATCACAGCGCGCCGGATCATTCACCCCGAACGACAGGTTTGCACCACCAGGGAATGAAACCGCCCCTTTCACGCCGTACCCGGCACCTCACCACTGCTGTTTGGCTTGTCCCCGCACGCCACCACCTCGCTCACCATCCCCTCGCTCACCACCGACCGATCCGGTCACCCTTGTTCACTCCCGGGAGGGAAAGTGTCCACACCGGACAGCGCCACCGGCTCCGCCGTCGACGAACCCGCCCCCGACCCCGCGGCCGACGGGCAGTTCACCAGTCTGAGCACCCGGGCGGCACGCCAGCTCGCCACCACCACCAAGTCCGAGCCGCAGATGCAGGCCATCACCTCGCGGTGGCTGCTGAAATCGCTGCCGTGGGTGGACGTCAGGGGCGGCACCTACCGGGTCAACCGCCGTCTGCAGGTGAGCACCGGCCGCGGCCGGGTGCACTTCGAGCAGAACGGCGCCGACGACATCAGGGTCATCCCCGAGACGCTGACCGAACTGCCGGTCCTGCGCGGCTACGGGGACCTCGACGTGCTGCGGGAGATCGCCGGCCGGTTCCAGCCCCGGGAGGTGCGGGCCGGCCAGGTCCTGTTCGAGGCCGGGCAGCCGGTCACCGAGACGTACCTCGTCGCCCACGGCCGGTTCACCCGCTACACGAACGGGAAGTACGGCGACGAGGAGATCCTCGGGGTGGTCTCCGACGGGTCCCAGATGGGGGACGAGGCCGTCGGCCAGTCCGACCCCCTGTGGCTGGCCTCGGTGCGGGCGGAGACCTCCGGCGTGGTGCTGGCGCTGCCGTGGGCCGTGGTCACCGAGCTCACCGAGCGGGCGCCCTCCCTCGCCGCGCATCTCGAGGCGTACGTCGAGCGGAACCGCAGGCCGATGAACCGCAAGGGCGAGGCGGACGTCCCGGTGCAGGCCGGCCACGTGGGCGAGCCGACCTTGCCGGGCGGGTTCGTCGACTACGAACTCAGCCCCCGCGAATACGAGTTGTCCCTCACCCAGACCGTGCTGCGGGTCCACACCCGGGTCGCCGACCTCTACAACGACCCGATGAACCAGACCGAGCAGCAACTCCGGCTCACCATCGAGGAGATCCGCGAACGCCAGGAGTGGGAGCTGGTCAACAACCGGGAGTTCGGGCTGCTGCACAACATCGACTACGGCCAGCGCATCAGCACCTTCACCGGCCCGCCCACCCCGGACGACATGGACGAGTTGCTCTCCATGCGGCGCAAGACCAAGCTGTTCCTCGCCCACCCCAAGGCGATCGCGGCCTTCTTCCGGCAGTGCAACCGGCGCGGCCTGGTACCCGGCACCGCGACCGTCGACGGACACGAGGTCCCCGCCTGGCGCGGGGTGCCGATCTACCCGTGCGGCAAGATCCCCATCACCGAGCAGCACACCACCAGCATCCTCGCCCTGCGCACCGGAGAGGCCGACCAGGGAGTCGTCGGCCTCTATCAGACCGGCATCCCCGAGGAGCACCAGCCCGGCCTCAACGTCCGCTTCATGGGCATCGACACCGCCGCGATCATCAACTACCTCGTCACCGCCTACTACTCGATGGCCATCCTGGTCCCCGACGCCGCGGGGATCCTCGAGAACGTCCAGATCGGCCGGACGGCCGAGTGACGGCCCGGAGCACCTCATGAACGCACCTCCCACCTCCCTGCCGCTGCCCGGCCCGCCCAACCTCGCCCGGTCCGTGCGGACCCGGCGCACCGGAGCGATCCCCGGGCTGCTGTACCGGCCCGCCGCGCCCGCCGACCCGGAGCAGGCGGCGGAGATCGACCGCAGGCTGGAGGCCTGGGCCCGGAGTCTCGACCTGTTCCCCGAGTCCTGGACGGGGGACTTCGCCGGGTTCCAGTTCGGCCGGGCCGTGGTGCTCCAGCACCCGGGCGCGGCCGACCTGGAACGCCTCACCGTCGCCGGCAAGCTGCTGCTCGCCGAGAACATCGTCGACGACTGCTACTGCGAGGACCGGGGCGGCTCCCCGCGCGGGCTCGGCGGCCGGCTGGTCATGGCCCAGTCGGCGATCGACCCGTACCACGGCACCCCCGAACTTCAGGAGGAGTGGCACCGCGGCATGCGGGCCGACGGTCCGCTGCGCTCGTACCACTTCGCCCTCAAGGACTTCGCCGTCCTCGCCACGCCCAGCCAGACCACCCGCTTCACCCACGACATCGCCCGGCTGCACCTGGGCTATCTCGGTGAGGCCGCCTGGGCGGAGACCCGGTACGTGCCCCGGGTCTGGGAGTACCTGGTGATGCGGCAGTTCAACAACTTCCGTCCGTGTCTGTCGATCGTGGACGCCGTGGACGGCTACGAACTGCCCGAACAGGTCTACGCCCGCCCGGAGATCCAGCGGATCACCGCCCTGGCCTGCAACGCCACCACCATCGTCAACGACCTGTACTCCTTCACCAAGGAGCTGGCGAACGACCCCACGCACCTCAACCTGCCCCAGGTGGTCGCCGCGAACGAGCGGTGCGGGCTGAAGGCCGCCTACCTGAAGTCCGTCGAGATCCACAACCGGATCATGGCGGCCTTCGAGGAGGAGTCCGCCCTGCTGTCCGCCACCTCGCCGCTCGTCGAGCGCTACGCCCAGGGCCTGGCCGCCTGGGTGTCCGGCAACCACGAATGGCACGCCACCAACAGCCACCGCTACCACCTGCCCAACTACTGGTAACCCCGCGCCGACCACGCGTCAGACACACCAGAGGAGTCACCGTTGACCACCGCCCCCGTCGCCGGCACCACGCCGGCCCCGGTGCCGACCCAGTCCACGTACCAGAACCGCGTCGCGGACTACTGGAACGCCGAGGAGAACCCGGTCAATCTCGAACTCGGGAAGATCGACGACCTCTACCACCACCACTACGGCGTCGGTGAGGCCGACTGGTCGGTGCTCGACGAGCCCGACGCCGCCCTGCGCCGGGAGCGGACCACCGCCGAACTCCACCGCCTGGAACACGCCCAGGCCGAGCTGCTCGCCTCCCACCTCGGCCCGCTCTCGGCCACCGACCGGGTCTTCGACGCCGGGTGCGGCCGGGGCGGGGGCAGCGTGGTGGCGAACCTGCGGTACGGCTGCCACGCCGACGGCGTCACCATCTCCGCCAAGCAGGCCGGGTTCGCGAACGAGCAGGCCCGCAAGCGGGGCATCGACGGCAAGGTGCGCTACCACCACCGCAACATGCTCGACACCGGCTTCGCCTCCGGCGCGTACGCGGCTTCCTGGAACAACGAGTCCACCATGTACGTGGAGCTGGACCTGCTGTTCGCCGAGCACGCCCGGCTGCTCGGGCGCGGCGGACGCTATGTGGTGATCACCGGCTGCTACAACGACACCTACGGGCAGGCCTCGCGCGAGGTGTCCCTGATCAACGCGCACTACATCTGCGACATCCATCCCCGGTCGGCGTACTTCCGGGCCCTGGCGAAGAACCGCCTGGTGCCGGTCCATGTGCAGGACCTGACGGCGGCGGCGATCCCGTACTGGGAGCTGCGCAAGCAGGCCGACCACCTGGTCACGGGCATCGAGGACACGTTCCTGAAGGCCTACCGCAACGGCAGCTTCCAGTACCTGCTGATCGCGGCCGACCGGGTCTGAGCCGGGCGGTGGGGCGGGCGTGCTGTCAGACCCCTTCGGCAGCACGCCCGTCGGCCGGCGCGTCGGTCACTCCCCCGCGTAAGCCCTGTCCAGTTCGGCGACGTCGAGCTTGCCCATGGACATCATGGCCCGGGTCGTGCGGGTCGCCCTCTCCTGGTCGGGGTCGCCGATCATGTGGATCAGCCGGTCGTAGACGACCTGCCAGGAGACGCCGTACCTGTCCTTGAGCCAGCCGCAGGGGCCGCCCTCGCCGCCGTTCTCGGTGAGAGCGTTCCAGTAGTGGTCGATCTCCTCCTGGTCCGAGCACATGATCTGGAAGGAGATGGCCTCGTCGAAGGTGAACTGGGGGCCGCCGTTGAGGGCGACGAACTTCTGGCCGTTGGCCGTGAACTCGACGGTCAGCACGGAGCCGGCCGGGCCCGGGCCCGGAACGGCCTCGTTGCCCCGGGTGATCCGCCCGATGCCGGAGTTCTTGAAGACGGAGACGTAGAAATGGGCGGCCTCCTCGGCCTGGCCGTCGAACCAGAGACACGTCGTGAATCCGTCGGTGGTCATGTGCACCTCCAGGGGCGTGGAACGCTGTCATCTGTATCGACCGGCCGGCGCCGCGAAACTCATCGGCCGGACGCCGATTAATCCAAACGGCTCAAGCGGCGCCCGCAACTAGCATCGCGGCCATGACGTCATCCCCTGCCGACCGCGTCCGCCCCTTCCGTCTCGCGATCCCCCAGAGCGACCTCGACGACCTGTACGAGCGGCTCGACCGCACCCGGTGGCCGGACCAGCTGCCGGGCACGGGCTGGGCGTACGGAGTCCCCGCCGACTACCTGCGGGACCTCGTGCGGTACTGGCGGCACGAGTACGACTGGCGAGCGGCCGAGGCGCGGCTGAACGAGTGGCCGCAGTTCACCACCACGATCGACGGGGCGCACGTCCACTTCGCGCACGTACGCTCCCCGGAGCCGGACGCCACCCCGCTGATCCTCACCCACGGCTGGCCGGGTTCCGTCGTCGAGTTCCTGGACGCCGTCGGGCCGCTCACCGATCCGGCCGCGCACGGCGGGGACCCGGCGGACGCCTTCCACGTGGTGGTGCCGGGCATCCCCGGTTTCGGGCTGTCGGGGCCGACCACGGAGCCGGGCTGGGAGGCGGGCCGGGTCGCCGACGCCTGGGCGGAGCTGATGCGGCGGCTCGGCTACGCACGGTTCGGGGCGCAGGGCGGCGACTGGGGCGCGGCGATCTCCCGCGAGCTGGGCCGCGCGCACCCCGACCGGGTCATCGGCGTCCACCTGAACCTGCTGCCCGGCGCACAGGCGGCCGAGGAGCCGACGGACGGGGAGCTGGCGGAGCTCGGCCCCGAGGAGCGGGAGCGCACGCTCGCCTCGTGGCGGCGGTGGGCCCGGTGGTCGCGCGAGGGGACGGGGTACGCGATGTTGCAGTCGACCCGGCCGCAGACCCTGGCGTACGCGCTGACGGACTCGCCCGTCGGGCAACTCGCCTGGATCGTCGAGAAGTTCCGGGAATGGACGGATTCCGAGCAGCTGCCGGAGGAGGCCGTCGACCGGGACCTGCTGCTGACAAATGCGATGCTCTACTGGCTGACCGGCACCGCGGGTTCGTCCGCCCGCATCTACTACGAGCGGGCGCACGCCACCGGCCGGGCCGCCGCCCCGGCTCAGCCGTCGACGGTGCCGACCGCGCTCGCGCTGTTCCCTGCCGAGCCCCAGCTGCCGCTCAGACACAAGGCGGACCGGACCGAGAACATCGTGCGCTGGACGGAGTTCGACCGGGGCGGGCACTTCGCGGCCATGGAGGAGCCGGACCTGCTCGTCGACGACGTGCGGGCGTTCTTCCGGCAGCTGCGCGAGAAGGGCGCCGGCTGAGGCCGTTCCGGTTCCGGCGCGTCAGGCGGCCAGGCACAGCCCTCGGTGCGGCGCGCGGGACAGCTGACGGCTCCGGTTCGCCTGCTGCCTGGTGAGCTCCCCCTGGGTCAGCGACAGCAGGTCGCCGAGGCCCAGGCCGAGGGCGTGGGCGGCGGCCGCGAGGACCTCCGAGGAGGCCTCCTTGCGGCCGCGCTCGACCTCCGAGAGGTACGGCATGGAGATCCGCGCGGCGTCCGCGACGTCCTTGAGGGTGCGCTCCTGCGCCAGGCGCTCCCGGCGGAGCACGTCGCCGACCAGATCGCGCCAGAGGGGTTCCCTGGGCGCCGGGGACGGGTCCGCGGGCTGCAGTGGGGCGACTTTGGTCTGGTGCGGCGCTCGATCGGTCACGCCGTCAGCCTAGACGTCACCGGCTTCGGGGGCGCACAGTTTCCGAAGAGCATGGTTTCCGCCACCTGGGCGCACCGCCCGCATGCGTTGCGTCACTCGGGGTACCCGCATCGTGGGAGACGCATGGATGAACGTTTTCCGGGTACCCGCGCACCACACAGTCCTGGGGCAGGCATCCGGAGCGCCTGGCCGAAGAGGCAGACGTCGAACCGTGACTTTCGTGGGAGAGGCAATGAATACCGCCGGGAGCCGGTCGGAAGCAGTGGTCGCCGAGAGGACCGCCGAGGACAGGACGGGCGAGGGATCACTGCCTGGGATCGAGGACCCGCGCACGATCGCTCCGCGTGACGCACGCGAACTGTCCCGCCAGTTCTTCCAGCGTCTGACCGAGCTGGAGGAGGGCACACACGAGTACCAGTACGCCCGCAACACGCTCATCGAGATGAACATGTCGCTGGTGCGGTTCGCGGCGGGGCGGTTCCGCAACCGCGGTGACGACATGGAGGACATCGTCCAGACCGGGATGATCGGCCTGATCAAGGCCATCGACCGGTTCGAACTGGCACGTGAGGTGGAGTTCACCTCGTTCGCGCTGCCGTACATCGTGGGCGAGATCAAGCGGTTCTTCCGGGACACCACCTGGGCGGTGCACGTGCCCCGGCGGCTCCAGGAGCTGCGGGTCGAGCTGGCCAAGGCGCGCGAGGAACTCTCCAGCCGGCTGGACCGCGATCCGACGGTCGGCGAGCTCGCCACCCTGATGAACATCGCCGAGGACCAGGTCGTCGAGGCGCAGCTGGCCGCCAACGGGTACAACTCCGCGTCCCTGGACGCGGCGCTCACCGGCGACGGGCCCGAGGACGGCGAGGCGGTGCTCGCGGACTTCATCGGCGTGGAGGAGGAGGGCCTGCGGCTGGTGGAGGACTTCCAGTCCCTGGCCCCGCTGATGGCCGAGCTCAGCGAACGGGACCGGCAGATCATCCACATGAGGTTCGTGGAGGAGGCCACCCAGGCGGAGATCGGCGAACACCTCGGGTGCTCCCAGATGCACGTCTCACGCCTGATCAAGCGGATCATCACCCGCCTGAGGAAGGGCATGCTGGGCGAGCTGGGCTGCGCCTGACCGGCCCTCACGGGCCGGTGGGAAGCCGCACCGCGGGAAGCTGTATCAGGGCGCGTACCTTCTTGCCGACGGGTACGCGCTCCGCGGTGACCTCCGCGGCCAGCGCGTGCACGATCTCCAGGCCGTGGCGGCCCACCCGCTGGGGGTCGCGCGGAAAACGCCGGGGCAGGGCGACGCTGCTGTCGTAGACGGACACGGAGACGGCCGTGTCCGTGCCCTCCAGCTCCAGGATGTACGGCCCGTTGCTGTGCCGGTCGGCGTTGGTGACCAACTCGCTGACCACGAGGAGCAGTTCACCGTCGGCGCGGGAGTCGATGCGGGCGCACCACTCGGTCCTCAGCTGGTCGAGGAACTGTGCGGCGAAGGACCGCGCCTCGGCGATGCAGCCGGGTTCACCGGTGTAGTGCGCCGCCCGTCGCAGCGGTTCCACGGGCACGTCGAAACCACTTGGTATCACTGCCCCGTCCACGTGGTCGGTCATGCGCTTCTCTCTCGGACTCCGGACCCGGCCGGTCACTGCTGCACCAGTCCTCGTACCCCACCAGACGCCGCGCAGTCCAGTCGGCCGTTCGCCCAGCGCGCACAGCGGGCATCGGCGCGCCGGTCCGGGGCACCCGGAGAGGGTGGCTCCGGCCGGAGGCGGCCGGGACGGAGGGCCGGAGGTCGACGGTGGTCTGGTGGGTGTGGCTGGTCCTGGTGGTGGCCGCGGTGGCCGTCGCGTCGCTGGTGGCGCTGGGCGTCCAGGCCGGCCGGCGGTCGAGGACGGTGATCGCGGTGCGGCGCGGGCGCCGGTACGGCGGACGGAGCGTGTGATGGCCGGGCATCTGCTGTCGGGGCCCGGGCGGGTGGGTTCGGAGCTGATGGCGGCGCGCAGTCTTTCGACGCTGCCGGTGGTCACGCTCGCGGGTGACGCGGTCGCGCAGATCAAGGACACCGTCTTCGACGCCCAGGCCGGCCGTATCACGGGCTTCACCCTGAGCGGCCGGGGTCTGCTCTCCGGCCCGCTCAAGCGGAGCCTGCCCTGGTCGGGCGTGCACTCGCTGGGGCATCACGCGGTCATGATCCGTGATCCGGGCGCGCTGACCGAGGCGGCCGCCGTGGTCGTCCGCCGGGAGGCGCTCAAGGGCCGGGTGCTGGGCGCGAAGGTGCTGACCGACGCGGGGGCGGAGGTCGGCAGGGTGCTCGACGTGGTCGTGGAGGGCGGCACCAGCGGCCGGATCGTCGGCTTCCGTATCGCGGCGAGCAGGTCGCTGGCGTCCGGGGCGTCCGGCTCGGGCCGCCGCCGGCCCAAGGTGTATGTCCCGCGCGGCGAGACCCTCGCGGTCTCCGGCCAGGCGCTGGTCGTCCCCGCGGACGCGACGCTGTACGTCGCTCAGGACCTCCCGGGCTTCGTCGGGCAGGTGCGGGCCTTCCACGCCCGCGGCCCGAAGGGGGGCCGGCCGTGATGCTGTACTCGCAGGTGCGGGGCCTGCCCGTGGTGACCCTCGCGGAGGCGGCCGAGATCGGGGTCGTGAAGGCGCTGACGGTCGATGTCGCGGCGAGGGCGGTCACACACGTCCGGGTCGGCGCGCGGCGCGGCCGGGGGGACACCGTGCTGCCGTGGGCGGCGCTGCACGCGGTCGGCCCCGACGCCGTACTCGTCCGCCCGGATCCGGCGGCGGACACCACCGGGCCGCCGGCGCCGCACCACGAGGCCCTGCACCACCGGATCCTGACGGAGGCCGGAGACGAGCGCGGCACCGTTCAGGACCTCGCGTTCGACCAGGCCACCGGCCGCGTGGAGACGGTCTGCACGGCACTCGGCACGATCCCGGCCGACCGCCTGCTGGGCCTGGGCGACTACGCGCTGGTCGTCCGCGCCGGCTGAGTCACGGTGTCACGTGTCAGGCGACGGGTACGACGAGCGCAGGGATGGTGCGCTGCATGCGCAGGGCGTCGACGGACTCCGCGAGCAGTTCGTACTCCGTGGTCTCGTCGTTCGCAGCGATCCGCACCAGCCGGCCGTCGGCCAGTTCGTCGGCGACCAGTTCCTGCCGGTCCTCGTCGGCGCACCAGGCGCGCAGCACGCCGGGCACGTCGGTGACGGTGTCCGGGACCGGCGCGAGGGCGTTGGGCGGGTAGTGGGGGCTGTCCGGCTGCGGGTCGAGCCGCTCGGCGATCCACAGGGCCCGGTCACGCAGCCACCACAGGGCCAGCGCCAGGGTGGGCGCCCGGTAGGTGCCGAGCGGTACGCCGATGCGCCGTCCGTCGCACCAGCCGTACGCGGTGACATGGCACAGGAATTCGTCGTGCACGATCCACTCCCCCGTCGCGTCGCTCTTCCGCCGGCCTGGCCCTCGCTTCCCGTGCGGCTCCTGTGCGGTGAAGTGCCCCTGACGTTCGAGTATCTTCACTACTGACACACTGTCACCATGACTTTCCGGCCAGTCTGTTGGCATATTCGCCGCTGTTCTTGGCCGGAATCCGCCGCGGCGCGTGCCGCCGCTCTCCCGCCCCCGCCGCCGTCATTACCCGTGGGGTAATCGACCCTCCCCGGCGCCCGCGGGCATGGTGGTCACACCGGTTCGACGCACCGAGGATCCGGTTCCCGACCAGCGCTCACGACCTCGATGGAGGCTGATTCACCATGTCCGTGAACACCGACCGTTACCAGACCGCCGCCGCCCGCTACTTCGAGGCCTGGAACGCCACCGAGCCGGAGGCCCTGGCGAAGGCGGTCGCCGCGGCGTGGACGGCCGACGGCTCCTATACCGACCCGCTGGCCGACGTGACCGGGCACGAGGGGATCGCCGCCCTGATCGCCGGGGTGCACGGGCAGTTCCCCGGCTTCGTCTTCCGTCCGCTGGGCGCCGTGGACGGGCACCACGACACCGCCCGCTTCGCCTGGGAGCTGGTGAACGAGGCCGACGGCTCCGCGCCTGTGGCGGGCTTCGACGTGGTCACGCTGGACGCGGAGGGCCGCATCAGCTCGGTGCTCGGCTTCCTGGACCGGGTGCCGGCCGGGGCGTGAGCCCCGCGGGTCAGCGACCGGTCGCTCCGGGCTGGGGGGTGGGCCCGGGCCGGGGCGGGCCCGGCCTGCCCCGCTCGAGCCCGGCGAGTCCGGGGCCCGGAGCGAGGAACTCGCGTACGCCGAACAGGGCCAGTACCACGACGGCGAACCAGAACACCACGATGCCGGTCGGATGGTCCCAGAACACGAACACGATCGAGGCGCCGACGAGGATCACGATCCCGATCCACCGCTTCCACCGCCGGACGAACGGCTCCACCGGCCCGGCCCTGAAGCCCACGTGCTCGGCGACCTGGCGGACGCCGCCGACCCCCGTGGTGCACGCGGCACGGGTGGTCGTCGCGATCCGGGAGGGACCGGCGAAGAACGCGCCGAGGGCGACCAGCACGGCCAGCACCCCCACCGCGCGGGCGGCCTTCCTGAGGAAGTACACCAGGGCGTCGTAGACGGAGCCCGCCGCGCCCGGGGAGACACCCGACGGCAACTGGTTGAGGAAGTACGTGCGGAAGACCGTGAGCCCGATGCCGAGCACCAGCATGGCCGCGGCGATCCCGAGCGCGGCGCCGATCAGCGCGTGTCTGCGGTTCCAGGCGGCGTAGACGCCCCCGGCCGCGACCAGCACCGTGACCACCGGGAGCCAGTTGCCGAGGATCTGCAGCAGCCGCAGATAGAGCTGCAGCGACTGCAGCTTCGGCGAGGAGTACACCGTGAACTGCGTGTGCACCGTCGGGATCTTCGCGGCCACTCCCAGGCCCGCGTCCACGAGCTGTGTCTTGACCTGCTCGATGACCGGTGCCAGATCGATGGTGACCTGGTCGCCGGAGAGCCGGACCGCGCCGCCGCCCTCCCCGGTCAGGGCCTTGACCATCGCGTTGTGCGCCAGCGTGATCGCGTCGGTCCACGCCTTCGCGAAGGCCTGGCTCGTCACGACCCGGTCCGCGGCGGCGCCGATGAGGCTCTTCACGCCGTTCTCGATGGGCCCGGTCAGCGGGCCGATCAGCTGGGACACCCGGGGCGGGACGCCGGGCTGGGACGCCGCCTTGGACAGCTGGTCGACCAGAGCCGGCACGTCGATCTTCTGCACCACCACGTCGGTGACCCGGCGGGAGACCGCCTGCTGCACATCGGGGTCGCTCGCGAGCGGCCCCATGGTCGCGACGAACTGGTCGGTGTCGGTGATCTGGTCCCGCGCCCAGACGGCCGTGACGGCCAGGATCGACAGGATCGACGCCAGGATGATGAGCAGCACCGATCCGGTGGTACGCAGGGGATGCCGGCGGTGTGGCGGCGGCCCGCCGGTCTCCAGCTGGGCCACCCGCCGGCGCAGCTCGTCCAGCTCGCTCTCACCCGGCTTGCCCGGCTCGTCCTCGGCGTCCTGTGGCGGCATGGAGCACTCCCGTCCTCGGCCCTACCAGGAGACAGGGCCGCCGGGACGCGGGCCAGCCAAGGGCCCCCGACCGGGTGTCGTCCGGTCGGGGGCCCTTGGCTCCGCGCCCCCCGGTCGCCTCACATCCCGCCGCGCTGGCGGCCGGACATGTCGGGTGAGGCCTCGCGCTGGACCACGCACAGGGCCCAGATGACGAACCCCGACATCGCGATCATGACGACCGACCACACCGGGTAGTACGGCAGCGAGAGGAAGTTGGCGATGATGATCAGCGCCGCGATGGTCACGCCGGCGATGCGGGCCCACAGCGAGGCCTGGAAGAGCCCCAGGCTGACGATCACCGCGACCGCGCCCAGGATCAGATGGACCCAGCCCCAGCCGGTGAGGTCGAACTGGAACACGTAGTTGCGCGTGGTGACGAAGACGTCGTCCTGGGCGATCCCCATGATGCCCCGGAAGATGTCCAGCACTCCGGCGATCATGAGCATGACGGCGCCGAAGATCGTGAGGCCACCGGCCCATTGCTGCTTCGCCGTCGTCTCGGGCGCGCTGTGTGACGCGGTCATACCACTACCTCGTTTCGTTGCCGTTGGGTGTGTCCGTCAGCGGGGGGACGCGGTGGTACCCGGCTTCTGTGCCGACCCGTGGCCACTGAGGACGAGTTCCTTCGCTCGGCGGAACTCGTCGTCCGTGATGTCGCCCCGGGCCCGGATCTCGGACAGCCGGGCGAGTTCGTCGGCACTGCTGCGACCGCTCCCGCCCGCGGTCTCCCGGACGTAGGAGTCGAAGGCCTGCTGCTGCGCACGCGCCTGCGCCATCTCCCTGCGGCCCATGTCCTTGCCCCGCGCGATGAGGTAGACGAACACGCCCAGGAAGGGCAGGCAGACGACGAACAGCAGCCAGCCGGCCTTGCCCCAGCCGCCCATCTCGTCGTCACGGAAGATGTCGACGATGACCCGGAACAGCAGGACGAACCACAAGACCCACAGGAAGAACCAGAGCATCGTCATGAAGGCACTCAGCAGCGGATAGTCGTACGCGAGGTACATCTGCGCGCTCATGTCACTCCTCCGTCCCGGGCGTTCGCCCAGCCGTTCCATGCCGTTCTCAGCGTGCCCACGTCGATAACCGATCGCCTCACCCGGCGCGGGTGACCTTGTCCGACCTGCGCAGCGCCGACCGCCAGGCGAAGGCGACTCCCGCCTCGGCCAGACCGAGCAGTACGAGCCACAGGCCGAGCAGCCGGGTCAGCGCACGGGCCGACTCGGCCGGCAGGGCGAGCACCACGATCCCCGCGACGATGGCGAGGACGGCGCCCGCCAGGACGGCGCCGCGGTGCGGCAGGTCCTTGGCGGCCAGGGCCGTGTAGAGGGTGAGGATGCCGGAGACGAGCCAGACGATCCCCACGATCACCGAGAGAGCGGCGATCGTCTGCAGCGGGTTGCGCAGGCACAGCACCCCGGCCAGGACGTACAGCACGGCCACCACCAGCACCGGGAGCCGTTCCCCGGCCCCCTCCCGGCCGAACACGGCCACGAACCGGAACACCCCGAGCACCAGCAGGTACAGGCCGATGAGGACCGCCAGTACGTGCAGGGTCTCGTCCGGCCAGACCAGTACCAGCAGGCCCGGCACGATCGTCGCGACCGCCGAGGCGAGGATCCAGGTCCAGGAACGGCCCAGCCGGCCCAGGGCGTCCTCGGCGCCCTCCGGGGGCGGAGCCGCCCCGCCGGGCATGCCTTCCGGTCCACTGGGCGCCGACGGATCACGCGATGTGGTCATGGCTCCTCCTCGCGCGGTCGATCGCGGCGCTCGTGGACCGCCGACGGGGCGGTGTGGGGGGACCTCACCGGGCCAGCGTCCCGCTCGTGAGCGGCCGGGGGGGGACCCCCCGGGGGGGGGGCGCCCCCCCGCCCCCCCCCCGGGGGGGGGGGCCCCCCCCGGGGGGGGGGGGGGCCCCCCCGCCCGGCCCCCGCCCCGGCCGGGGGGGCGGGCCCCACCCCGCGGGGTCGATCGCGGCGCTGGTGGACCGCCGCCGGGGGGGTGTGGGGGGACCACCCCGGGCCCGCGCCCCGCTCGTGAGCGGCCGGCGTACCACCCGCGGTGGGTGATCCGCCGGCCGTCCACGACGCGATGCAGTGGGACACGAGATGAGCGATCCCATGGCCGCCCGGACGGAGCACTCCCGGTCCGGGCAGGACGCGCACCCGCCGGGCCGCAGGCGCCATGCCGGCCGGCGGGCGGCCGTCATGGCCGCCCTGCGCTCCCTGCTCACCGTCGCCGCGCTCGTCACCGCCTACTACCTGCTGCCCCTGGACGACCTCCACACGGCCGGGGCCCTGATCCTCCTGGCGTGCGGCCTGCTGGCGGTCCTGCTGGTGTTCCTGTGGCAGGTGTGGGCCATCATGCGTTCGCCCCACCCCCGGCTGAAGGCCGTCGAGGCACTCGCCGCCACGGTGGCGTTGTTCCTGGTGCTCTTCGCCGGCGCCTACTACCTGATGGACCGGGTCGTTCCCGGTTCCTTCAGCGAGCAGCTGACCAGGACGGACGCCCTGTACTTCACACTCACCACGTTCACCACCGTGGGCTTCGGCGACATCACCGCCCGCTCCCAGGGGGGACGCGTGCTGACGATGGTGCAGATGACCGGCGGACTGCTGCTGGTGGGCGGCGCCGCGCGGGTACTCGCCGGCGCCGTCGAGGCGGGACTGCGGCGGCGTGAGAAGCCGGCCGAGCCGGACACCGACGACACCACGACGCTGGACCGGGAGGCCGGACCATGACCACATCGAGCGCCTGCACGACCCGGCTGCCGGCCGCCGAACGGGCGGTCCACGGCCGGCAGGCCCGGACGCGCGTGCCGCGCTCGGAGCAGGGCCGGTTCGACCCGGGGCCGAAGCGGCCCGACCCGATCGAGGTGATCGAACGGCAGTCGGCCACCCGGGTACCGGAACTGGTGCCGATCCGCTACGGCCGCATGCTCGAGTCGCCGTTCCGGTTCTACCGCGGCGCGGCGGCGATCATGGCGGCGGATCTGGGGACCGCTCCCGACACCGGGCTGCGGGCGCAGCTGTGCGGTGACGCCCATCTGCTGAACTTCCGGCTGCTCGCCTCGCCCGAGCGCCGCCTGGTCTTCGACATCAACGACTTCGACGAGACCCTGCCCGGCCCGTTCGAATGGGACGTCAAGCGACTGGCGGCCAGTTTCGCGATAGCGGGCCGGGCCAACGGCTTCTCCCGCGGGGAGCAGGACGGTGCCGTACGGGCGTGCGTGCTGGCCTACCGGGAGCGGATGCGGGAGTTCGCCGGCCTGCGCACCCTGGACATCTGGTACGCCCAGGACGACGCCGACGGCATGCGGAAGCTGCTGGCGTCCTCGATGGACAAGGCGGCCCGGCGGCGCACCGCCGAGGCCACGGCGCGGGCCCGCACACGCACCCAGATGCAGGCCTTCGAGAAGCTCACCCGGAGCACGGCCGAGGGCAGGCGCATCACACCCGACCCGCCGCTGATCACTCCGCTCGGGGAGCTGCGGCCGGAGCAGGCCGGGGAGGGGCAGGAGAGGGAGTTCCAGAACCTGCTGGAGGCGTACGCGCGGACCCTGCCCTCCGAACGCCGCCATCTGCTGCACCACTACCGCCTGGTGGACATCGCGCGGAAGGTGGTGGGCGTCGGCAGTGTCGGGACGCGGTGCTGGATCCTGCTCCTGCTCGGCCGGGACGACGACGACCCGCTCCTGCTGCAGGCCAAGGAGGCACAGGAGTCGGTGCTGGCCGCCCACACCGGCGGCGAGCGCTACGACAACCAGGGCCGCCGGGTGGTGACCGGGCAGCGCCTCATCCAGACGACCAGTGACATCTTCCTGGGCTGGACGCACGTGACGGGCCTCGACGGGCACGGCCGGGACTTCTACGTGCGCCAGCTGCGCGACTGGAAGGGCATCGTGCAGCCCGAGACCATGGACCCGTCGCTGCTCACGCTCTTCGGCAGCCTGTGCGGGGCCAGTCTGGCCCGGGCGCACGCCCGCTCCGGCGATCCCGTCGCCATCGGCGCCTACCTGGGCGGCAGCGACCGCTTCGACCAGGCCCTCACCGACTTCGCCCAGGCCTACGCCGACCAGAACGAGCGGGACTTCGAGGCGCTGGAGGCCGCCGTCCGCTCCGGCCGGCTCCGCGCGGAGCGCCTCTGAGCCACCCCCGCCCGCCCGCCCAGCTCCCGGTCACTCCGGGAGCTGTCGCATCTCGACCACGCGCAGCCCCAGGGACTGGCAGCGCGCGAGCAGCCCGTACAGCTGGGCCTCATCGAGGACGGGGCCGAACAGGACGGTCTGCCCGGACATGACCACGTGGTCCAGCTCCGGGAAGGCTTTGGCCAGCGTCTCCGACAAATGGCCGTCGACGCGGATCTCATAGCGCATCGGCAGTTCTCCCACAGGCGATCCGCTCACCGGCGGACCGCACCCTCACCTGCGATCCTCCGCTTCGGCGCCCGGCCGGGCCTCACCCGGCACAGGTGATCCGGCGGCCCGCGCGAGAAAGGCCGGTGTCAGGGCCGGTATCAGTGCTTCAGAAGGAGCTTGAACACGATGATCACCAGGCCGAGCAGCAGGTTGACCGAAGCGGTGAGCGTCACGAGGGGCCAGGAGGCACCGGACCGGCGCGCCGCGGCCACGGACCAGCCGACCTGCCCGGCGACCGCCACCGAGAGGGCCAGCCAGACGGCGCCCTGGGAGCCCAGGCCGAGCAGCGGGCTGGCGGCCACCGCGAGGGCGGGCGGAACGGCGGCCTTGACGATCGGCCACTCGTCCCGGCACACGTGCACCACGGTCCGCCGGTCCAGGCGCCGCTGCGCCAGGTGCGCCCCGAACAGCTGGGCATGCACGTGCGCCACCCAGAACACCACACCCGTGAGCAGCAACAGGAGCACGAGCTCGACACGCGGGAACGAACCGAGCGCGCCGGCGCCGGCCACCACGGAGGCCGCGAGCATGGAGCCGTACACGCCGCCCGTGTAGTCGGCGTGCTCTCGGGAAGACGTCGGCTCCCTCACCACCTGGACGTCACAGCAGCCGGAGGTCGCGGGCGCGGCGCACGGCGTCGCTGCGCCGGTTCACCGCCAGCTTCCGGTAGGCGCTCTTGAGGTGGGTCTTCACCGTGTTCACCGACACGTGCAGGTCGGCGGCGATCTCCTCGGTGGACATCATGCGGGCGGCCCGCTCCAGCACATCGCGCTCGCGCCCGCTCAGGTCCTCCACGAAGAGCGGCGCAGGCTCGGCCTTGGGGCGGAGCGGCTCGCCCGGTCCCGCCGGCCCGTGCTCGAGCCAGCCCGCGGCCAGCTGCCGCAGCGGTGGCACGACCAGGAGGGGCCGGAGCCAGGGCCCGGCATCGCGGAAGGGGCGGCGCAGCCGCTCCCGGCGGGCGTCGACGAGCGCCTGCGCGAGCAGCCTGCGGGCGGCGGCGGTGTCTCCCGCCCGCTGGGCGGCCTGAGCGCGGACCAGTGCGGCCCGCACGGAGACCGCGGGACCGATCCGCCCGTCGCCGCGCACGCTGTCGAGCAGGTCGATCGCGGCCCGGGGATCACCCGCGGCGAGCTGGATCCGAGCGGCCTCCACGGCGCAGGCCGGCTGGTCGTCGGCCACGTTCCGCAGCACCTCGGCGGCGTTCTCCGGCCGGCCGGCGGCCAGATGGGCGGCGGAGGCGACCAGGGCCCCGTGGCTCTCCGCCCAGGGGGAGACCACCTCGGCCAGGACGGCCGGGCCCGCCGCCTCCAGCGCGGCCCGGGCCTTGCCCCGGGCCAGCAGCAGACGCGCCCTGGCGATGGCCTGTCCCGCCGCCATCACCGGGTCGCGCACCGCGGAGCGGAGCCCGGCCACCTCGTCGAGGAAGGCCTCGGCCCGGTCCAGTTCGTCGCGGTCGACGGCCACCGCCGCCAGCACGAGCCGCTCGATACCGGAACCGGACGGCTGCGGCAGGCTGTACCGCTCCGTCTCGGAGACCGCCGCCAGCGCCTTGCGTTCCGCCCTGCCGGGCCAGCCGTTCAGGTAGTCGAGCAGGGCCAGGTGCCCCAGCGACTCCTCCCGGGGCAGCACGGTGGCCGCCCCGCCGGACGATCCGGCCACCGTGGACAGGGCGGCGCGGGCGTCCTCGAAATGCCCGGCCCACAGGCGCGTGGCACCCAGATGGGTCAGCAGCAGAGCGGTGAGTTCGGGATGCTTCTCCAGCAGGTGGGCCGGGACCTCCTGCCGCAGGTCCGCGGCGGTCTCGGCGGCCTTCTCCGCCTGCCTGGGAGACCCGGTCAGGCGGGCGGCCAGCGTCTCCAGGAGCGCACAGGTCAGCAGGGCCGCCGCCTGGCCGGGTACGTCACCGGTCAGCAGTTCCTCGGCGTGGTGCAGGTGGGCCAGGCCGTGGTCGAGATCGCTGCGGGACAGTTCGCGGGCGGCGCGCACCAGGTCCGTCGCGGGAGTCGCGGCCTCGGATCCCATCCGGGAGAACAGTTCGGTGAGGTCGTCGGAGCGCAGACCGGTCAGGAGCTGTCCGATCGCCAGGTCGTCGACGAGGGCGGCGGCGGTGAAGTCCCAGTCGCCCGCGGCGGCGCCGTGCGCGAGGGTCTCCGGGAGGGAGCCGGCCCTCCGCAGCCACTGGGCCGCCCGCCGGTGCAGTTCGGGTTCGAGCCCGGGCAGGCGCACCCGCAGATGGGCCCTGAGTATCTCCCCGAACAGCGGGTGGAGCCGGTACCAGCCGTGCCCGAGGTCCTCCACGAAGGCGTTCTCCCGGTGCAGTCCGGCGAGGATGGCCTCGGCGTCGGACTGGCATGTCATCGCGTTCGCCAGATCGGGAGAGAACCGCTCCAGGACGCTGACCCGCAGCAGCAGGTTCTGCGTCTCCTCCGGCTGCCGCTTGAGCACCTCGGCCAGCAGATAGTCGGCGACCGTGCTCCGGTCCGCCTCGAACTCCTTCAGATACGTCTCCGGGTCGGCGCTCTCCTGTGCCGCGAGGGCACACAGGCGCAGGCCGGCGGCCCAGCCCCGGGTGCGCTCGACGAGGCCGCGCGCGGAGTCGACGGGCAGGCGCAGGCCGTGCAGCTCCAGCAGGGTGACGGCCTCCTCCGGGGTGAAGGCCAGTTCCGCGTCGCGGATCTCCGTCAGCTCGCCTGCCGCCCGGTACCGGTGCAGCGGCAGCATCGGCTCGGTGCGGGTGACGATGATCAGGCGCATGCCGCGGCCCGCGTGGTGCAGGACGAACTCCAGCTGCTCCGCGATCCGCGGGGCGGGCACCCGGTCGTACTCGTCGAGGACGACGGTGACGGCCCGGTCACGGCCGCTGAGACCGGCGGCGAGCGCGGCCAGCAGCCTCTGGTCGACGCGCGTCGCCTCGGCCGGGCAGCCGATCTCCTCGGGTACCGGCGCACCGCAGTCCCGCAGGGCGTGCAGGAGGTAGGCCCAGAACATCCCGGGGCGCTGGTCGCCCGCCTCGAGGGTGAGCCAGGCGACCGGCTCTGCCAGCCCCGCCGCCCAGTCGGCGACCAGCAGGGTCTTGCCGGCGCCGGCGGCTCCGTTGACCATGGTCAGAGGGGTTTCCAGCGCTCGCTGGAGGTGCTGGACCAGCCGCTCGCGCCGCAGGAACGTGGTCGGCCTCGTCGGCAGCGCGAACCGGGTGTGCAGGATCGGATCCCCCAGGGGATCCACACCCGTGCCGGCCGGCCCCCAGTCGTTTTCGTCGATCACAGCCACCGCACTCACCACCCGCTGTCCATCGGGCCGGGAACAGCGCACCTTCTCCGCTCAGCTTCTCAGCGTTCCCGTCCGCGCGCGCGGCACGCGGAGACGGACCACCCGGGCAAGGGGGCTCCCGCCCGGGGATTCCACAGCTGGGCCTGAACGGGCGCGGGCTCGCCCCGGAGGCCCGGCAGCCCGCCTCGGAGAGGCGGCGACGGCCTGCGGCACGGCCGACTGCTCGCCCGCGCCGCACGACGCCGCCGGCGCAGGCCCGTCGCGCACGGCGGCGGAGCACCACGCCCCCGTGCGCCGGGCCCGTGGTCGCGGCCGAGGTGGTGAGCGATCGGCGCGGCCTGCGCCCCGCTGGGGCGTGCCGTCGCCTTCCCGTCGTCCGCCCGGAGGGCGACCGCGCGGCAGGCGGGGAGGAAAAGAAGGGCCTAGCCCTTGACCAGCGCGTCGATCCGCGCCAGCTCCTCCGCGTCGAAGTCCAGGTTGCCGATCGCGGCGACGCTGTCCGCCAGCTGCTGGGGGCTGCTCGCGCCGACCAGGGCGGAGGTGACCCTGCCGCCGCGCAGTACCCAGGCCAGGGCGAGCTGGGCCAGGCTCTGGCCGCGGGACTTGGCGATGTCGTCGAGGGCGCGGAGCTTGCCGACCAGTTCCGCGGTCACCGCGTCGGAGTTGAGGAAGGGGCTGTCGCTCGCGGCCCGGGAGTCCTCGGGGATGCCGTCGAGGTAGCGGCCGGTGAGCAGGCCCTGCTCCAGCGGGGAGTAGGCGATGGAGCCGATCCGGAGCTCGTCGAGGGCGTCGAGGAGGCCTTCCTCGGGGCGGCGGTCGAGCATGGAGTAGCGCGGCTGGTGGATGAGGAGCGGGGTGCCCAGCTCACCGAGGATGCGGGCGGCCTCGCGGGTCTGCTCCGGGGAGTAGTTGGACACGCCGACGTAGAGCGCCTTGCCCTGCTGGACCGCCGAGTGCAGCGCGCCCATCGTCTCCTCCAGGGGAGTCTGAGGGTCCGGGCGGTGCGAGTAGAAGATGTCGACGTACTCCAGGCCCATCCGCTTCAGGCTCTGGTCGAGCGAGGACAGCACGTACTTGCGCGAGCCCCACTCGCCGTACGGGCCGGGCCACATGAGGTAGCCGGCCTTGGTGGAGATGACCAGCTCGTCGCGGTAGGGCGCGAAGTCGGCCTTCAGGGCCTCGCCGAGTGCGGACTCGGCCGCGCCGGGCGGCGGGCCGTAGTTGTTGGCCAGGTCGAAGTGGGTGACCCCGAGGTCGAAGGCGCGGCGCAGGATGGCGCGCTGGGCCTCGACGGGACGGTCGGGACCGAAGTTGTGCCACAGACCGAGCGACAGCGCGGGGAGCTTCAGACCACTGCGTCCGGTGCGCCGGTAGGGCATGTCCGTGTAGCGGTCGGGGTGTGCGGTGTACAACGCGACTCCAGAGGTGTTGGCACACGATCTACCGGTGCCACTCTTCCCCGAACGGTGTGCAGCGGTCCAACAGAAGAATCCGATGGAATTCAGCGGATAGGCTTCTCAATCATGGAACTGCGTCATCTCCAGCACTTCGTCGCCGTGGCCGAGGACCAGCACTTCACCCGGGCGGCGGAGCGGCTGATGGTGTCCCAGTCGGGCCTGTCCGCGTCGATCCGCGCGCTGGAGCGGGAGCTGAGGGCGCCGCTGTTCGTACGGACCACCCGCCGGGTGACGCTGACGGAGGCCGGCCGCGCGCTTCTCGCCGAGGCGGAGCGGATCCTGGCGCAGGTCAGGGCCGCGCACGAGGCGGTGGCCGCGGTGCAGGGCGTGCTGCGCGGGACGCTGGCGCTGGGCACCGAGCAGTGCATCGCCGGGGTGCATGTGGCGGGGCTGCTGGCCGCGTTCCGGCGGCGGCACCCGGACGTGGAGATCCGGCTGCGGCAGGCGGGCTCGGGCGCGCTGGCGGATGAGGTGGCGGCCGGCCGGCTGGACCTCGCCTTCGCCTACCGCACGCAGGCGGACAGCGACCAGCTGCGGTCGGTGTCACTGACGAGCGAGCCGATGACCGTGCTGTGCCATCCCAGCCACCGCCTCGCGACGGCCGGGGCGGCGCTGACACCGCACGACGTCGGCGGCGAGGTCTTCGTCGACTTCCACCCCGACTGGGGTCCGCGCCGCACCACGGACGCGGCCTTCGCCGCCGCGGGCGTGCGGCGTACGGTCGCCCTGGAGGTCAACGACGTACACGGCCTGCTGGACCTGGTCGACGAGAACCTCGGGATCGCCGTCGTGCCCCGGCACTTCCGCCACAAGCGGCCGGGGCTCACCGCTCTGCCTCTGAAGGGCACGGGCGAGGCGGAGTACGAGACCGTCGCCCTGCTGCCGCCGGAGCAGGCCACCAGCCCCGCCGCCCGCGCGCTGGTCGCGCTGCTCAGCGACTGACGGACAGTCAGTGCCCTTTCCCCGGCCGGATACCGGCCGGGGACCGGACGCATGAGGGCGTGCGATGCGCGATGGTGGACGTATGCACGCAAGGGACATCCTCATCGACGGCTTCGGCCGCATCCAGGAAGAAGTCCATGCCGTCCTCGACGGGCTCGGTCCGGACGAACTCCACGCCCGCCCGGACCCCGCCGCCAACTCGGTCGCCTGGCTGGTCTGGCACCTCACCCGGGTCCAGGACGACCATGTCGCCGACGCCTTCGACCTGGACCAGGTGTGGCTCTCACAGGGCTGGGAGAAGCGTTTCGGGCTCGATCTGCCGCGCCACGACACGGGCTACGGGCACAGCCCCGCCAAGGTCGCGAAGGTACGGGTCGACGCGGCGGACCTGCTGACCGGGTACTACGACGCCGTGCACGAGCAGACGCTCGGCGTGCTGCGCGACCTGCCCGCCAAGGACCTCGAGCGCATCGTGGACGAACGCTGGGATCCCCCGGTCAGCCTGGGCGCCCGGCTGGTCAGCGTCCTGTCCGACGACCTTCAGCACATCGGGCAGGCCGCCTACGCGCGCGGCTTGCAGAGCTCGGACTCGTAGCCGGGCAGGATCACGTCCTCGAGGAGGGCCCTGCGCTCGTCGAACGGGATGAACGCGCTCTTGACGGCGTTCACCGTGACCGTGCGCAGGTCCTCGACGGTCCAGCCCGCCTCCTCGACCAGCAGGGACATCTCCCGGGTCATCGTCGTGCCGGAGACCAGCCGGTTGTCGGTGTTGAGGGTGACCCGGAAGCCGAGGTCCTTCAGGGCGGTGATGGGGTGCTCGGCGATCGAGGTGGCGCAGCCCGTCTGGAGGTTGGAGGTGGGGCACATCTCCAGGGCGATGCGGCGGTCGCGCACCCAGCCGGCCAGGCGGCCGAGCTTGCCGGCCGCGAGGTCGGGGATGTCCTCGGTGATGCGCACACCGTGGCCGAGGCGCTGGGCGCCGCACACCTGGAGGGCCTGGTGGATGCTGGGCAGGCCGTACGCCTCGCCGGCGTGGATGGTGAACGGCACGCTCTCGCGGCGCAGGTGTTCGAAGGCGGCCAGGTGGTCGGCGGCCGGGAAGCCGTCCTCGGCGCCGGCGATGTCGAAGCCGACGACACCGGCGTCCCGGTAGGCGACGGCCAGCTCGGCCGCCTCGCGGACGCGGTCGAACATCCGCATGCCGCACAGCAGGGTGCCGACGCGGACGGGGGTACCGGCGGCGGCCGCCTTGGCCATGCCGGCGGCGAGGCCCTCCTGGACGGTCTCCACGACCTCGCTCAGCGTCAGCCCGCCCTTGGTGTTCAGTTCGGGGGCGTAGCGCACCTCGGCGTAGACGACGCCGTCGGCGGCGAGGTCCAGGACGTACTCCTCGGCGACGCGCAGCAGGCCCTCGCGGTTCTGCATGACGGCCAGGGTGTGTTCGAAGGTGGCTATGTAGCGGACCAGGTCGCCGGAGTTGGCGGCCTCGTAGTACCAGGCGGCCAGCTCGTCGGGGTCGGTGGTGGGCAGGGTGTGGCCGACCGCGGCCGCCAGCTCGACGACGGTGGCGGGGCGCAGGCCACCGTCGAGGTGGTCGTGCAGGACGGCCTTGGGCAGGCGGCGGATCACTTCGGCGTCTACGCGCGTAGCAGTCATGGCGGGTCTTTCCTTGAGCGGGCTGTTCGAAGCGGCGGTGAGGGCGGGCGGCGGTGGGAACGTGCGGCGGGCCGAGGCTCAGCCGGCGGGCTGGAGCAGGTCCCAGCGGTTGCCGTACAGGTCCTGGAACACGGCGACCGTGCCGTACGGCTCGTGGCGCGGCTCCTCCAGGAAGGTCACGCCGGCGGTGGTCATCCGGGCGTGGTCGCGGGCGAAGTCGTCCGTGTGCAGGAAGAACCCGACCCGCCCGCCGGTCTGGTCGCCGACCCGGGCCGCCTGGGCGTCACCCTTGGCGCGGGCCAGCAGCAGACCGGTTCCGGCCCCGTCCGGCCCGGGCTCCACGACGACCCAGCGGGAGCCGTCGGGGCGCGCCTCGTCCGCGGCGAGCCGGAATCCGAGGGCCTCGGTGTAGAAGCGGATCGCCTCGTCGTAGTCGTCGACGACGAGGGTGACCAGCGCGACGCGTCTCATCGGGGCCTTTCACGGAGGTGCCGGACGGGGTGGTTGACGGGTGAGGTTATACGTAAAACTTCGCGGACGCCAGTCAGAAAGCATGAGGTCCGGCGGCCGGTGAGCCCGCGCTCAGCCGTGCTCCTCGCCCTGGGCGACCTCCACCCGGTGGTGGAAGTCGATCACCCCGGTCGCGGAGGCGGCGAACGAGAGGCCCGCGCAGGCGACGAGCACGAGGGCGATCCAGGAGCGGGCGGCGGCGCGGCGCGGCGCGGCCAGGAGGGCCTGCACCCGCTGGGGTACGGGGCCGGTCGTCACGGCGGGCGCGAAGTCCGGGCGTTCACCGCGGGCGGACTGGCCCACGAGCGCGGCGCGGGCGATGGCGCGGGCGGTCAGCCGCCGGTCGCCGACGGCGTCGGCCGCGGCCTCGTCGGCGACGCGCTCGGCGGCGAGCCGGATGGTCTCCCGGACCGGGCGCAGCGCGGGGTGGCAGTGGGCGGCGAGTTCCGCGGCGGCGAGGAAGTAGTGGTGGCCGCCCTGGTTGTGGGCCCGCTCATGGGCGAAGAGCGCCTCCCGCTCGGCGGCGTCCAGACTGCGCAGCATCCCGGTGGTGACGACGATCCGGTGCGGGCGCCCGGGCAGCGCGTACGCGTCCGGGTGCGGCGAGTCGACCACGCACAGGTCGCCCGCGGCGGGCCCGCGCCCGGCCTGGGAGCGCGCCACGCGGAAGGCACGGGTCTGGCGGCGGACCGAGCGCACGAGGGTCCAGGCGCACACCGCGAGCACGCCCACGGAGGCCGCGGCCGCCGGGACCACGAAGAGGTCGGAGGCGGTGCGCAGGGGGTGGACGAGTTCACCGAACGTGGCGAAGACGGACACCTTGAGCAGGCCGATCAGCACGAAGGCGCCGAGCGCGGCGAGTGAGCAGCCCGCGCACACGACCGCCGAGACGGTGATCAGCCACAGCGCGGCGCCGGGCGCCAGCCGGTCGAGGGTCCGCCGGGCGAGTGCGGGCAGGGCGAACGTCAGCACGAGCGGCAGGAGCAGCAGGGCGGTCATCGCTCTGCGGGGGGTTCGAGCAGGTCGCGCAGGATCCGCTCGTCGTCGGGGCTGAGCTGGGCGACGAACCGGGCGAGCACGGTCTCGCGGTCGCTGTCGCGGTCGAGTTCGGTGTGCATCCGGCGGGCGGTGAGGCCCTGGGCGTCCTGGACCGGGAAGTAGGCGTACCCGCGGCCCTGCCGCCGCCGGTCGACGACCCCCTTGTCGTGCAGCCGGGACAGGATCGTGGTCACCGTGGTGCGCGCCAGGCCGGCGCCGAGGCTGAGCTGCACCTGACCGGGAGTCTGGGGCAGACCTGCGGCCCAGAGGGCGGCCATGACGCTCGCCTCCAGCTCGCCGGCCGGACGCCGTTCGTCCTTCGCGTCGGTCATGGGAAGGTTCCTCACCCCGTATCCGCCCGCGGATGAGCGGCTCATCCGCACGATGCCGTCTCCATTATTCAGGTTCCACCGCTGGTGGTCCTCGTCGCCAAGAGCCGGGCCCGGCCGTCGGTGGTACGGCCGGGCCCACGGGCAGCCCTGGGTCAGTGCAGCGGCTTCGACAGCACCGCCTTGCGGTGGCTGAACGTCTCGATCGAATAGCGGCCGTGGTAGCTGCCCATGCCGCTCTCCCCCACGCCGCCGAACGGCAGGTCGGAGACGGTGAGGTGGGCGAGCGGCAGGCCGTGGCCGAGGCCGCCGGAGGAGGTCTCGGCGGCGATCCGCTCCCGGGTCCCGTCGGACTCGGTGAACACGTACAGCGCGAGGGGCTTGTCGCGGTCGTTGACGAAGTCGATCGCCGCGTCGAGGCCGGGCACCGTGACGATCGGCAGGATGGGGCCGAAGATCTCCTCCTGCATGACGGGGGACTTCGGGTCTACGTCGGCCAGCACGGTCGGTGCGATGTACTTCGCCGTACGGTCACCCGCGCCGCCGACGACCGCACGGCCGGAGTCGAGCAGGCCGCTGAGCCGGTCGAAATGGCGCTCGTTGACGATCCGGCCGTACTCGGGCGACGTCGCGGGGTCGGTGCCGAACAGAGCCTCCACGGCCCGGGCGAGCGCGGGTTCGAGGGCGGCGGCGGTCTCGGGGTCGGTGAGGACGTAGTCGGGGGCCACGCAGGTCTGGCCCGCGTTGAGGAACTTGCCGCGCGCCAGCCGGTCGGCGACCACGTCGAGGTCGGTCCCGCGGTCGACGAACGCCGGTGACTTGCCGCCGAGTTCGAGGGTGACGGGGGTGAGGTGCTCGGCGGCCGCGCGCATGACGATGCGGCCGACGGTGCCGTTGCCGGTGTAGAAGACGTGGTCGAAGCGCTCGGCCAGCAGAGCCGTGGTCTGAGGGACACCGCCCTCGACGACGGCGACCGCGTCGGTGTCGAGGTACACCGGGATCAGCCGGGCCAGCGCGGCCGAGGTGGCCGGGGCCAGCTCGCTGGGCTTGGCCACCACCGCGTTCCCCGCGGCCAGCGCGCCGACCACCGGCGCGAGCAGGAGCTGCGCGGGGTAGTTCCAGGGGGCGATCACGAGGACGACGCCCAGGGGGTCGTACTGCGTCCAGGCCGTCGCGTCCGCGCCGAGGTACGCCGGAACGGGGGCGGGCTCGGGGCGCAGCCACTCGGCGAGGTGGTCGAGGGTGTGGTCGATCTCGCGGACCGTGAAGTCGATCTCCGTGCGGTAGGCCTCGGTGGCGCTCTTGCCGAGGTCTGCGTGGAGCGCGGCGGCGAGTTCGTCGCCGTTCTCCGTGAGCAGCGCGCGCAGGCGGCCCAGCTGGCCGGTGCGCCACTCGACGGGCTTGGTTCGGCCGGTACGGAAGGTGGCGCGCAGCCGGGCCACGACGTCGGCGGGCTGCTCGGAAGTGGAGTGGTTCACGGTGTGCCTCGCTGGTGGATACACGGACTTTGCGGCCCGAGGGTACGGCTTCGAAAGGTCAGATGTAAATGCCAACCTTTCAGGTACCAAAATAAATTCCCGGGGCCGGGTCGGATCACTTCGCGCGTGCGAGCTCCTGCCGGCGCCGTTCGAGATGCGCCCGCTCCGCCGGGCTCCTGGCGAGCTCCACGGCCGTCTCGTACTCCCGTACGGCCTCGGTGTGCCGGCCCAGTCGGCGCAGCAGTTCGGCGCGGACGGCGTGGAGGACGTGGTAGCCCGGGAGATCGAGCGCGTCGACCAGGCGGAGCGCCTGCGCCGGGCCCTCGACCGCGGCCACGGCGACCGCACGGTTCAGGGCGACCACAGGGCTCGGGGCGACGGCCGTCAGCTGGTCGTACAGCCGCAGGATCTGCCCCCAGTCGGTGGCCCGGTCCGTCGGCGCGTCGCTGTGCACGGCGTTGATCGCGGCCTGGATCTGGTACGGCCCCGGCCGGTTCCGGCGCAGGCAGCGGCGGACCAGGTCCTGGCCCTCGGCGATCCGGTCGCGGTCCCAGCGGGCGCGGTCCTGCTCGGGCAGCGGTACGAGGACGCCGTCCCCGTCCTGCCGGGCGGGCCGCCGCGCCTCGACCAGCAGCATCAGCGCGAGCAGGCCGGTGACCTCGGGCTCGTCCGGCATCAGCCGCGCCAGCAGTCGGCCGAGCCGTATGGCTTCGGCGCACAGTCCGGGTTCGCCGGTGTACCCCTCGTTGAAGATCAGGTAGAGGACGGCCAGCACGCCGCCGAGCCGGTCGGGCAGGTCGGCGTCCCGGGGCACGCGGTACGGGATGCCCGCGTCGCGGATCTTCGCCTTGGCCCGGACGAGCCGCTGGGCCAGGGTCGGCTCCGGCACCAGGAAGGCGCGGGCGATCTGCGCGGTGCTCAGGCCGCCGAGCAGGCGCAGGGTGAGGGCGACCCGGGCCTGCGGGGCGAGGGCGGGGTGGCAGCAGGTGAAGATCAGGCGGAGCCGGTCGTCGCGCACGGGGCCCTCCTCGGCCGGTGCGTCGGGCGCGTACAGCCGGGCGGCCTCGGTGTGCCGGGCGTCCCGGCCCGCCTCGCGGCGCAGCCGGTCGATCGCGCGGTTGCGGGCGGTGGTGATGATCCAGCCGGCCGGGCTCGGCGGCACCCCGGTCTCCGGCCACTTCCGCACGGCGGTGGTGAAGGCGTCCTGGACCGCTTCCTCGGCGAGGTCGATGTCGCCGAGGAAGCGGACGAGGACGGAGACCGCACGCCCGTACTCGGTACGGAAGACGGCCTCGATGTCCGGGGTGTCCGGCATCAGTGCTGGTCCACGAAGGGCCGCACCTCGATGGGGAGGGTGGTGGCGAGGGCCGCCTTGCGGCCCCACTCCAGGGCCGCGTCCAGGTCGGGGGCCTGGATCAGGCACAGCCCGCCGAGGTACTCCTTGCCTTCGGCGTACGGCCCGTCGGTGATGAGCACGTCGCCGTCCTTGGGCCGCAACATGGTGGCCGTCTCCGGGCCGTGCAGTCCGCCGGCGAAGACCCAGGCGCCGGCCTCGCGCAGCTCGTCGTTGTAGGCCTTGACGTTGCGCATGATCTCGGCGAGCTCGTCGGGCTCGGGCGGCGTGCCGTCGGTCGGCGTGACCACGCTGAGCAGGTAGTGCTTCATGATGTCCTCCTTGGCGTCGCCGGGGATGCTTCCGCTGGGAGCTCCCGGTGGGACTCCCGATGGGGGGCGTCCCACCTCCTACACGAACGGCACACCCCCGGTTCGACACCTCGGCCGCCCGGATCGGGAGAATTCTCCGTATGACCATCGCAGCACACCCTCTCGTCGTCCGTGCCCGCCGGCTCGCGGACGAGCTGCTCGCCCCCAACGCCGAGCGCGTCGACCGGACGGAGGTGCCCGCGAGTCACATCGAGGCGGTCAAGCGGGCCGGGCTGCTCGGGCTGAGCGCGCCGGTGGCGTACGGCGGCTCGGCGGCGCCCTCCTCGGTGGCGCGGGAGACGGCCGAGATCCTGGCGGGGGCCTGCTGCTCGACGTGGTTCGTGCAGACGCAGCACCACACGCCCGTGCAGATCCTGGCCAAGGCCGAAACGCCCGTCCGGGAGCGGCTGCTGGGTCCGCTGGCCCGCGGCGAACTCATGTCGGGCGTGGCGTACGCGCACCTGCGGTCACATCCGCGCACTCCGGTCCGGGTCGCCCGGGACCGGGGCGGCTGGCGCTTCGACGGCACCGTCCCCTGGTACACCGGCTGGGGTCTGAACGACGTGCTGCTGCTGGCCGGGTTCACCGACTCCGACGAGGTGGTCTTCGCCTTCGGCGAGGCCCGCGACCAGCCCGGCCTGCGCGCGTCGTCGCCCATCCGCCTCGCGGCCCTGACCGCCGCCCGCACGGTGTCACTGGAGCTGGACGGCCTCTGGCTGCCCGAGGAGGCGGTGGCTCTCCGGATGCCGCACGAGCGCTGGGCGGCGGCCGACCGCGACCGGACGGTGAACGCCTCCCCGGCGGTGATCGGCGTCGCGGAGGCGGCCCTGGCCCTGCTGGACGAGGAGACGGCCGGCCCGATCCGCGCCCGCCTGGACGAGGTCCGCCGCCGGGCCTACGCCCTGGCCGACGATCCGGCCGCGGCCGAGCACCCGGCGGAACGGCTGGCGGTGCGTACCCGGTCGTACGACGTCATGCGGACGGCCACCACCGCGGCGGTGGTGGCCGGCGGCGGCCGGGCGATGACCTTGGACAGCAAGGCCCAACGCCTGGCCAGGGAAGGCCTGTTCCTGCTGGTGCAAGGGCAGACGGCACAGTCGCGCAGGGCTCATCTCGACGCCCTGACGGGGCACGGGCCTCAGCTCGCGAACGGCACCTGAGCGGCGGGGGCGGTGTCCTGCCGGAAGGGGTGCCGCCACACTCCGCGCGCGGCGAGCCTCGGCAGCACGCCCTCGCCGAACCAGTACGCCTCCTCCAGATGCGGATACCCGGACAGCACGAACTCCTCGATGCCGAGGGCCGCGTACTCCTCGATCCGGTCGGCGACCTCGTCGTGGCTGCCGACCAGGGCCGTCCCCGCCCCGCCCCGGACCAGTCCGATGCCGGCCCACAGGTTGGGGTGGATCTCCAGCCCGTCCCGGCCGCCGCCGTGCAGGGCGAGCATCCGCTGCTGCCCCTCGGACTCGCTGCGGGCCAGCCCGGCCTGGACGGAGTTGACGGTCTCGGGGTCGAAGCCGTCGAGGAGCCGGTTCGCCTCGGCCCAGGCCTGCTCGGCGGTGTCCCGGGTGATGACGTGCAGCCGGATCCCGAACCGCAGCGTCCGCCCCTCCTTCGCGGCCAGCCCCCTGACCCAGGTGATCTTCTCGGCGACCTGCTCGGGCGGCTCGCCCCAGGTGAGGTACACGTCGACGTGCCGGGCCGCGATCTCTCCTGCGATCGGCGAGGACCCGCCGAAGTACACCTCGGGGACCGGGTCCGGCACCCGGGCCAGTCGCGCGTCCTCGACCCGGAGGTGCTCGCCGTGCAGATCGACCGTCTTGCCGTCCCACAACCCCCGTACGATCTCGAGGAATTCGCCGGTACGGCGGTAGCGGTCGTCCTTGTCCAGGAAGTCGCCGTAGGCGCGCTGTTCGTGGCTCTCCCCGCCGGTGACCACGTTGAGCAGGAGCCGCCCGCCGGTCTGCCGCTGGAAGGTGGCGGCCATCTGCGCGGCGAGCGTGGGTGAGACGAAGCCGGGCCGGAAGGCGACGAGGAACTTCAGCCGCTCGGTGTTCTGGCTGACCATCGCGGTGGTCAGCCAGGCGTCCTCGCACCAGGCACCGGTCGGGGTGAGCGCACCGGCGAAGCCGAGGTCCTCGGCGGCGCGGGCGATCTGGCTCAGGTAGGCGACCGTCGGAGGCCGGTCCCGTCCGGAGACGGTGGCCGGGGTGCCGTGGCCGCCGCCGACGACATGGCGGCTGTCGCCGTTGGTGGGCAGGAACCAGTGGAAGGTGAGGGACACGTGGGGTCTCCGATCGCGAGTGTCCGTGGTCCGGCTGTCGGGCTGTCGGGTTGTCGGGCTGTCCAACGCCGTCAGAGCAGGCCGTGGCGGGGCGGGCGGGTGCCGCTGAGCACGTACCGGCCGATGTGCTGGATCTTCCAGCGCGTCGGGTCGTGCAGTGTGTGGGTGCGGGCGTCCCGCCAGTGCCGGTGCAGATTGAGGGAGTCGAGCGCCGACCGGGTGCCGGACACCTCGAACAGGGCGCTCGCCACCTCCACCGCGGCCTCGGCGGCCCGTACCTTGGCCGCGGCGACGGCGATGGATGCCTCGGCCGCCGTGTCGTCGGTGAGGCCGGCCCGGGCCGCGTCCACGACGCGGGCGGCCTCACGCAGCAGGGCCTCCGCGGTCCGTACGTGCAGGGCGAGTTCACCGAACCGCTGGATCAGCAGCGGGTCCTCGGCGGCCGTGTCGATGCCGCTCTCGAACCAGGGCCTGCTCTTCGTCCGGACGAACGCGGCGGCCTCGTCCAGTGCTCCCCGGGCGATCCCGGTATCGATGGCGGCGTGCAGCAACTGGGCCACCGCGCCGTGGAGTTGGGGCCCTTGGAAGGTGAGGTGGTGCGCGAGGACCCGGTCCGCGGGTACCTGGACGGCGTCCAGGTGGACGGTGCCGCTGGCCGTGGTGCGCTGGCCCATGCCGTCCCAGTCGTCGACGACCGTGACACCGGGGGCGTCCCGGGGGACGTACGCCACATGCGGGTTGTCGTCCTCGGCGCGGGCCAGCACCGGGATCCAGTCGGCGAAGAGGGCGCCGGTGCAGTAGTGCTTGACGCCGGTCAGGAGGTAGGAGCCGTCGGCCTGGGGCTCCAGGCGGGTGCGGATGTCCTGGACGTGCCTGGTGCCCGCCTCCGACTGGGCGTTGCCGAAGCGGCGGCCCGCGAGCAGTTCGCCGAAGAAGAACTTCCGCTGCTGCTCGCTGCCCTGGCGGCGGATGACGTTGACGTACGCGAAGTGGCTCTGCGGGATCTGGGCGAGGCTGCCGTCGGCGGAGCCGAGCAGCCGGAAGATCTCCGCCAGGGTCCGGGCGCTCACATCCGCCCCGCCGTGCTCGGCGGGCACGGTGACCGCGAGCAGACCCGAGGCGGACAGGCGGTCCAGCTCGGCTCGGGGCAGCCGCCGTTCCGCGTCCCGTCCGGCCGCGCCCGCCCGGAACTCGTCGGCCAGGGCCGCCGCGACGGCGAGGGCCTCGGCGTCGTCGGCGATGACGTGTGCGGTCATGGCGCTCAGCCCGCCGCGGCCAGCAGCGGGGTGCGGCCCAGCGCGGCCGAGAACTGGTCGAGTACCTGGCCGAGGGCTTCGGCGGTGGCCGGGCCGACGGTCAGGGCGCCGTCCTCGTGCACCGTGATGTCCTTGTCGAGGGTGAACCAGCCCTGGACGATGTGCGCGGCGCCCATGGAGTTCAGCACCGGGCGCAGCGCGTAGTCGATGGCGAGGACATGGGCGGTGCTGCCCCCGGTGGCCAGCGGCAGCACGGTCTTGCCGGTGAGCGCGTACTGCGGCAGCAGGTCGAGCAGCGCCTTGAGGACTCCGCTGTACGAGGCCTTGTAGACGGGGGTGCCGACCACGACGCCGTCGGCGCGGGCGAACAGCTCGGTCGCCTCGACGATCGCCGGGTGCCGGAAGTCCGCGCCCAGCAGCGCGTCGGCGGGGATCGTGCGGACGTCGAGCGGGATCACCTCGTGGCCCTGGGCGGTCAGCCGCTGGTCCAGATGGCGCAGCAGGCGGTTGGTACGGGAGGAGGCGGACGGACTGCCGGAGACGGACAGGACGGTGGCCATGGGGTCCTCTTTCGAACAGGAGCGGGTGGTCAGGCGTGCGCGGGAACGGACACGTCCCCGGTCTCGGTCTCGGGCAGTTGGGACTCGAGCTCGCGTACGAGGGGCAGCACCCGCTTGCCGAAGTATTCGACCTCCTCGTGGTAGTGCAGGAAGCCGAGCAGGAGGAGGTCGACGCCGAGCTTCTTGTAGGCGACGATGCGCTCCGCGACCTGTTCCGGGGTGCCGATGAGCCCGGTCCGGAATCCGTCGTTGTACTGGACGAGGTCCTGGAAGGTGGAGTCCTGCCACATGCCCTTGCCGTCGGCGGTGGACTGCCCGGCCTGCTTCACGGCCGCCCCGAAGCCCTCGACGGCCTCGGTGTCCGCCCGCGCCACGATCTCCCGCAGGGTCTCGTGGGCCTCGGCCTCGGTGTCGCGGGCGATGAGGAAGCCGTTGAGGCCGAACTTCGGTGCCGTACGTCCCGCTTCCGCCGCCGACCTGCGGACGTCCGCGAGCTGTTCGGTCACCCCGTCGAAGTCCTTGCCGTTGGAGAAGTACCAGTCGGAGACCCGGCCGGCCATCTGCCGGGCGGCGGTGGAGTTGCCGCCCTGGAAGATCTCCGGGTGCGGACGCTCGGGGGTGTTGAGGGGCTTGGGCTTGAGAGAGAAGTCGCGCAACCGGTAGAAGTCACCGGCGAGTTCGGCGTGGTCCTCGGTCCAGAGCCGGCGCAGGGCGGTGATGAACTCCTCGGCGCGACGGTAGCGCTCGTCGTGTTCCAGCCAGGGCTCGCCCAGCGCGGTGAACTCGCCCTTGAACCAGCCGGAGACGACGTTGACCGCGAAGCGGCCGTTCGAGAGGTGGTCGGCGGTGGCGCCGAGCTTGGCGAGGACGCCGGGGTGCCACAGTCCGGGGTGCACGGCCGCGATGACCTTCAGGCGCTGGGTGGCGAGCAGCAGGGCGAGGCTGAAGCTGGTCGACTCGTGCTGGTACTCGGCGCCGTAGCTCGCCATGTAGCGGACCTGGCTGAGGGCGTACTCGAAGCCGTTGTTCTCGGCGAGGACGGCGAGTTCGCGGTTGTAGTCGTACCCCCAGTCGGTGCGCTGCTCGATCTTGCTGGTGACCAGTCCTCCGCTGACGTTGGGGACCCAGTACGCGAATTTCACGGGCGCTGCGGACATGCGGAACTCCTGTTGCGGAATGTACTCGGTTTTCGGGCACGCCGAATTCCGGGCAGGCGAAAGGGCACGCGAAGGCCGGGGAATTCAGGCGGTGAAGGGGAGTGCGGGGCGGCGGACCGGGACGAGGATCAGGCCGCGGGGCAACAGGAGGCGCTGGAGACGCGCGCGAGGTCGACGTGGCGTCGCCGCGTGAGGTCCAGTCGCATCTTCATGCCGTCGATCGTGGCAGTCGCCGGCGACGGCAGTCAAGGAAAACCCGACCGTTCTCGTATCGCGGACCATTGAATTTCACGAAGGTGTGACAGGGAATCCCTTGAACGCTCCCGGGAAACGGCCGCATTGTGCGGTGGTGCGGATAGAACAGCTGGAATACATCGCGGCCGTCACCCGGCTCGGCTCGCTGCGCCGGGCCGCCGAGGAACTGCGTTTGTCGCAGCCCGCGTTGAGCGAGACCGTGCGCAATCTCGAACGGGAGCTCGGAGTCGATCTGCTGGAACGCAAGCGGTCCGGCGCCACGATGAGCGCGGAGGGCCGGGAACTGCTGCCGCACATCGTCGGCGTACTGGAGGCGGTGGACCGGCTGAGGTCGGCCGCGGGCGAGCAGCACCGGGTCAGTCGCATGGTGCGGGTGGGCACGGTCAACGCGGCGACCGTGCCGCTGCTCATCCCGGTCGTCCGGGACTTCCGGGCCGCGCACCCCGTCACCCAGGTGGAGGTGGTGGGCGCCCAGCAGGCGGAGATCCACCGGGCCCTGACCGAGGGCGGTTTCGACCTCGGTCTGGTCAACCATCTGGACGGGGACGACGTGCCGGCGGGTTTCGAGTCGACCGAGCTGCTGCGCGGCCGTCCGGTGGTGTGCGTGCGTCCCGACAGCCCGCTGGCGTCCCTGTCGGTGGTCTCGGTCGAGGATCTGCTCGGCGTGCCCCTGATCGCCATGCGCGCCGGGTATGTGATGCACCGTTACGTCCACCGGCTGCTGGCCGGGCGCGCGCCGTCCTTCTCGTACTCCACGGACGGCGCCGAGATGGGCAAGCTGATGGTCGCCGAGGGTCTGGGCGCGACGGTGCTGCCCGACTTCAGTGTCGTCGGGGATCCGCTGGAGCGGTGCGGCGTGCTCACCCACCGGCCGCTCACCGACGGCGCCACGCGGGTGCTGCTGATGCTCCAGCGCCGCCGGGCGGAGTCCGTGCCGCAGGCGGCGCGGGACCTGCACGAGGCGTTCGTGTGCCGGGCGCGGGAACTGGCGGACCGCCGGTAGACCGCCGCCGGTCCCGGTCAGGGCCGTCCGTCGTCGTCCTGCCGCTCGACCACCACGAGGAAGGCGTCGGACTTCAGGTCCATCACCACGGTGGCGGGTTCGCCCGCGGCGCGGCGCGCCGCCGCGAACTCCTCCGCCGGCCACGATCCGCGCGGAGCCCCCGCAGGAAACCGCTCCAGCACCTTCGCGCCCATAGCGGCAGGTCACCTCCAGTATCGACAGGGTTACGGGCTTTTCGCCGTGTGTACTACTCCGGCTGCCCTGGATCGGCGTGGACATGACCCGGATCGGGGCCGATGTCCGTGAGGGCGCATCCGAAGGCCCCGTCCGCGTGGAAGGGATGTGTGGAAGGGATCTCAGGGGGGCCGACAGGAAGGACGGACGGCCGATGAGCGGTGACGAGGCCGGAGCGGGGCCGCGCTGTCTGGTGACGGGTGCCACGGGGTACATCGGCGGCCGGCTGGTGCCCGAGCTGCTGGCCGCCGGGTACCAGGTGCGCTGCCTGGCCCGCTCCCCCGGCAAGCTGCGGGACCATCCATGGGCGGGTGACGTGGAGGTGGTCCGGGGAGACGTCACGGACGCCGCCTCGGTCGCCGCGGCGATGCGGGACGTCGACGTCGCCTACTACCTGGTGCACGCGCTGGGCACGGGCAGGGGCTTCGAGCGGACCGACAGCCGGGCGGCGGCGGTCTTCGGGGAGGCGGCGCGGGCCGCGGGCGTCCGGCGCGTGGTCTACCTCGGCGGACTCACCCCGGCGGGCGTGCCGGAGCACGCGCTGTCGCCGCACCTGCGGTCGCGGGCGGAGGTGGGCCGCATCCTGCTGGACTCGGGGGTGCCGACCACCGTCCTGCGCGCCGCGATGATCATCGGGTCGGGTTCCGCCTCCTTCGAGATGCTCCGCTACCTCACCGAGCGCCTCCCGGTGATGGTCACCCCGAGCTGGGTGCGCACCCGCATCCAGCCCGTCGCCGTACGGGACGTCCTGCGCGCCCTCGTCGGCAGCGCGGGCATGCCGCACGACGTCAGCCGGGCCTTCGATCTCGGCGGGCCGGACGTCCTGACGTACCGGGACATGATGACCCGGTACGCGGCGGTGGCGGGTCTGCCCCGCCGGGTCATCATCCCCGTGCCCGTGCTCACGCCCGGACTGTCGAGTCACTGGGTGGGCCTGGTGACTCCCGTGCCCGCGTCCCTCGCCCGGCCGCTCACCGAGTCGCTGCGGCACGAGGTGGTCTGCCGCGAGCAGGACATCACCCGGTACGTGCCCGCACCCGCCGGTCACCCCGTCGGCTTCGACGAGGCGGTACGGCTGGCCCTGCGGCGGGTGCGCGAGGCCGGTGTCAGCACGCGCTGGTCCTCCGCCTCGGTGCCCGGCGCGCCGAGCGATCCGCTGCCCACCGACCCCGACTGGGCGGGCGGCAGCCTGTACGCCGATCAGCGCGAGGCGCGGGTGGACGCGCCCGTCGACGCGCTGTGGCGGGTGATCGAGGGCGTCGGCGGTGAGAACGGCTGGTACTCCTTCCCGCTCGCCTGGGCCCTGCGCGGCTGGCTGGACCGGCTGGTCGGCGGGGTGGGGCTGCGCCGGGGCCGCCGGGACGCGCAGCGGCTGCGCGCGGGCGACTCGCTGGACTTCTGGCGGGTGGAGGAGATCGAGCCGGGCCGGCTGCTGCGGCTGCGGGCCGAGATGCGGCTGCCGGGCCTGGCCTGGCTGGAGATGTACGCCGAGCCGGACGGCACCGGCCGCAGCCGGTACCGGCAGCGCGCCCTGTTCCATCCGCGCGGGCTGCTCGGTCACGCGTACTGGTGGAGCGTGTCGCCGTTCCACGCGTTGGTGTTCGGCGGCATGGCCCGCAACATCGCGCGCGTCGCGGCCGGCCGCCCGCTCACCCGGACGGAGGAACGCCAACCGGTCCGCTGACGCCCGCGTCCGGCGGGCCGCCCGGGCCCGAACCAGCTCATCGCCCGTACCGTCCACACCGTCTCCTGCGGAGCCCCCATGAACGTCTCGGTCGTCCTGTTCACCTCCGACCTGCGCCTGCACGACCATCCGCCGCTGCGGGCCGCCCTGGAGGGCTCCCGCCAGGTGGTCCCCCTCTTCGTGCGCGACCGGGGCGTGGACGCGGCCGGGTTCGCCGCGCCCAACCGGCTGGCGTTCCTCGCCGACTGCCTGCGGGATCTGGACGCGGGGCTGCGCCGGTGCGGCGGGCGGCTCGTCGTCCGGTCGGGTGACGTGGTCGACGAGTTGTGCAAGGTGGTGGCCGAGACGGACGCCGACGAGGTGCACATGGCGGCCGACGTCAGCGCGTACGCGCACCGCCGGGAGGAGCGGCTGCGGCGCGCCCTGGAGGCGGACGGGCGCCGGCTGCACGTGCACGACACGGTGACCACGGCGGTCGTTCCCGGCGCGCTGACCCCGGCCTCCTCGGACCACTTCGCGGTGTTCACACCGTACTTCCGGCAGTGGTCGAGGCAGCGGCTGCGGGACGCGCTGGGCGCTCCCCGGACGGTTCACGTGCCGGACGGAGTCGGTTCGGAGGGGATCTGGTCGCGTGCCTCGGTGCCGGGGGTGTCGGAGGGGCTGGCCGCGGGCGGCGAGGCGGAGGGCCGGAGGCGGCTCGCGGCCTGGCTGCGCTCGGGCGTCGCCGCGTACGAGGACCGCCACGACGATCTGGCGGGCGACGCGACCTCCCGTCTCTCACCCCATCTCCATTTCGGCACGCTCTCCCCCGTCGAACTCGTCCACCGGGCGCGTGAGGCGGGCGGCCCGGGCGCCGAGGCCTTCGTACGGCAGCTCGCCTGGCGCGACTTCCACCGCCAGCTCCTGGCCGCCCGGCCGGCCGCCGCCGGCGCCGACTACCGCACGAAGCACGACCGCTGGCGGACCGAACGCACCGCCGGGGACGACATCGAGGCCTGGCGGGAGGGCCGCACCGGCTACCCGGTCGTGGACGCGGCCATGCGCCAGCTGCGCCACGAGGGCTGGATGCACAACCGCGGGCGCCTGCTGACCGCGAGCTTCCTGACGAAGACGCTGTACGTCGACTGGCGGGTGGGAGCCCGGCATTTCCTGCGGTTCCTGGTCGACGGCGACCTCGCCAACAACCAGCTCAACTGGCAGTGGGTGGCGGGGACCGGCACGGACACCCGCCCCAACCGCGTGCTCAACCCCGTCACCCAGGCCAAGCGCTACGACCCCGAGGGCGCCTACGTACGGCGGTGGGTGCCGGAACTGGCATCACTGGAGGCGCCGTCGGTGCACGAGCCGTGGAAGCTGCGGGGCCCGGAGCGGGCGGCGGTCGACTACCCGGAGCCGATCGTCGAACTGTCCGAGGGGCTGGCCCGTTTCCGGCAGGCACGGGCGCGCGAGTGAGGCCGCAGGTCCTGAGGGCCGTCACCGCGAACCGCCGGGCGGAGCCGCCCCGTACGCGTCGGCCAGCAGGTCGAGGGCCTCCCGGAGCCCCGCCGGACGCGGCATGCCCCGGGTGCGGCGGCCGGCCCAGCCCGGGCCGGCCGGCACCACCAATGGCCGGCGGCGCGCGCCCTTGACGCCCCATTCCGTGGCGGCGACGTCGCGGGCCAGCGGCGGGCTCGCCGTGGCGCGTGCCTGCGCCCACAGGACCACGGCGGCCGGGCCCAGCCGCCGTACCGCCGCCGCCAGCGCCGGGGCGGGCACGGCGGCGCCGAACATCCGGGTGGGGAGCCGTAGTTCGCCCAGGGCGGCGTTGAGCGCCTCCAGCGGCAGGGTGTGCTCCTCGCCGGGGACGCAGGCCAGCAGCACGGGACCGGCGGCCGGCGTGCCGCCCGCCGGGACGGGCGGCTGCGTGTGGCGGCGCAGGGTGGTCGAGACGTGCCAGGACAGCAGGTGCTCCACCTCGACGTAACGGTCCCCCGAGGACGCCCACTTGCGTCCCACGGCGTGCAGGGTCGGCACCATCACCTCCTGCCAGGCGGCGATGAGCCCGTGCTCCGCCACGGCCGAGGCCAGCAGCGCCTCGACGGCCGCGGCGTCGAGGCGTACGGCGGCGCGGGCCAGCCCCCGGCACTCCTGGCGCACCTCGCCCAGCGGCAGGGCCCCGGCCGCCCGCGAGCGTCCGGCCGCGGGGGCCGGTCCCCGGTCGGGGGGCGGCGCGGCGGCCGTACGGTCGGCGGCGCTCGTCGCCCGTCCGGCCGCGCGGGCGGCCTCGGCAGGCGGTACACCGGCCGAGGTCAGCCGGCACATCGTCTCCAGGACCGCCACGTCCCCGGGGGTCCAGCGGCGGTGCCGGCCGTCGGCGCGGACCGCGGGGCCGAGGCCGTACCGGCGGTCCCAGGAGCGCAGGGTGGTAGGCGACACGCCGAGCCTGCGGGCCAGCGCGCCGGTGGTCACGGCGGCACCGGCGGCCGGCGTGCCCTCCGGTTCGCGAACCGTGTCGAAGTCACCCACACGGTGACTATACGACGCAGAATCGATGCGAGTTGAGACCCTCCCGGCGGGCTCCCACCATGACGCACGGATGACAGTCTTCTCAGGTCAGGAGCGACGGCCATGAGCCATACCGACGAGGACCTGGCACGCAGCCTGCTGACGGGCGACGACGCCTGCCTGGCGGCGGTCTACCGGCGCTGGTCGGCGCTGGTCTACACGCTGGCCCGGCGCTCGCTGGGCGATGCCGGGGAGGCGGAGGACGTCACCCAGCAGGTGTTCCTCGGCGTCTGGCGCGGGCGTCACGGCTACCGGCCCGAACGGGGCCCGCTCGGCGGCTGGATCGTCGGCATCACCCGGCGCAGGATCGCCGACGCCCTGGCGGCGCGGACCCGGCGCGGCGAACTGGCGACGGCCGCGGCGGCGGTCCGCCCGGCCGCGGACACCGGGGCCGGACGACCGGAGGCGGTGCTCGACCGCGTCCTCGTCCGGCGGGAACTGGCCCGGCTCCCGGCACCCCAACGCCGGGTGCTGGACCTGGCCTTCTACGAGGACCTGACGCAGCCCCAGATCGCGGCGCGCACGGGGCTGCCGCTGGGCACGGTCAAGAGCCACGCGCGGCGCGGGCTGCACCGGCTCCGGAACCTGCTCGACGAGCCTACACATAAGGAAGAAACAAGAGCAGAATGACCGTAAGCCGCGCTCACCGCATACCGCACCTGACGCGGTCAGGCCTGCACAAGCACGAAGGAGACGACTCATGGCCAACGTCTCACACAGAGGTGACATAGCGAGTCACCCCGATGTATCCGAAATGCGGGAGCGCTACGCCCGCATGCTCGGCGGTCGTGATGTGGCGCTCGTGGACGGGCCGGTGTTCCTGCTCGGTCTGTACTGCGCCGTGTCGCCCTGGATCCTCCACTACACGACGAGCCAGCCCGCGCTCGCGGCCCACAACCTGATCATGGGTATCGCCATAGGCCTGCTGGCACTCGGATTCACCACGGCCCCGGCGCGGATGTACGGCCTGAGCTGGGCCATGTGCGCCATGGGCGTCTGGATGATCATCGCCCCCTGGATCGTGGGCAGCGGCCCGGACACCGGTGTGATCGTCAATAACGTCGTCATCGGCGCGCTGGCCGTGCTCCTCGGGATGATGTGCGCCGGCACGGCGGCGAAGAGCGCGCCCATGCCGTAACTCCCATGCCGTGATCGAAGCGCCCCTGGAAGGGAGGACGCGGGGCCGGTCCGCGGACGACGGACCGGCCCCGCCGCATGTCCCCTTCGCCGTCGGGGTCCTCGGGTGCGGTCAGGTACCGGCCCGCTCCGTCTCGGGCGCCGGTACGGTGAGGTACTCCTCGGTGATCTCCTTCTGGCCGAAGGGCCACACCTTCTCCAGCCGGGCCCAGATCAGGAAGGCCACGCAGCCGAGGGCGAGCCAGGCCAGGGACCACTCGATGGGGTGGCGGCCCGGGGAGTTCTTGTCCGCGTAGCCGTAGATCACGCACCAGCCGGCGAAGGCCAGGACACTCGGCAGCGGGTAGAGCCACATCCGGTACGGGCGCCGCAGGGCCGGCTGGCGCCTGCGCAGCACGCTCAGCGCCACGATCTGGGCCAGCGCCTGCACGATCACCATCACCGTGGTGAGGAGCTGGATCAGGGTCGCCAGGTCGGTGTGACGGCCGATCAGGAAGCCGATCGCGGTGATCACGCCCATGGTGGCCAGGCCCAGCATCGGGAAGCGGTGCCGGGGGTGCAGCTTCCCGTACGGACGGAAGAACACCCGGTCGCGGGCCGCGTCGTAGGGCACCCGCGAGCCGCCGAGGAGCCCGGTGAACACCGAGGCGAAGGCCGTGATCAGGATCAGGACGGTCACCGTGTCGGCGGCCCCCTTGCCCCAGGTCTCCTCCAGCACCGCCGATGCCACCGAGGTGGCGGCGATGTCGTGCGGGTCGGTCATCCGGTGCCAGTCGATCACCCCGAGCGTGCCGATCTGGAGCAGCAGGTAGATCGCCATGATGCCGAGGATCGAGAAGAGGATGGACCGCGGCAGGATGCGGCCGGGGTCCTTGATCTCGGCGCCCATGTAGGCGGTGGTGTTGTAGCCGAGGTAGTCGTAGATGCCGATGGTCAGACCGGCGGCGAAACCGAGCCAGAAGTGGTCGCTCGTCAGGTCGAAGGCGTGAGCGGGGTACGTGAAGGCCAGGTGCGGGCTGAAGTCCGTGGCCGCCGCGACGATCACCAGGAGCACCGAGGCGATCATCACGGCCCACATCACGGCGGTGATCCGGGCGATGTGCTCGATGCCCCGCCACAGCAGCAGCACCACCAGGGCGATGATGCCCAGGCCGACCAGGTCGCCCTGGGTCCGGGTCAGGTCCGGGGCGAGATAGCCCAGGTACTGGACGAAGCCGACCACGCCCGTGGACATGATCAGCGGGATGAAGAGCATCGCCGTCCAGACGAACAGGAACGGCATCAGCCGGCCGGTGCGGTACTGGAACGCCTGGCGGAGGTAGACGTAACTGCCGCCGGAGCCGGGCATCGAGGCCCCCAGCTCGGCCCAGACGAGTCCGTCGCACAGGGCCAGCACCGCGCCCGCGACGAAACCGATGACCGCCTGGGGGCCGCCGAACGCGGCGACCATCAGCGGGATGGTCACGAACGGTCCGATCCCGCACATCTGGCTCATGTTGATGGCGGTGGCCTGGAACAGGCCGACGCGACGGACGAAGCCACCCGTGGGTGGCGGACTACCAGAGCTACCGGGACTACCGGGACTACCGGACATAGAAACTCCTGACGCGCGGCAGGCAGAGGGCTCGCCCGGCGGGGCCGAGTAGCCGAGTGGCCGATATAGTTAAGGAGGTTTACTAGATGCGTCAAGTATGCGCCGGGAATGCATGAGAATGGTCGGATGCCCGCCAGCGACGCCGTAGAGCAGCCGGATCAGCCCTGGAACCGGCAGCGCCTGCGCAGCACCAACGAACGGCTGCTGCTGGACCGGCTGCGGGCCCTCGGCACGGCCTCACGCGCCCAACTCGCCCGTGAGACGGGGCTGTCCAAGCCGACCGTGTCCAGTGCGCTGGCCGCCCTGGAGGCCGCCGGGCTGGTCCGCGAGGTCGGCACCCACGCCCCCGAGCGCGGCCGGACGGCGGTCCTGTACTCCGCCGACCCGGCCGCCGGTTACGCGCTCGGCGTGGACGTGGGCCGTGGCTGGCTGCGGGTGGCCGTCGCCGACCTGGACGGCACGCTGGTCGCCCGCGCCGACGTGCGCAACCGGGCCCGCGGCGCCGACGCCCTCGCCGACCTGGTGGTCTCCTCCGCCCGGCAGGTGGTCGCGAACTCCGGCGTGGACCCGTCCGAGGTGGTGCACGGCGTGGTGGGCACGCCCGGTGTGTACGACGAGAGGCAGCGGCGGGTGCGGTACGCGATGCACCTGCCGGGCTGGGGCCGCGCCGGGCTGCTGGACCGGCTGCGCGAGGAACTGGGCGTGCCGCTGGAGGTGCACAACGACGCCAATCTGGCCGCCCTGGGCGAGTACACCTACGGGGTCGGCGCGGGCAGCAGGCTGTTCGCGTACATCCTGATCGGCACCGGGCTCGGCATGGGGGTCGTCAGCGAGGGACGGCTGTTCACCGGCGCGCACGGGCTGGCCGGGGAGATCGGGTTCCTGCCGTGGCCGGGGCAGCAGAAGCCCGAGCGGCTGGAGGACGCGGTGTCGGGGGTGGCCGTCGTGGAGGCGGCGCGCCGGTTCGGGATGAGCGGGCAGCTCACGGCGAAGGCCGTGTTCGACGCGGCCCGGCAGGGCAACACGGCGGCGCGTCAGGCGGTGCGGCTGGAGGGCGAGCGGATAGCGCACACCGTGGCGGCGGCCGCCGCGGTACTGGACCCCGATCTGGTGGTGCTGGGCGGGGGCGTCGGGCACAGCGTGGACCTGCTGCTGGGGCCGGTCCGGGAACACCTCCGTACGCTCACCCCGCTGCGGCCGAAGATCGCCCCGAGCCGGCTGGGTGAGGACGCGGTGCTCCTCGGCGCGGTGGCGACGGCACTCGGGACGGCACGGGAGATGGTGTTCGAGCGCAGGTCGTCCGGGTCGTGAGCGATGCGCTCCTCACGCACGGTGATTGACACGACCTGCTCGGCGCCCTAGCTTGAGCCGGGTTAGTAAAGTTTCCTAACTTTACCGAGGCTGGAGACCGCCGTGTTCCCTCGCCCCGCCGCCCACCGCCGCCTCGCCACGGCCGCCGCCACCCTGGGCATGCTCTGCTCGCTCAACACCGGCGCCTGGGCCGGGTCCCCGCACCCCGCTCCGTCGCACGGCCGGCCCCGTACCACCCACGTCCCCACCGCCGCCGGCACCGGCACTGCGCTGACCGGCTACGCGATCCAGTCCACGGCGAAGGTGAGCGACTCCGCGTCCGCCGTCTCCTCCCCCGGTTATCCGGCGGCCGGCTGGTACCCCGCGGGGTCCCGCTCCACCGTCCTGGCGGCCCTGCTCGCCGACGGGGTGTACGCCGATCCCTTCTGGTCCACCAACCAGCAGAAGATCCCGAAGGCCGACTTCCAGGTCCCGTGGTGGTACCGCTCCGACTTCACGGTCGCCGACACCGGGCAGCGCACCTACCTCGACTTCAGCGGCGTGATCTCGGCGGCCGACGTGTACGTCAACGGCACGCGGGTCGCCCGGGCCGCGGACGTCACGGGCGCCTACACCCACCACGAACTGGACGTCACCTCGCTGGTGCGGGCGGGCACGAACACGGTCGCCTTCCGCATCCAGCCCAACGAGCCCAACAAGAACCTGACGATGGGCTGGATCGACTGGCTCCAGCCGCCGCCGGACCAGAACATGGGCATCGTCCGCGACGTCCTGGTCCGCCGCGGCGGACCGGTCGCGCTGCGCGACGCGCATGTGGTGACGAAGCTCGACGTGCCGTCGCTGGCCTCGGCGGACCTGACGGTGAAGGCGCAGGCCCGCAACGACTCCGCCGCGCCCGTCACCGCCGAGGTCACCGGAAGCATCGGCGGAACCACCTTCACCAGGACCGTCCCGCTCGCCGCGCACGAGACGAAGACCGTGACCTTCACGCCCGCCGACGTCCCCGGCCTGCACCTCGGCTCCCCGAAGGTGTGGTGGCCGGCGGGCATGGGCGGGCAGCCCCTGTACGGACTCGACCTCACCGCGTCCGTCTCCGGCACGGTGTCGGACACCGCGCACGAGAGCTTCGGCATCCGGGACGTGCGGGCGCCGCTGAACTCCGACGGGGCACGCCAGTACCGGATCAACGGCCGCGAACTGCTGATCAAGGGCGGCGGCTGGTCCCCTGACGAGTTCCTGCGCTGGGACCCCGCCTATGTCGAGGACCGGCTGAGGTACGCCCTCGACCTCGGCCTCAACACCATCCGGCTGGAAGGCCACATCGAGCCGGACGAGTTCTTCGACCTCGCCGACCGGTACGGCATCCTCACGCTGCCGGGCTGGGAGTGCTGCGACAAGTGGGAGGGGCAGGTCAACGGGAGCGGCGAGTCCGGCGACACCTGGACTGACGCCGACTATCCCGTGGCCAAGGCCTCGATGGCCGCCGAGGCAGCCCGGCTGCGGAACCACCCGAGCGTGATCTCCTTCCTGATCGGCAGCGACTTCGCGCCCGACGCCACCATCGAGAAGAACTACCTGGACGCGCTGAAGGCCGCCGACTGGACGGCCCCCGTGGTGGCCGCCGCCTCCGACAAGTCCTCGCCGCAGCTCGGCGGTTCGGGCATGAAGATGACCGGCCCGTACGACTGGATCCCGCCCGGCTACTGGTACGCCAAGCGTGAGGGCGGGGCCACCGGCTTCAACTCCGAGACCAGCGCGGGCCCCGACATCCCCACCCTCGACACCTTGCGCCGGATGATGACGCCGGCCGAGCTGGACACGCTCTGGAAGAACCCGGGCGTCAAGCAGTACCACCGTTCCCCGTCACCCGTCTTCGGCACCCTCAAGATCTACGACGACGCCCTCACCGGCCGCTACGGCGCCCCGACGAGCCTCACCGACTACGTACGCAAGGCCCAGCTCGCGCAGTACGAGGCCGTCCGCGCCCAGTTCGAGGCGTACCAGCGCAACGCGACCGACTCCTCGAAGCCGTCCACCGGCGTGATCCACTGGATGTTCAACAGCGGCTGGACATCCCTGCACTGGCAGCTGATGGACCGTTACCTCGACCAGGGCGGCGCCTACTTCGGCGCGAAGAAGGCGAACGAGCCGCTGCACGTGCAGTACTCGTACGACAACCGCACGGTCGTCGTGGTCGACAACGGACATGCCGCCGCCTCCGGACTCACCGCACGGGCGACGCTGTTCAACCCCGACGGGACGCAGAAGTACGACAAGACCGTCACCGGGGTGGCGGTCAACGGGGACGGCGCCCACAGCACCGCGCTCACGCTGCCCTCCTCGGTGAGCGGACTGTCAACGACGTACCTGGTCCGGCTGACTCTCACCGACTCGTCCGGCAAGGAGGTGAGCCGGAACGTGTACTGGCTGTCCACCGAGCCGGACACCCTCGACTGGGACAGGACCGACTGGTACTACACGCCGACGACGCACTACGCCGATCTGAAGGGGCTGGCCGCGATGGCGCAGGCGCCGCTGTCGGCGACGGCGTCCACCCGGTCGTCGGACGGCACGTCGACCACGACGGTGACCCTGCGCGCCACGGGGAGCGGGAAGACCCCGTCACTGCTGACGGACGTCCATCTCGTCGACGCGGCGGGCAAGCCGGTGCTGCCGGTGCGCTGGTCGGACAACGAGGTCGGCCTGTGGCCGGGCGAGTCGGTGACGCTGACCGCCACCTACCGCACGGCCGATCTGCATGACTCGGCCCCCAGGGTGCGGGTGTCCGGCTGGAACACGGCGGAGCAGACGGTTCCGGCGGAGTGACCCGGTGGGGGGCCGGGCCCGGACGGGCCCGGCCCCCCAGGGCGTCGGCTCACAGCCATATCGGCCGTATCAGCTCACATTGAGCGCCGTGTCGTCGACGACGAACGACGTCTGGAGCTTGGAGCCCTCCGTGCCGGTGAACTTGAGGGTGACGGTCTGCCCGGCGTAGCCGCTGAGGCTGAAGCTGCGCTGGGTGTAGCCGGAGGCGGCGTTGAGGTTCGAGTACGTCGCCAGGGTGCCCAGGACCGACCCGGAGCTGCCCAGCACCTGGACGCTGAGGGTGTCGTAGGCGGTGCTGGTGGTGGTCTCCGCCGTGTCGATGTGCAGGTAGAAGCTGAGGGTCGCGGAGCAGCCGGACGGGATGGTCACCGACTGGGAGAGGGTGTCGGTGGTGGCGGTTCCGTTTCCGTCGAGCCAGGCGTAGTACGAGCCGGTACGGGCCGACTCGCCGCTGGAGTTGGTGATGACGCCGCTGGTGGCGCTCCAGGTGGTGTTACCGGACTCGAAGCCGGTGTTGCCCAGGAGCTGGGCGGCCGTGCAGGAGCCGGAGCCTCCCCCGCCTCCGCTGCTGCTGCCCGCGCCGGCGAGCCATTCCGTGGCGTTGAGGGCGAGGGCCGCGTTGGTGGCGCCGGAGTCGTTCCAGCCGTCGTACAGGGTGTTGCCGGACTGGCCGGTGCCGTCGTCGATCGGCGAGCTGTCACCCCAGAAGGCGACGCGGCCGCTGCCGAAGGTGCTGGTGAGGAAGAAGGCGCCGGTGTTGCCGGAGTAGCCGGTGCGGTACAGCAGGCCCTTGACTGCGGAGTTGTCGGAGGGCTTGAGGGTGGCGGTCGTACCGCTGGCGATCAGGCTCTTGGAGACGGTGCCGAAGGAGCCGTGCAGGACGGGATCGCTGCTGTCGCTGATGGCCGACGGGTAGCCGGAGCTGATGCTCAGCGAGTCGATGGAGAAGCCGAACGGGTCGGTGGAGTCGACGCTGTTGTCGGTCATCAGATCGTTGAGGATCTCGACCGCGTCCTCGCCGTCGTTGTTGCGGTCGGCGCCGGTGTGGTCGGAGATCATGAACAGTCCGCCGCCGTTCTTGACGAAGTTCATGATCGCCGTCTTCTCGGCGGTGGTGAAGAGGGTGTTGGGCTCCGGCAGCACCAGGGTGTCGAAGTTCGACAGGTCGGTCGTCGACGAGCCGCCGTAGCTGAGACTGGAGCCCGAGGGCAGCGTCTTCAGGCTGTAGCCGCCGGTCTTCTGCAGGGCGACACCCCAGGAGGACAGGGCGCCGGTCCAGTCCGTCTCGGAGGACGGGGAGGAGTCCTGGGAGAGCGGGTCGGGCTGGCTGGTGGAGATGATCCAGTCGGCGTTGCCGGCCGTCTCGGCATGGGCGTTGTCGAACAGGATGCGGTGCGTGGTGGCCGCGTGAGCGGGCGCGGCGCTGGTGGTGACCTGGAGGGCGGCTCCGGTGACGAGCAGTCCGAATCCGGCCAGGGCGGTGGTGACTCTGCGGCGGGATCTCCTCGATCCAAGCATCCGGCGAACCTCCGTGTGGGTGGGGTAGAGGCGGTGCGGGCGCCAAGTCTGCGCGCGTAGAACCGGGTTGAGGGTTCTACACGCGTCAATCGATTGAAAGGTACATGGCATGACGGCCCTGTGAACAGAAAGTCCCGGCATTCACAGGGAACAAGCGGAACGGACTGTTTCCACAGTAAGCGGGCAGATTGGACGAAGCGGGGATCTCGAGGAGGAGGGGCGGAGATGGAGATCTCGGGCATCATCAGCGCCATCGTCATCGGCATCATCATCGGTGTGCTGGGCCGCCTGGTCGTCCCGGGCCGGCAGCACATCGGCATCCTGTGGACGATCCTGGTCGGCATCGTGGCCGCCCTGCTGGGCTCGGCGATCGCCGCCGGGTTCGGCGTGGCCGACACCAAGGGCGTCGACTGGATCGAGTGGCTCATCCAGATCGGCCTGGCGGCGCTGGGCGTCTCCGCGCTCGACCGGTCGAGGGCGCACCGCTGACGCTCGGCCGGCCGCCGGGGTTGGGTCGGGGGTTCGCCCAGTGGGGTGCCGGGGATTCGCCATGGGCGAGTGCGGGTTGTCTGTGGCTGGTCGCGCAGTTCCCCGCGCCCCTTGGGGGCGCGTGCACGGGGCACGAGGGGTGCGGGGGACGCGGTCCCCGCCGGGGTCTGGGGCGGAGCCCCAGGGGGCGGCAACCCTTCAGTTGGCCGTCACGGGTGGGAGGGTGGGAGACCCCGGGGTCCAGGGGCGGAGCCCCAGGCGGGGTCTGGGGCGGAGCCCCAGGGTCGACCCCGCCCAGGGTTCACCGGCCAAGCCCAGCGGCAGCGACCTCGTACACGTATGGCGTAGTCGTGGTGAGCCGGTGGAAGCCCAGGCGCTCCAGGATGGGACGGCTGAGGGCCGAGGCGTCGACCTGGAGGTAGGGGTAGCCGTGGGCCGCGGCGACGCGGGCGCGGTGGGCGACCAGGGCCCGGTAGATGCCGCGGCCCCGCCATGCCTCGACCGTGCCGCCGCCCCAGAGCCCGGCGAACCGCGTGCCCGGAACCAGCTCCATACGGGCCGCGGAGACCGGCTCCTCGCCGGCCAGCGCGACGACGGCCACGACGGTGTCCGGGGCGGCGGCGAGCTGGGCGAGCAGCTGGTGACGCAGCCGGGTGCCATCGGCGCCGAAAGCCCGCTCGTGCACGTCCACCACGAGGTCGACGCCGTCCCGGTCGACGGCGGGCACGATGCGGATGCCTTTCGGCGGTTCCGGGTCGACGGTCAGATCCGCCACTTCGGCGATCATCAGCGTCTCCTCCGGTTCGCGCGCGAACCCGGCCGCGGTGAGCCGTGATCCGAGGTCCACGGGGAGGTCGTGGCCGTACAGCTTCCACTCGAAGTCGCGGCCCAGGCCCGTGAAGTACGCGACCTGCTCGGCGATCACCGCGTCGGCGGTCGTGTCGTCCAGGGCGGACCACAGGACGGCGTTCCAGCCGTGCGCGTCCGCGACGTGACGCACCAACGCACCGGTGCGCTCCACCCGGGCGCCGGAACCGTCGGGCCGAGCGCCCGCGCGCATCTCCCGGTCGTAGAGGTCGAGCACTGCAGCATGATCCATACGCCCACTCCAGCATCCGCGGCCGGACAGGGCAACGGAATATCCGCTAGCCCAGTTCGAGCGTCGTCACGCCGAACACCCGCTCTGTGGCGTACGGGCGGACCGGGCCGGTGTACATGCGTGCCGTCTCGAAGGAGGGGGTGAGACCGGCCGCCTCGGCCAGGGCGACCGCCGCGGTGTTCGGCTCGGGCACGTCGAGGGCGACCTCGGTGCCGGCCGCCTCCGCGGTGAGGGCGGCGAACAGGGCGCGGGCGTCGTCCGCTCCGTCCGCGAAGAGGGGGCCGATGCGCAGGCCGTCGCGGGCGGGCCGGATGACACCGTAGCCGGTGATGCGGTCACCGTCGTGGCGGACGACGGTCCGGTGTCCGGGGTCGGTCAGCCACTCGGCCAGGAAGCGCGGGCGGTCGGCCGGGTGGCAGGCGCTGTCGTAGGCGGTGACGGCCGCCAGGTCGGCGGGGCCGGCCGGGCGGACGCCCGAGGGCGGTTCGGCCGCGGGGGCGGTGCCGGCGAACCGGACGGTGCGGTAGGCGAGTTCGAAACCGGACTGACGGTAGTTTCCCTGCTGGGCGACCACGCCGTCCAGGCCGACGGTCCGGTTCCCGGCGTGCGCCAGGGCCGTCTTCCAGGTGGTGATGCCGTGGCCGCGGCCACGCAGGTCCGGGCGCACCAGATAGCAGCCCAGGAAGGCGTAGTCCGTGCCGTAGTTGACGACCGAGACGGCCGACACCGGTTCGCCGTCGATCCGGCCGAGGAAGAAGCCCTCGGGGTCCTGCGCGAAGAACGCGGGTCCGTCGGACAGCCCGGGGTTCCAGCCCTCGTCCGCCGCCCACCCGCTGATCACCGGCCAGTCCGCGAGGGTGGCCCGCGTGATGACGAGGTGCTTGGGGGCTTCAGAGGTCATCGGGCGCTCCATTCCGTGGCGTTGGTCGATCGCGCCCGCAGCATCCTTCCCGATCACACGGGGATCCGCTACGACGGGATCGAGCCGTTGACCGGCCACGGCCGGGCCCCACCGGTCGGGGGGCCGGTGGGGCCTCGGGAGGGGGGTGGAGGTGGCGGCCGGTGTCAGCGCTCCGCGTGGGAGCGGAAGCGGCGGTACAGGACCGTACCGGCCAGCAGGAGCGCGGCGCTCGCGGCGGCGGCGGGCACCATCTCGTCCGCTCCCGTGTGGGCAAGGGTGGAACCGGCCCGCGGCGGCGCGGAGTCGGGCGTCGCGTGACGGGGGTGGGTCTTGGTCACAGGGGTCGGCCGGGGAACCGCGCGCGTCGGAGGCGTGGGGTTCGACGGCTGCGGCGAGTTGTCGCCGGGGCCGTTCACCGACGTGTTGCCCTGCGCGGGGTTGCCGGCGCCGACCACACTCACGGTGTTCCCGCTGACGTTCACCGGGAGGTCCACGGGGAGCTGGACGCCGTTGCCGGACAGCACACCCGGGGAGTCCTGCGCGCTGCCGTGCGCGGAAGCGCCGCTGTGCGCGGAACCGCCACCGCTCGCCGACGCGCCGCCGGACGCCGTGCTCCCGGACCCGCCGGACCCGCCGCCGTTGGCGCAGGCGTTGCCGGCCGCGGGATTGAGCAGCCCCACCACGTTCACGGTGTTCCCGCACGCGTTCACCGGCACGTGCACCGGCAGTTGGACGGTGTTGCCGGAGATCAGCCCGGGCGAGCCGGCCGCCGAGCCGTCGGCGGCGGCGCCGTCGGCCGCGAAGGCGGCGCACACCGGCATCGCCACGGCCATCGCGCCGGAGGCCGCGACGACGCCGATCACACCGTTTCGGGTAAGCCGTCTCATCGGTTCCCTGCCTTCCAGACATGTAGCGCGGGCGATCACCCGCACCGCTCTAAACGCAGGCGATCCAATCCGAGTTATGGCTTATCGGCCTTTCACCCCATCGAGTGGGTCCGACTGTCGAACCACACGCAAAGTAATCGAACGATCACGGACCGTGCGTATGATACGACGCCGCATGCTGCTGCGCCCGCCCGGAGGCGTGCCCTCCGGGGCCCGCCTAAGGTGAGCGGGAGACGCCGTCCCGGTCCACAGTGGGGGTCCCTGGAGGCATCGATGCTGGCGAAGCTGTCCACCCGGCCCGCCACCCGGCGCTGTACGGGCGTCGGCGCCGTGGCGCTGACCCTGCTGGGAGCGGGACTGCCCGCCACGGGGACCGGCCCGCCCCAGCCCGACCTTTCCCGGTTCTACCGGCAGAAGATCGTCTGGTCGGCGTGCGAGGGCCCCGACATGCCCGCGGACCTTCAGTGCGGCAAGGTCACCGTGCCGCTCGACTACGCCCGGCCGGACGTGGGCACGCTGGACGTGGCCCTGGCCCGCTACCGGGCCACGGGCAGGTCACGCGGCTCGGTGCTGCTCAACTTCGGCGGGCCGGGCGGTGCGGGCATCAACGAACTCGCCTTCGGCGGCAAGGACTTCATGGGCCTGACCAACGGCTACGACGTGGTCACCTTCGATCCGCGCGGGGTCGGCCGGTCCTCCCCCGTCAGCTGCGGGGACGGGTCCGACCAGGCCTTCGCCGCCACGGAGGACGGCGCGGTCGTCGGCGATCCGCGGGCCGCCCTGGAGAAGGTGCGCAAGGCGGCGGCCGAGTGCGCCGCGCACTCCGGCCCGGTCCTGCCGTACATCGGCACCGTGAACGTCTCCCGGGACCTGGACGTCATGCGACAGGCCCTCGGCGACAAGAAGCTGAACTATCTGGGCTTCTCCTACGGGACCCGGCTGGGCGCGGTGTACGCGGCCCAGTTCCCCGGCAAGGTGGGCCGGCTGGCGCTGGACGGTGTGGACACGCTGACCGAACCGCTGGCCGAGCAGGGCATCGCGGGCGCCTCGGGGCAGCAGACGGCGCTGGACGACTTCCTGGACTGGTGCGCGACCGACCCCTCCTGCCCCTTCGGGCAGGACCGGCGTGCGGCCGGCGAGCAGATCGTCCAGCTGGTGCACTCGCTGGACGCGGCTCCGGTACCCACGCCCTTCGGCGACCGCTACTCCGGCCAGGACCTGGTGGGCGCCATCAGTCAGGGGCTGTACAGCCAGGACCTGTGGCCGCTGCTGGAGCGGGCCCTGGCCTCGCTGGTGGCGGACGGGGACACGCGCGGGGTGGAGAACCTCGCCTCGGGCGGCATTGCGCGGCCCGCCGGACGCTCCGGTGACGGCGGGCTCGTGGGCCCGGACGAGGTCCCCCCGGACAACCTCCCGGCCGCCCTGATGGCGGTCAACTGCGCGGACGACCCCGACCGCCCGGGCGCCGGACAGATAGTCGAGGCACTCCGGCGGCTGCGCGGGCAGTACGAGCACGCGTCGCCCGTCTTCGGCCGGTACCGGCTCACCCAGCTGGTGATGTGTTACGGCCGCCCCCGGGGCACCGACTTCATCCGTGACCGGGTCAAGGACCTGCACACGCCGAAGCTGCTCCTGGTCGGGACCCGGGGCGACCCCGCGACGCCGTACCGCTGGACCGTGGAGACGGCCGCGCGGCTCGGCCCGTCGGCCGTGGTGCTCGACAACAGGAGCGAGGGGCACACCGGTTACTCCTCCTCCACGTGCGTACACCGCAAGGTCGACGACTTCCTGCTGTACGGCTCCCTGCCGGCCAGCGGCAGTTCGTGCGGGGCGGACCGGGAGCCGGTTCTCAACTGAGGCGAAGGAGTCAGCGCGAAGTCCGACTCGCGGCGGCGGACGGATCAGGCCACCGGCACGGGGCTCAGGAACCGGTCCAGCACGGCGGTCAGTTCGGCCGGCTTCTCCAGCGGCAGCTCGTGCCCCGCGTCGATGATGCGGATCACCGCGTCCGGGTACGCCGTCGCCATCCGCAGCATCTGCTTCACCGGCAGCTGGATGTCGTGGTAGCCGTGCACCAGCAGGGTGGGCGTGCGGATCTCGCCGACCCGGTCGAGGACGTCGAAGGCCCGCATGGCGCCGTACAGCGTCATGACCACCTCGCGCGGGGTCGCCGCCGAGGCCTTGATGTGCTCCCGGATCCGCTCGCGCGGGTAGCCGGGGGCGAAGGCCCGCTGGATGTTGGCGGCGACGAACAGCTTGAAGGGCACGAGGGTGGAGGCCGCCATGAGCAGACCGCGGCCCCGGCTGAAGGCCATCCGGCTGATGGAGCCGACCAGGACCAGGCGTTCCACCCGCTCGGGGTGGGAGAGTGCGATGGTCTGGGAGATCATCCCGCCCATGGAGTGACCGATCAGCACGCAGCGCTCGACCTCGAGGTGGTCGAGGAGGGCCAGGACGTCCCCGGCCAGTTCCTCGATCGTGGGCACCCCCGACCCGCCGCTCTCCCCGTGCCCACGCAGGTCCAGCCGGATCACCCGCCGCTTCCCGGCGAAGTGGGCGATCTGGTGGTCCCAGCGGCGCCGGTTGGCCGTCCAGCCGTGGACGAACACCAGGGGCACGCCGTCGCCGTCACGGGGGCCTTCGTCGTCGTACGTCAGCGCTGCGCCGTCGACCTCGAACTGCGGCATGGGGCGTCTCCAGGAGTGCGAGCGGGTTACTGACCGGTACGGTAACGGGCCGCCAGGCCCCGCGTCACCGTTGTCCGGCCAGGAGATCCAGGATGTTCCCGCATCCCCGCACGGCGGCGCACGCCGGGATCGGGGCATGGAGACGGCAGGACGGGCGTTGGGCGGGCCGGCGACGCCCGCAAGCCCGCGGCGACGCCTCGACCGAGGCTCGCCCTCGCAGCCGCGTGACTGCCCACCGCACCCGAGTGCGCCGCCCGCCAGCCGGCCCAGCGCGACCGGAGCCGCTCGAAGGTCGGTCCCTTGTCGAGGGGTGCGGCCGATGGAGCCTCGGCGGAGCGCCGCGTGCCCGCCCGCGGTGGATCCGGCCGGCCCGGTCATCGGTCCGGCTCGGCCATCACCCCCGGCCGCCGCGGCCGGCTTCTCGTGCCGCCGGATCCGACAGGTCCGATTACCCCGAATGCCCGATAAGCGAATCAGTCCTATGGTGCTGTCATGGAGCACGCACTCAGTCCCGCGACCCTTGCCGAGCTGCGCCGTCCGCGCCCCTACCCGGCGGTCTCCGTACTGACGCCGACGCACCGGCGCGAGCCCTACAACGCCCAGGATCAGGTCCGGCTGCGCAATGTGGTGGTCGAGGCCAAGAAGAAGCTGGAGGCCGACCCGGCGGTCACCCGAGAACGGCGGGCCGCTGTCGTGCGGCAGCTCGACCGGGCACTCGCCGAGGTCGATCTGGCGCACGCCGAGGACGGCCTGGTGATCTTCGCCGCGCCGGGTGAGCACCAGGTGTGGTCGCTCGCCCGGGAGGTGCCCGAGCGGGTGGTGCTCTCGGACACCTTCCTGACCCGCAACCTCGTCTCCGCGCACGCCGCGGAGCGGCCGTTCTGGGTGCTGTCCGTCTCCGCGGACCGCGTCACGCTGTGGAGAGGCGCCGGCGACCGGATCGTGGAGGACCGCTCCGGCGGATTCCCGCTGGCCCGTGGCCGGGAGAACTTCGACGCCGAGCGCCAGGAACGCATCGGCGACCTGCCGAGCACCTTCCGCGACGAGGACACCCGGCACTTCCTGCGCGAGGCGGACACCGCGATGACCAAGGTCCTGCGCGAGCAGCCCCACCCGCTGTACATCACCGGCGAGGACGCGGCACTGTCCCTGCTGGAAGAGGCCGGCAGCGTGGCCAGGGGCGCCGTGCAGGTGCGACACGGCGGCCTCGCGCAGGCCGGCCCCGAAGCGGTGTGGCAGGCGGTGAAACCGGTGCTCGACGCGCAGGCCAGGAGGGACACCGCCGCCGTGGCCCGGGAACTGGACTCGGCGCGCGGCCACCGCACCTTCGCTGCCGGCGTCGACGAGGTCTGGCACAGCGCCCGGGAGGGCCGCGTCCGGCTGCTGGCGGTCGAGGAGAACTACCGCGTGACGGTCCGCGACGAGGGCGGCGACCACCTCGTTCCGGCCGTGGGCGGCGACCTCGAGGCCCGTGAGGACATCGTGGACGAGATCGTCGAGCAGTGCCTGGAGACCGGCGCCGACGTCCGCTTCGTCCCCGACGGCACCCTCGGCGACGAGGCCGGGATCGCGGGCGTACTGCGCTACTGAGCCATCCGGCCGGACGTGTGCCTACGCTACGCCGGGACCTTTGACGGCGAGGGAGTGCACACGTGGGTGACCTGCTGGGCGTGGCTGTGCTGGGTGCGGGACACATGGGGGCCGACCACATACGGCGCCTGGACCAAGTGGTGAGCGGGGCCAGGGTCGCCGCGGTGGCCGATCTCGACACCGCCCGGGCGAAGGAGGCCGCGGCCGGGATCGACGGGGTCTCGGTGCACGCGGAGACGGAGGCCGCCCTCGGCGCGCCCGGTGTGGACGCCGTACTGATCGCCTCGCCCGGCCCGGCGCACGAGGCGGCGCTGCTCGCGGCCTTCGCGCGCGGGCTGCCGGTGCTGTGCGAGAAGCCCATGGTGCCGGACTCCGCCGGGGCGCTGCGGGTGGTGGAGGCGGAGGCGCGGCTCGGCAGGCGGCTGGCGCAGGTCGGGTTCATGCGGCGCTACGACAGCGAGTACCGGCGTCTGAAGACCCTGCTGGACAGCGGGCGCCTGGGACGGCCGCTGATGCTGCACTGCACGCACCGCAACGTCTCCTCCCCGCCGGACTTCACCAGCGCCATGCTGGTCAACAGCTCGGTCTCGCACGAGATCGACGCGGCCCGCTGGCTGCTCGGGCAGGAGCTCACGGCCGTGACCGTGCTGCGCCCGGCGTCCTCGGCGGGCGCCCCCGAGGGGCTGCTCGACCCGCAGTTCGTGCTGTTCGAGACCGAGCGGGGTGCCCTCGTGGACGTGGAGGTCTTCGTCAACTGCGGCTTCGGCTACCAGGTCCGCTGCGAGGCCGTCTGCGAGTCGGGCAGCGCGCGGATCGGCGACGAGCACACGATGGTCGTCACCAGCGGGGGCGGCGCCCGCGAGGACGTCGCACAGGACTACCTCGTACGGTTCGCCGACGCCTACGACCGCGAGGTGCAGGCCTGGGTGGACGCCACCCGGCGCGGCGAGGTCACCGGGCCCGGCGTCTGGGACGGCTATGCCGCGTCCGTGGTCGCCGAGGCCGGGGTGCGGGCGCTGGAGAGCGGGAGCAGGGTCACCGTCGGCCTCGCCCCGCGCCCGGCCCCGTAGGCGACCGGCCGGGCCACGGGCGGTCACACGCCGCCGAAGAGGGCGCTGAGCCCGCGCTCGACCACCGCTTCGACGTCCTCCTGCCCGGCCGGGACCACGGCGTAGCTGCGCAGCAGGAACCGGCGCAGCGCGGGCGTGCCGAACTGCAACAGGGCGACGCCGTACGGCGAATGGAACTCCAGGACCGTACGCCCCCGCCCGCACGGCCATATCTGCACGTCCCCGCATCCGGCCGGCGACCCCAGCCCCTCGTCCAGCAGGGAGCGGGCGAAGGTCCACGTGGCGCCCTCCCCGTCGAGTGTCGCCTCGGGTGGGAAGTCGATGAACACGGCGAGCGGATCCTCGGCGGTGTACCGGAGGGTGGCGGTCACGGGGACCTCGTGGTCCCCGGCGGTGATCAGGCGGACGAGGGCGGGCTGTGTGAAGGAGAAGTCCATGCCTTTAGGACTTCGCCGGGGCCGTACGCATTACGGGAAACAGCGACCGATTCTGTGTGACCTGCGTCACTCCCCGAAGGAGGGCGGGAAGATTTCCGCCATGCCGCCACGGGGCCGCACGGACCGACGCGACCGGCGGCTCCGCCGCCCATCACCGTCCTTCCGGGTCACCCACGCTCCGGCGCGCCCCGCCGGCACCCGTCACGGTTGGCCGGGTCCGGTCCACAGCGACGGGGCACCATGGAACACAGGAGCGTCGAACACCCGCCTGGGCGCTACACGGAGAGCGCCTCAGGTCGATCAAGTCACGTACCCGGTCTACGACTTGACCCATCGGTCGCCTACGCCACAAAGGCCTGCCGACCACGCATTGGAGACTCTGGCATATGCCAGAAGCACCACCGTATCGTGTGTTGCCAAATCCCTTACAGGGCGTCGCTCCCTGTGCAACAGTCGTAACGGTCCTTCCGCCGGCCCTGGCCGTACCGTCCCCGCATCGGAGTGCGTCATGCCGTCCCATCTCTCCGCGGACCACCCCGCCGCCCAGCCACCGGGCCGAGGCTCGGTCGACGCGTTGATCTCGCAGGCCCGGCGGCTCAAGGGCGACGTGCACGCGGCACGACGGGAATCGCCGGGGGAAGATGCCGACCCGCAGGAACGATGGCAGCGCGCCCTGTACGACCTCGCGCTGCACCAACTGAGCGACCTCGACGAGCACTTGGCGCAGCTGCGGGACGGACCGGCCCCCGCGCCCCCCGTCCCGGACGTGGTCGCGCCCGCCGGGCACCCGGACGCCGGCGGCGCCCCGGGCGGCTCGCTGCTGAGCCGGGTCGGCAGCGCGGAGTGGAACCTGCTGACGGACGAGGCGAGTTGGTCCGGGGAGCTGTACGGGATCCTCGGCCTCGACCCGGCCGCACCCGCGCTCACCCTGGACGAACTGCCGTCGCTGATCCTCGACGAGGACCGCCCGAAGCTCACGGCGATGGTGACGGACTGCCTCGTCGACGCCAGACCGATCGACGGGGAGTTCCGTGTCGTACGGCCGGACGCGTCCGTCCGCACCGTGCACATGATGGGCGAACCCGTGCTCGACCCCGACGGCAGCACCGCCTCCATGTGGGCCGTGCTGCGGGACGTCAGTGAACTGCGCCGCCACCGGCGGACGGTGCGCGAGACCCGTGACTCACTGCACCGCCACCAGCAGCAGGCACAGACCGAGCACCGGCTCGCGGTCGAGCTCCAGGAAGCCGTGCTGCCGCCGTGGCGCGGCTCCCTGCGGCTCCCGCACCGGGGACCGCGGACGCTGGACCTGGCGGCCCACTACCTGCCGTCCGCGACGAGCTCGCTGATCGGCGGCGACTGGTACGACGCGCTCGAACTGCCGGACGGCGAAACGCTGCTCAGCGTCGGCGACCTCACCGGGCACGGCGTCGCCGTCACCTCGGGGATGGCGATGCTGCTGGGTGCCCTGCGGGGCATGGCGATGGCGGGCACCGAGCCCGGCCGGCTGATGGCGTGTCTCAACCAGTTACTGGACGCCACCGTGCAACCGGCCCTCGGCAGCGCCGTCTGCTGCCGCTACCGGCCCGCCACCCGCACCCTGATGTGGGCGCAGGCAGGCCACCCCGCCCCGCTGCTGTACCGCGACGGGACGGGGCGCACACTGCACGCACCCGACGGCGTCCTGCTCGGCGCCACCACCGGAGCCACCTACGGGCAGGCCGAAGTGACCCTCGAACCCGGCGACCTGCTCCTGCTGCACACCGACGGACTGGTGCCGGGGCACGGGGGAACGGCAGCCGTGGACCGCCTCCTCGACCTGGCTCCGGGCCTGGGCGCGGCGCGCACCGCGCGGGACTGCCTGCGCATGGTCGTGGAGGAATGCGGCGAGACCGAGCGTCAGGACAACGCCTGCGTGCTCATCGCCAAGGTGAGTGACTGAGAGAAAAACAGGCTAGGCCTGTGCGCTGTCGATGCCACTGCCCTTGGTCTTGGGCAGGGGCAGCGCGAGCCTGATCTCCTCCCGCAGCTCATGGATCTTCGGATAGCTCGCGTACTCGGCGGTGAGCCGGTACATCTGGCGCAGCCGGTCCCAGGTGCGGTGGGAGGAGTTCGAGCCCATCGACATCAGGGCCAGGCGCGCGTACCGGTCCGCCTGTTCGGGGTCGTCGGCGATGAAGCACGCCGAGGCCATGGACAGGAAGTCGAAGATCTTAGACCGCTGGCGCCCGTCGACCCTGAGGGCCAGGGCCTTCTCCGCGAAGTGCTGGGCGTGCGCGGCCGCGCTCGGGTCGTGCTCCGCCAGCGTGCGGTAGGCGAGGGCCTGCATGCCGTACAGATCCTCCTCCTTGAACATCTGCATCCAGCTCGGCGGCGGCACGTCGCCCTTGTCGGAGACGAAGAGGTCCTCCGCCTGGCCGAGGGTGCGGCGCATCGCCTGGCCCTTGCCCATGGAGGCCTGTGCCCAGGCCTCGATGGTGTAGAGCATCGCCTTGGTGCGGGGCAGCACCTCGTCGCCCGAGCCGGACCGGGCGAGCTTCATCAGGTCGAGTGCGTCGTCGGGCCGGCCGAGGTGCACCATCTGGCGAGCCGCCCGGGAGAGCGCCTCCCCGGCGCGCGGCCGGTCGCCGCCCTCACGCGCGGCATGAGCGGCGATGACGAAGTACTTCTGGGCTGTCGGTTCCAGGCCGACGTCGTGGGACATCCATCCCGCGAGGACGGCGAGGTTGGCGGCGACGCCCCACAGACGCCGCTGGAGGTGGTCCGGGTGGCGGTAGGCGAGCATGCCGCCCACCTCGTTGAGCTGGCCGACCACCGCCTTGCGCTGCAGCCCGCCACCGCGGGCCGCGTCCCAGGCTCGGAACACCTCCACCGAGCGCTCCAGTTCCTCGATCTCCTGCGACCCGATGGGAGCGGCCTCGTAACGGTCGTACCCGGCGGGGTCGGCATGCAGGGGGTCGTCGAGAACAGGGGCGTCGGCCTTCAGGGTCGGATCGGTGTGCAGCCAGTCGTGCATGGCGCTGCTGAGTGCGGATCCCGCGGCGAGCGCGGCGCCCGCGCCCACCAAGCCGCGTCGGTTGAGCATGAGGTCCATTCCCGTGAATTCGGTGAGGACCGCGGCGGTCCGTTCGGGCGCCCACGGCACTCCGTCGGGATGTTCCACACTCCCGCCGCCAGGCCGTTTCCCCGCACGCCCGTGCCGTACCAGACCGAGGTCCTCAATGGTCACGACACGGCCGAGACGCTCGGTGAACAGGGCCGCCAGCACCCGCGGCACCGGATCGCGCGGGATCTCTCCCGTGTCGATCCACCGCCGCACCCGGGAGGTGTCGGTCGACAGCTGGGGGTGGCCCATGGCCGCCGCCTGCTTGTTGACCAGCCTCGCGAGTTCGCCCTTGGACCAGCCGGCCAGGCCGAACAGGTCCGCGAGGCGGGCGTTGGGTTGTCCGCTCACGTCAAGCCCCCAGGTTCTCGGCTGAGTTGACAGTAGCCCTGCGGAGGTTGCCGGGCGACTATTCGCCACGGTTCGCCAGGGTGCGCCAGATGGTGTGCCACTGGGCGACGGGTGTCGAGTAGGAACGCGCCACCCCGACCCGGTTCGCCGGTTCATATGACGGGTGCATTCCCCAGGGTGCACCCGGGCTTCCGGGCCGCGACCGGGCCGGGATGAGCGCAAGGACTTACCAAGGCAGGCACCGCAGGCACACGAAGGGATCTGTTCCGCCCATGTACGCAGCATCGTCCTCCGTGTCCGCCCCGCCCCGGCCGCTGCGTGCCCGCCCGGCGGGCAGCGGCCCCTATCTGGACCCCGGGGCGCGTCCAGGGCCACCCGTGCTCGGCGCGGGCCGGCCGCGGCGCGCCGGGGGCCCGGGCACGCAACCGCTCAGCGGGAGACTCGACTTGTCCGGCCCGCAGGGCGCGCAGCTGCGCGCCGCGATCGCGTCGGTGCACCGGATCTGCCCGGAGTTCGCTCCGGTGCAGGTGCTGCGCCGCAGCGGGCGGTCCGTGCTCCTCGTCGGGACGACGGGGCGCAGCACGGCAGTGGCCAAGTGTCTTCTGGACCACTCCCCCGCCTGGGCGGAGCGGACCAGGCACGAAATAGCCGCATACCGCTCGTTCGTCCGGCACCGGCCACCGATCCGGGTGCCGAGACTGATCGCGGCGGATCCGGACAACTGCACCCTGGTCATCGAGCGGATGCCGGGCCGGGTGGCGGCACTCCAGCGGCATCCGGCGGAGGCCCCGCCCCGGGCGGACATCCGGGCGGCCCTGGCCGCGATCTGCCGGCTGAACACCTGGCGTCCCCCGACGGACACGTTCGACAAACCGTTGGACTACCCGGCCCGTATCGCCCGGGACCACGAGCTGGGGTTGCTCACCGACCGGGACCTGGGCGACCTGCAGAAGCTGCTGCACGACATCGCACACGCGGCGGGACGCCAGGGCATGTGGCAGTTCTGCCACGGTGACGCACTGCTGTCGAACATCCTCCTGTCACCAGCCGGTCCAGTGCTGGTGGACTGGGAGTACGCGGGCTGGTACCTGCCGGGGTACGACCTGGCGGTGCTGTGGTCGGTCCTCGGGGACGCGCCGGCGGCCCGGCGGCAGATCAGCCAGCTCGCCCAGGCGGCGGGCCCGGCCTCACGGGACGCCTTCCTGGTGAACCTGATGCTCGTGCTGACGCGGGAGATCCGTACGTACGAGACGGCCGTGCAGCGCTCGATGCACGACACGACCCCGGCGGCACCGGGCCTGGCCCACCCGGGCGCTGCGCCGTCCGGCGAGGAACAGCGGCTGCTGCTCAGGCGGCTGCACGACGACTGCCAGCTCGCCCGCAGGGCGGTACGAGCGGCGGTCGGCACTCGCTGACGGGGACACAAGGGTCCGCGGTGCGCCCAGAGCGGCGGCGCACCGCGGACCTTCGTGTGCCTCCGGCTTCCCAGCTCCTGGGGCCCGCAGTGGTGTACTCCACTGACGCCCCGCAGGCCCGCGCGCATGCGCCGCGAAACTCCCACACCCCCCGTGTGACATGGGAAATCTCCTTCCTCCAGGCATGATTGACGGATCGTCGGCCAGCGGGTACCACTGACCCACCGCCGGCGCCGCAGGGGCGCAAATGACCGACAGTCCCGCACGCCCCGTCAGCTCGCCCGTTCCTGGAGGCTGCATTGCGAGGATCCGCCACCGACCCGACGCCCGCACCCGGACGCAGACGCAGGCACGCGACAGGAGTCGCCGTCGCCTCCGCCGCTCTCCTGTTCCCGCTGCTGGGCGCGGCCCCTGCCCAGAGTGCCACCGACTCCTCCACCGGCCGGCTGCAGCATGCCTTCGCCTCCGCCGCCGCCGAGTACCACGTGCCGCAGAGCGTCCTGCTGGCCGTCTCCTATCTCCAGTCCCGCTGGGACACGCACGCCGGAGCGCCGAGCGTCACCGGCGGCTACGGCCCGATGCACCTCACCGACGCGCGCACCGCGCTGGCCGCGCTGCCGCACCACAGCGAGGGCGCCGAGGACGCCCGCGGCGACACCGCCCGCGCGGCCCTGCACCCGACCGCGCGGATCCCGGCGGACTCCGCGCTGCCCGCCCGTCTGAAGACGCTGCCGAAGGCGGCCGAGCTGACCGGGATCCCCGCCGCTCGGCTGCGCACCGACCCGGAGGCCAACGTGGCCGGCGGCGCCGCCCTGCTGGCCGCCGCCCAGCAGGACCTGGGCGAGCCGCTGAGCGCGGATCCGGCCGAGTGGTACGGCGCGGTGGCCCGCTTCTCCGGCGCGGACGACACGGCGACGGCGGCGGCGTACGCGAACGACGTGTACGACGTGCTGCGCACCGGCGAGGAGCGCACCACGGACGCCGGGCAGCGTCTCGCCCTGGCCGCCCAGCCGCGGATCGGCGCGGACACCGCCCAGCTGCGGCGGACCGGGCTGCGCACGGTCTCCGACGACGGCACGGAGTGCCCGAAGAAGGTGTCCTGCGAGTGGATCCCGGCGCCGTACGCCGAATTCGGGGACAACGACTACGGCAACCACGACCTGGGCGACCGCCCGGCGTCGCAGAGCATCAAGTACATCGTCATCCATGACACCGAGGGCGCCTGGGACGGCGTCATCAACCTGGTCCAGGACCCCACCTACGTGTCCTGGAACTACACGATCCGCTCCACCGACGGACTGATCGCCCAGCATGTGAAGGCGAAGGACGTGGCCTGGCACGCGGGCAACTGGTACGTCAACGCCAAGTCGGTGGGCATCGAGCACGAGGGTTTCCTCGCCGCGCCGGACGCCTGGTACACGGAGGCGATGTACCGCTCCTCGGCCCGGCTGGTGAAGTACCTGGCGAAGCGGTACGGCATTCCCCTGGACCGGCAGCACATCCTCGGCCACGACAACGTTCCGGGCCCGACCACGTCGTACATCCCCGGCATGCACACCGACCCGGGCCCGTACTGGGACTGGCGGCACTACTTCGAGCTGCTGGGCCGCCCCTTCCACCGCACCGCGGGCAAGAAGGGCGGGCTGGTGACGATCCGGCCTGACTACGAGGCGAACCAGCCGGTGTACACGGGCTGCGTGACCAAGGGCGAGCCGTGCGCGGCGCACGGTTCGAGCGAGGTGCGGCTGTACTCCGACCACGACGAGAACTCGGCCCTGATCAAGGACGTCGGTCTCGGTACGGACCCGACCATCGGGGTGAACGACCTGTCCTCGCGGGTGTCCACCGGGCAGCAGTTCGCGGTGGCCGACCGCTGGGGCGACTGGACGGCGATCTGGTACCTGGGCCAGAAGGCCTGGTTCCGCGACCCGAGGCAGGACCCGACGGCGGTGAACGCCTCCGGCCTGGTCGTCACGCCGAAGGACGGTGCGAGCGGCGTACCGGTGTACGGCCGCGCCTACCCGGAGAAGGAGGCCTACCCGGCGGGCGTGCCGGTGCAGTCGGTGTCACCGCTGCCGTACACGCTGCCCGCGGGCCAGCGGTATGTGGTCGGTGACGCGGTGCCGGGCGAGTACTTCTACTCGGTCACCTTCACCACCGACTCGCACCGGGTGGTGGCCGGCGAGGACCTGTACTACGAGATCCAGTTCGGCCACCGGGTGGCGTTCGTGCGCGCCGCCGACGTCACGCTGGAGCCGTCCGCCGGATAGCCGGTTCAGCCCTGCTGGAAAAGCTCCGCCGGGAGCGGCTTCAGCAGGGCGTACAGGTCGTCCGTGATGGGCCGGTCCCAGGCGGCGATGGTGACCAGGACGCCGTCGCTGCGGTCGAACTGCACGCAGGAGATCCGGCTCTCGGAGAGCTTCAGCCTCCGCACGATCAGGAGGTTGTCGCCCTGGAGCACCGGCATGTCCTCCGTGTCGGTGACCGTCACCTCCTCGTCGTTCTCCAGCGCCAGCAGCAGCTGGGCCACCTCGAAGGGGATCTCGGTCTCGGCGACCTCGCGGGCCGGGGAGCCCTCCGGCAGGTTGCCGATGATCATGGCGGGGCCTCGGCCGCCGAACAGGTCGTAGCGCAGGAAGACGCCCTGGCAGCTGCCATCGGGAGCGGGCAGCAGTCCGGCGCCCAGATTGCCGGGCCAGTCACCCGGGTCCATGGCCAGTACGTCGAAGTCGGGCCCGGCGGGAGTGGCACTGCGGCGGCGGAGGAACGACATGCGGCCATGGTACGTGCCCGGACGCGTTCGGCGCCGTGTGGGCGGTGTCTCTTCCTCCCCCGGCGGGCCGACGGTGACCGCGCCGGCCACCGTCGGTCCTCGTCACTCGTCGCACCCCGGGTCGGACCCGGCGCGTGGCCGGGATCGTGGCCGAGGTGTGGCCTAGGTGAGGTCGAACTCGCCCTCCCTCGCACCCGACACGAAGGCGCCCCACTCAGCGGGGGTGAAGATCAGGGAGGGGCTCTGTGGGCGGCCGCTGTTGCGCATCGCGATGAATCCCTCGACGAAGGCGATCTGGACATCTCCCGCGCCTCGGCTGCTGGACTGCCATTCGGCGTTGCTGAGGTCCAGCTCCGGCTTGTCCCAGCCCATGAGCGGCTTCTGCTGGGTGGTGCTCTCGGCCACGTCCGTGCTCCTCCCGGTTCGTCGTCCGCGGCCAGCCTAGCGATCGGTTCCGACCGCCGACAGGCCACGTGACCGGGACTTTCAGGAGTCGGGCGGTTCGGAGCCGACGAGCCACATGGAGAAGAACTGCGATCCGCCGCCGTAGGCGTGCCCGAGCACCTTCCGGGCCCGCTCCACCTGGTGTTCTCCGGCCTGTCCGCGTACCTGGAGGGCGGCCTCCGCGAAACGGATCATGCCGGAGGCGCCGATGGGATTGGTGGACAGCACACCGCCCGACATGTTGACGGGCAGGTCCCCGTCGAGTTCGGTCACCCCGGACTCGGTCAGCTTCCAGCCCTCGCCCTCGTCGGCGAAGCCCAGGTTCTCCAGCCACATGGGCTCGTACCAGGAGAACGGCACGTACATCTCGACGGCGTCGATGTCCCGGCGCGGGTCGGCGATGCCGGCCTGCCGGTAGACGTCGGCCGCGCAGTCCTTTCCGGCCTGCGGGGAGACGAAGTCCTTCCCGGCGAACAGCGTGGGCTCGCTGCGCATGGCCCCGCCGAGCATCCAGGCGGGCGGCCGGGGCGCGCGGGCCGCGCCGGCCCGGTCGGTGAGGACCATCGCGCAGGCGCCGTCGGAGGACGGGCATGTCTCGGAGTAGCGGATCGGGTCCCACAGCATCGGGGAGGCCTGGACCTTCGCCAGGGTGATGTCGTGTTCGTGGAGGTGGGCGTAGGGGTTCTTCAGCGCGTTGCGCCGGTCCTTGTAGGCGACCAGGGAGCCGACCGTGTCGGGGGCTCCGCTGCGCCGCATGTAGGCGCGTACGTGCGGGGCGAAGAAGCCGCCCGCGCCGGCCAGCAGCGGCTGCTGGAAGGGGATGGGCAGGGACAGTCCCCACATGGCGTTCGACTCGGACTGCTTCTCGAAGGCGAGGGTGAGCACGGTGCCGTGGACCCGGGCGGCGACGAGGTTCGCGGCGACGAGGGCGGTCGAGCCGCCGACGGAGCCGGCCGTGTGCACCCGCAGCATCGGCTTGCCGACCGCGCCGAGCGCGTCGGCGAGGTAGAGCTCGGGCATCATGACGCCCTCGAAGAAGTCGGGCGCCTTGCCGATGACGACGGCGTCGATGCCGGCCCAGGTCAACTCGGCGTCGTCCAGCGCCCTTTGCGCCGCCTCCCGGACGAGTCCGGCGATCGACACGTCCCGGCGGGCCGCCACGTGCTTGGTCTGGCCGATCCCGGTGACGGCCACGGGCTCCTTGCTCATCGGGGATCCCCCTCCAGTACGGCGACCAGGTTCTGTTGCAGGCACGGGCCGGACGTGGCGTGCGCGAGCGCCCGGTCACTCGCGCCGCGGTGGATGCGGGCGGCGGCCTCGCCGACGCGGATGAGCCCGGCGGCCATGATCGGGTGGGCGGCGAGGGCTCCTCCGGAGGGGTTGACGCACACGCTGTCGTCCAGCCGCAGCGCCTTGCGCAGCACCACCTCCTGCGAGCTGAACGGCGCGTGCAACTCCGCGGTGTCGACGGGCCGTTCGAACGCGCCCGCCTTCTCGGCGGCCAGCCGGGCGGACGGCGAGTCGGTCAGGTCGCGGACGCCGAGGCCGTGTGCCTCGATGCGGTGGTCGATGCCCCGGATCCAGGCGGGCCGCGCGCACAGCTCACGGGCCCGGTCCCCGGCCGCCAGGATCACCGCGGCCGCGCCGTCGCCGATGGGCGGGCAGTCACCGGTGCGCAGCGGCCGTACGAGGTACTCGCCCTGCGGCACCGGGCCCCGCAGCTGGGCGTGGGCGTTGCCGCCGGCGTCGGCCCGGTTGCGCGCCCCGATCGCGGCGAGCGCGGGTTCGTCGGTCTCCCCCGCGTCGATGAGCGCCTGTGCCTGGAGCGCGGCCAGGGCGACGGAGTCGGGCCACAGCGGGGCGACGTAGTACGGGTCGAGCTGCCGGGTGAGGACGTCGCGCACCGAGCCGGGCGAGGACTTGCCGTACGAGTAGACGAGCGCGGTGTCGGCGTCCCCGGTGAGCAGCTTGGTCCAGGCCTCGTACAGCGCCCACGCGCCGTCCATCTCGACGTGCGACTCGGAGATCGGCGGCCAGGCGCCCACGCCGTCGAGGGCGAGGGTGAAGGAGAAGGCGCGGCCGGCGAGGTAGTCGCTGGAGCCGGAGCAGGTGAAGCCGATGTCGGCGGTCTTCAGGCCGGTCTGGTCGAGCACGTCGTGCAGCACCGGCATGAGCATCTCCACCTCGGAGAGCTCGTCGCTGGTGCGCCGGTGGTCGGTCTGCGCGAAGGCGACGACCGCGATGTCCCGCGTCATACCAGCTCCTTGTACGTCTCGTAGTCCGCGTCGGGTTCGCCGGTGGGCCGGTAGTGGTCGGGGTAGCGGGCGCCCTCGGTCCATACCGGCTCCACGCGCAGCCCCATCCGCACCTGGTCGTAGGGGATGCCGCCGATACGGGCGTGCAGGGCGAGGTCGGCGCCGTCGAGGGCGATGTGGGCGTAGACGTACGGCACTTCGATGTCGAGGTTCTTCGCCTTGATGTTGACGATGCAGAAGGTGGTGACCGTGCCGCGCGGACCGACCTCGACCTGTTCGGCCGTGGCGACCCCGCAGGTGGGGCAGGCGCCCCTCGGCGGGACGTACACCTTGCGGCAGGAGGGGCAGCGCTCGCCGAAGGTCCGCTGCCCGGACAACGCGTGGATGTAGGCGGACTGGGCGCGGCCGGGCGAGTAGGTGTAGTCGAGGCGGGCGGCGGCGACGATGCCGGTGACCGGCTCCTCGAACTCGCCCGCGTGGACGGTGATTTCGGTGTCGTCACCGTCGTACGGCTCGAAGCAGGCGATGTCGGTGATGGCGCCGGTGCGTTCCTCGGCCCAGCGGATCCGGACCCGCATGCCCGTGTGCACGGCGTCGGGGCCGGGGGCGTCGAGGGCGTGCAGCAGGGCGGTGTCGGCGCCGTCGAGCCGGACCAGGGCCCAGGCGAAGGGGGTGTCGAGGGGCTGGCCGCGGCGGGGTTCGTGGTTCCAGGCCCAGGTGGTGACCGTGCCGGTGGAGGCCACGTGGACGAGGTCGCGGATCTCCTCGGCGGTCACGGGGTCGTATTCGACGGGCGGGACGAGGGTGCGGCCGTCGCTGGTCTTCACCCCGAGGACGATCCGTTCGCGCAGTCCGGTCAGGAAGGCGCTCTGGACCGGGCCGAGGGAGCGGGTGAAGGGGAACTCGACGACGAGGGGGGCTTTGAGGACTTCGGGCATGCCTGAGGGCTCCTTCGGTGGGTCAGGCGCGCTTGTAGACGGGGGGCCGTTTCTCCGCGAAGGCGCGGGCGCCCTCCTTGGCGTCGGCGGTGTCGAAGACGGGCCAGCCGCGCTTGAGCTCGGCGGCCAGGCCGTCGGTCTCGGTCATCTCGGCGGTCTCGTACACCGACGCCTTGACGGCCTCGACGGCGAGCGGGCCGCAGGCGTTGATCCGTTCGGCGATCTCCAGGGCCTTGGCGAGTGCGGTGCCGTCGGGGACGACGTGGCCGACGAGCCCGATGTCCGCGGCCTCGCGGGCGGTGTACGGCCGTCCGGTGAGCAGCATCTCCAGGGCGTGGGTGCGCGGGATCTGGCGTTGCAGCCGGACGGTGGAGCCGCCGATCGGGAACAGCCCGCGCCTGACCTCGAACAGGCCGAAGGTCGCGGACTCGCCCGCGACCCTGATGTCGGTGCCCTGCAGGATCTCGGTACCGCCCGCGACACAGTGGCCCTCGACGGCGGCGATCACCGGCTTGCGCGGGCGGTGGTGCCGCAGCATCGCCTTCCAGTGCAGGTCGGGATCGGCCTTGAGCCGGTCCCGGTGGTGCTGGCCCTCCATGCCCTTGCCGGCCAGCGCCTTGAGGTCCATCCCGGCGCAGAAGGCGCCGCCGGCTCCGGTGAGCACGACGGAGCGGACCGCGTCGTCCTCGTCGGCCTCGAGCCAGCCGTCGTACAGGCCGACGAGCATCGGCAACGAAAGCGCGTTCCTGGCCTCGGGCCGGTTGAGCGTGAGCACCAGTGTGCCGCCTTCGCGCCGCACGGTGAGGTGTTCGGTTCCACCCATCGCCCATCTCCCCTCTGCAGAGCGGCAGAACGAGAACAGGTTGCAGTAGTGGAGTGGGCACTTCAAGGGTTTTCTGACAGGTAGTCAGATTCTTGTGCCGGAACCCTTCACAGTTGCGGTGCCCTTTGCTCTGATGACCGGCGAACCGACAGCTGCCAGGTACGACTGCCCGGGGTCAGGAGGAGCGGTGGAGTACAACCTTGCCGACCTGTTCGAGTCGGTCGTCGACGTGGTCGCGGACCGCGAGGCGCTCGTCTACGTGGACCACCCCGGCACGGGTGCCGAGCACCGGCTGACGTACGCGCAACTGGACGCCGCCGCCAACCGCATCGCCCACCATCTGATCGACAGCGGGATACGGCCCGGTGAGCATCTGGGTCTGCATCTGTACAACGGCGTCGAGTACCTGCAGACGGTGCTGGGCTGCCTCAAGGCCAGGATCGTGCCGGTCAACGTCAACTACCGCTATGTCGAGGAGGAACTGGTCTACCTCTACCGGGACGCCGACCTGGTCGCGCTGGTCTTCGACGCGGAGTTCGGCGACCGGGTGGCGGCGGCGCGGCCGCGTGCGCCCAGGCTGCGGCATCTGCTGAGCGTGGGAGGGCAGACCAAGGTGCCCGGCGCTGTCCCGTTCGCCGAGGCCGAGGCCGCCGGTTCGCCCGAGCGGGGCTTCCCGGCCCGGTCGGGCGACGACCAGTTCATCATCTACACCGGCGGGACGACCGGTATGCCCAAGGGCGTGATGTGGCGCCAGGAGGACCTCTTCTTCGCCGGTCTGGGCGGTGGGGCGCCGACCGGCGATCCGGTGAAGAAGCCGGAGGAACTGGCCGAGCGGGTCGCCGCGGGCGGCTCGGGGATCACCTTCTTCCCCACTCCCCCGCTGATGCACGGCACCTCCACCCTCACCGCGTTCGTCGGCTTCAACTTCGGGCAACGGGTGGTCATCCACCGCAGGTTCGTCCCCGAGGAGGTGCTGCGGACGGTCGAGAAGGAGCGGGTCACCAGCATGTCCCTGGTCGGCGACGCGATGCTGCGCCCGCTGATCGACGGGCTGAACGGGCCCATGAAGGGCACCGACTGCTCCTCCGTGTTCAGCGTCTCGTCCTCGGGCGCGATCATGTCGGAGACGGTGCGCCGGCAGTTCCGGGAACTCGTCCCGAACGCCAGGCTGCTGGACAACTTCGGCTCCTCCGAATCCGGGTTCAACGGAACGGCGACGGAGGACTCCGGTCTCGAGCGCGGCTTCCGCATCCGCGTCAACTCCCGCACCTGGGTGGTGGATCCGGCCACCCACGAGCCGGTCGCGCCCGGCGAGATCGGCCGCGTCGCGCAGTGCGGGCACGTACCGCTCGGCTACTACAACGACCCGGGGAAAACCGCCGAGACCTTCTTCGAGAAGGACGGCCGGCGCTGGGTGCTGCTCGGCGACATGGCGACCGTCGACGAGGAGGGCGTCGTCACCGTACTCGGGCGCGGCTCCCAGTGCATCAACACCGGCGGCGAGAAGGTCTATCCGGAGGAGGTCGAGCAGGCGCTCAAGTCGCACCCGGACGTGTACGACGCCCTGGTGGCCGGGGTGCCGGACGCCACCTGGGGCAACCACGTCGCGGCGGTGGTGCAGTTGCGCGAGGGCGCTGCCCGGCCGTCCCTGGCCGACATCCAGGTGCACTGCCGTACCCAGCTGGCCGGGTACAAGGTCCCGCGCCAGCTGGTGATCGCGGAGTCCATCCAGCGGTCGCCGAGCGGGAAGGCCGACTACCGGTGGGCGCGGGAGGTGGCGGTGGCGGCGGACCGGTAACCGCGGGCGGGTGCCATCCGGGTGATCGTGGCGGCGTACCCTGTGCGCGGCCGGCCTCCGCCTTTGAACCAAAGGTGGCTGCCGGTCGTACGGGGGATGACGGAACAGCCTCCGTCGAACCAGCACCGCGTTACGCACGGAAGGACCCTCGGGTGTCGCACCTCACGCCCCCTCGCCAACTGCCGGACGACGACGCGGGTCCGGACCCCGACGCGACGGCGACGGACGGGACCCGGGGGAACTCCGGGACAGCCGAACAGACCGGGGCGGACGCGAGCCCCGGCACGGAGGAGCAGGAAGAGGCGGCGGCCGGCGACGAAGCGCGCGGCGAGACCGCCGTCGAGCCCGCTGCCGGCACCGCCTCCGCCGTCCGCCCCGGCTGGTTCGGCTGGCGCCGTCGTTACCCCCGGGCCGCACGGGTCGTACGGGTGGGCACGACCGTCCTGGCCGGTGCGCTGGTGCTCACCGTGTTCCTCGTGCCCAACCGCCTCGACTGGATGTCCGTCCAGAGGTTCCTCCGTATCCCGGTCGAGGCGGTCTTCCTCGCGGCCGTTCTGCTCGTACTGCCGGCCAGGGCGCGGCGGATCACGGCCGGAGCTCTGGGGGTCCTCATCGGGCTGTCCGGCATCCTGAAGTGCCTCGACATGGGCTTCCGGCAGACCCTGGCCCGGCCGTTCGACCTGGTCTTCGACTGGGTGCTGCTGAGCGACGGGGCGGACTGGGTGAAGGACTCGTTCGGGCGCTCGGGCGAGATACTCGCGGTGGTCGGGGTGATCGTGCTGGTCATCGCCGTGCTCGCGCTGAGCGTGCTCGCGACGATGCGGCTGGCGGGCGCGCTGGCCCGGCATCGCACCGTGGCCGTGCGCGGCACGCTGGTCCTGGGTGTCGTGTGGGTCGTCTGCTTCACCATGGGCCTGCAGTTCGGCGGTGTCCCCTTCGCCACCAAGGGCTACGCCCAGTTCCTCTTCAACCGGGTGCAGTACGTTCGCGACGGCCTCGGCGACGCCGATGTCTACAAGAAGCAGATGGCCGTCGACGCCTTCGCCCACACCCCGTCCGACCAGTTGCTGACCGGGCTGCGCGGCAAGGACGTCATGCTCACCTTCATCGAGAGCTACGGCCGGGTGGCCATCGACGATCCGACGATGGGACCGGAGGTCGACGCGACGCTCAAGGCGGGCGACGCCCGGCTCAAGGCGGCCGGATTCTCGGCGCGCAGCGGCTGGCTCAGGTCGCCCGTGTCGGGGGCCGGCAGCTGGCTCGCCCATTCGACGTTCCTGTCCGGCACGTGGGTCAAGAACCAGCAGCGGTACCGGTCCCTGACCACCAGCGACCGCGCGACCCTGACCAGCTACTTCCAGAAGACAGGCGCCTGGCGCACGGTCGGCGTCGTCCCGGGCGTCCGCAAGCCCTGGCCCGAGGGCAAGTACTTCGGCCTCGACCACATATACGACTCGACGCACCTCGGCTACCAGGGCCCGTACTTCAGCTGGACGCCGGTGCCGGACCAGTTCAGCCTGGAGGCCTTCCAGAAGCTGGAGCACGGCAAGAAGAACCGCGACCCGATCATGGCGGAGATCATCCTCGCCTCCAGCCACAACCCCTGGTCCCCCATCGCCCACATGATCGACTGGAAGGACCTCGGGGACGGTTCGGTCTTCTACAAGATCAAGAAGGAGGGCACGAACCCCACGGAGGTCTGGAAGAGCGCGAAGCGGGTGCGGACCGAGTACCGCAAGGCCATCCAGTACTCCCTGGACAGCCTGACCCAGTGGGTCCAGCGCTACGGCGACGACAACACCGTCCTCGTCTTCCTCGGCGACCACCAGCCCGTCCCGACGGTCACGGGGGGCAGCGCCAACCGGGACGTACCCGTCACCATCGTCGCCCGCGACCCGAAGGTGCTTGACCGCGTCTCCGACTGGGGCTGGACGGACGGCCTCAAGCCCGCCGCCGACGCGCCGGAATGGCCGATGAACAAGTTCCGCGACCGTTTCATGACGGCGTACGGCCCGAACGGGGGCTGAGCGGGGTCTCGCCGGCGCCTAGGAAGCCGGCGACCCGGCGCACGAACCACTCCGGGTCGTCCAGCCAGGGGTAGTGCCCGGCGCCGGGCTGCACCACGGACTCGGCGTCGGGGAAGGCCTCGGCGGTACGCCGGGCCAGGGCGGGGCACGGGCCGCCGTCCAGTGCGCCGGCGAGGACGAGGACCGGGGCGGTCAGGGCGGTGAGCGCGGCGCGGGTCACGTCCGGGTCGAAGGCTCCGTCGGCGAAGTAGACCTCGCCCGCCGCCTCGTTGGTCTGCTCCTCGGTGGCCGCGTCGTGGTCACGGGCGGCTTCGTCCCACCGCCCGTAGAAGAGAGGCACGCATGCGGGGTCGAACGCGCCCCTCCCCGTCAGCCAGTTCTCCAGCGCCGGGAACGCCTTCTCGAACCACGGCTCGTCCGTGCGGGACCGGGCCGCGGCCAGACGCTCCTCGGCGGTGGCCCGCATGCCGAGGGCCGACGGGTTGGGGGTGATCAGCGCGAGCCGCCGCACGCGTGCCGGATACCGCGCCGCGTACAGCATCGCCAGGCTGCCGGCGGCCGAGTGCGCGAGCAGATCCATGCCTTCCAGCCCCAGGTGGGCGCGCAACGCCTCCACATCGTCGACCATGCGGTCGCACCGGTAGGTCGCCTGATCCGCCGGCACCGCGGAGTCCCCGGTGCCCCGCAGATCCAGCAGGACCAGCCGCCGATGGGCGGTCAGTCCTCCGAGGTCGCCGAGGTAGACGGAGGCCCGCATGGGCCCGCCCGGCAGGACGACGAGGGGCTCGCCCTCACCACGGACGTGATAGGCGAGCTCGGTCCCGTCGGGCGCGGTGAAGGTCGGCATGGAGCCGATCATGGACCGCGGGACCGTCGGCCGCAACGGAGTTCGCCCGGCATCGCACGCGTAGCCCCCGGGAATCCGCGGCCGGACCTCTTGCCCGGGGCGGGGTGGGCTGCGTTAACTGATCCCGTGCGGGTCGACCGAACGATCGGTCGAGAGGATCGGTGCGGTCGGCGAGGGAGAAGTGCCATGGCGGAGACGGGCAGCCTGCTGGACGCGGGAGAGCGGCTCGGCGTCGAGGCGTTGCGGGCGCTGCAACTGGAGCGGCTCCGGGCGTCCCTCCGGCACGCCTATGCGCACGTGCCCTTCTACCGGGAGTCCTTCGACAAGGCCGGGGTCCGCCCGGAGGACTGCCGCTCACTGGCCGATCTGGCCCGTTTCCCGTTCACCACCAAGGCCGACCTGCGGGAGAACTACCCGTACGGGATGTTCGCCGTGCCCCGCGAGCGGATCCGCCGTATCCACGCCTCCAGCGGCACCACCGGACGGCCGACCGTGGTCGGCTACACGGAGAACGACCTGTCGATGTGGGCCGACATGGTGGCCCGTTCCCTGCGGGCGGCGGGCGGGCGGCCCGGCGACACCGTGCATGTGGCGTACGGATACGGGCTGTTCACCGGCGGCCTCGGCGCCCACTACGGCGCCGAACGCCTGGGCTGTACGGTCGTCCCGGCCTCCGGGGGCATGACCGCACGGCAGCTCCAGCTGATCCAGGACCTGCGGCCCGGGATCATCATGGTCACGCCCTCGTACATGCTCACTCTGCTCGACGAGTTTGAACGGCAGGGCGTGGACCCGCGCTCCACCTCCCTGCGGGTCGGTGTGTTCGGCGCCGAGCCGTGGACCGAGGAGATGCGGCGCGAGATCGAGGAGCGGTTCGCGATCGACGCGGTCGACATATACGGGCTCTCCGAGGTGATCGGCCCGGGCGTGGCCCAGGAGTGCGTGGAGACCAAGGACGGCCTGCACATCTGGGAGGACCACTTCTTCCCGGAGGTCGTGGACCCGATCACGGGCGAGGTGCTGCCGGAGGGCGAGGAGGGCGAGCTGGTCTTCACCTCGCTGACCAAGGAGGCGATGCCGGTGATCCGGTACCGCACCCGTGACCTGACCCGGCTCCTGCCCGGCACGGCCCGGGTGTTCCGGCGGATGCGGAAGGTCACCGGCCGCAGCGACGACATGGTGATCCTGCGCGGGGTGAACCTCTTCCCGACGCAGATCGAGGAGATCGTCCTGCGCACCCCGGCCGTCGCCCCGCACTTCCAGCTGCGCCTCACCCGCCAGGGCCGCCTGGACGCCCTCACCGTGCGGGCCGAGGCCCGCCCGGGCGCCGGCCCGGAGGCCCGGGACGCGGCGGCCCGGTCCATCGCGGCGGCCGTGAAGGACGGCATCGGCGTGTCCGTCACCGTCGAGATCGTCGAACCGGAGTCACTGGAGCGCTCGGTGGGCAAGATCCGCCGCATCGTGGACCTCCGGCCCCGCTAGGCCCCCGCCCTAGCCGGCGGGTTCGAGCACGACCGGCAGCTCCGCGAGGCCGCGGAAGGCCGGGAAGGGGACCTCCAGCCACCGTGCCTGCCCGGCGGGGCCGGCCGGAGCGATCCTCGGGAACCGGTCGAACAGGCCGGTGAGGGCGAGCTGGGTCTCCAGCCGGGCCAGGGGGGCTCCCAGGCAGTAGTGGCTGCCGTGCCCGAACCCCAGATGGGCGTCCTGCGCGTTCCCCGGCCGCCGCACGTCGAACTCGTCCGGGGCGTCGAACTTCCGCGGGTCGCGGTTGGCGGAACTGAGGGCGATCTGGACCAGGGCGCCCTTGGGGATCCGCGTCCCGGCGTACTCCAGGTCCTCGGTCGCGTAGCGGAACGTCGAGCTCTCCACGGAGCCTTCGTAACGCACCAGTTCCTCGACCGCCGCCCGGATCAGCTCCGGGTCCTCGCGGACGGCGCGGAGCTGCTCCGGATGGGACAGGAAGTGGTGGACGGCGTTGCCGATGAGGTAGGCGGTCGTCTTGTGGCCCGCGAACATCAGCAGGAACGCCGTGGAGACCAGCTCGTTCTCCAAGAGCCCGCCGTCGTTGTCCCGGACCGCGGTGAGCGCGCTCAGCAGGTCGTCGCCCGGCCGGCGGCGCTTCGCCGCGATGAGGTCCGTGAAGTACGCGTGCAGGTCCTCCTCCGCCTGCTGCTGGGCCCGCTTGGCCTCCTCGCCGAAGCCGGTCTGCGCCACCGTGGTGGACAGGTGCTGCATCCGCGACCGCTCCTCGGGCGGCACGCCGAGCAGGTCGCAGATCACGATGATCGGCAGCGGGAACGCGAACGCGGGCAGCAGGTCGAAGGGCTCCCGGGCCGGGCACGCGTCGAGCAGGCTCTCGACGATCTCCTGGATCCTCGGCCGCAGGGCCTGCACACGGCGCGGGGTGAACGCGGAGTTGACCAGCCTGCGCAGCCGGGTGTGCTTGGGCGCGTCGGAGTTGAGCATGTTGTCGTCCAGCGCGACGGACGAGTCACCGAAGATCCTCCGGTAGGCGTCCATCGCCCCGTACATGTCCTTGCTCAGCCGCGGGTCCGCCAGGGCGGCCCGCGCGTCCTCGTACCGGGTGATCAGGTACGTCTCGTTGCCGTGCGGCGGTCTCATGGGGCAGACCGGCGCCGCTTCCCGGAGCTGGGCGTAGACCGGGTGCGGATCCCGCCGGAACTCGGGGGTGCACCGCTCCGCCGCGGTGACGGCTTCCTGTGTGGTGGTCACGGACGGCTCCTCAGGTCGAAGAGGGCCTCGGCGTTGCCGCCGAGGACGAGCTGCTGGGACGCCTTGTCGAGCGGCAGCTTCTCGATCATGCGGATGGAGTCCTCCAGCGGCGCCGCCATCGGCGGTGAGTCGGTGCCGAACAGCATCCGCTCCGGCCCCAGCACCTCCGCGTTCAGGCTCAGGTGCGCCGGGCTGAACGGGCTCGTGTCGACGTACATGCGCTGGAGCGCCGCGGCCGGGTCGGCGGCCGGCGGGGCGGAGGCCGTTCCGGGCCGGCCGGGGGGCGGGGTGCCCCCGGCCCAGTGCCGGGGGCGCGCCGCCGTCCGCAGGCGCTCCGGCAGCAGCGCCATCGCGCCGCCGCCGGTCGCGCCGATCAGCCGGAGACCGGGGTACTTGTCCAGCCATCCCGCGAACGCGATCATGGCCATGCCCACGGTGATGTCGCCGAACCGGCCGATCTGCTCGACGAAGCCGATCTCGTCGACCCGTTCGGTGCCGACCGGTTCGGCCGGCGCGTGCACCAGGACCGGCACCCCCGCCTCCGCGGCCAGCGCGAAGAAGGAGTCGGCCCGCGGGGAGCCGAGGAGCTCCCCGTGGACGCTGGACGTGGTGATCAGACCGACGAAGGCGGGGTCCGCCAGGGTCTCCCGCACCCCTTCGAGGTGATCGTCGTCGCCGAACGGGTTGGCGTACACGTATCCGCGCAACTGGTCCGGGAACCTGCCGATCAGGCCCGACATCCAGGCGTGGAAGCCGCGCAGCCGGTCGCGTGGTTGCGCGTAGTTGTCGACGCCCGGGACCCGGGCCATCGCGCCGGCCCCGACGGGGCTGCCGATGATGGTGAGGTCGATTCCGGCCTCGGCGCGGGCGGCGAGCATGCCGTCGACGTCGGTCAGGCTCGGGGGCATGGGGAAGCGTTCGGCCGCTTCCGGTGGGGACAGGTGCCCGTGGATGTCGATGATCACGTGTCGCTTCCCGGTTTCGGTGTGAGTGCGCGGACGACCGCGGCGCAGTCCTCGTCGCCCAGTCCCAGCTCGGTGGCGCGGACGTGGGTCTCCGCCGCGGCGGTCGCCAGCGGCAGGCTCAGGCCGGCCGCCGCTGCCTGCTTGGAAGCGAGCATGAGGTCTTTGGCCATCAGCCGCAGCCGGAAGTCCGGCTCCTCGAAGCGGCCGGAGGCCAGGCGCCGTGACTTGAACGCCATGACCGGCGAGGCGAAGCCGCTGCCCGCGATCGTCTTGAGGACCAGCTTCCGGTCGAGTCCACAGGCGGCGGCCAGCTCGCCGGCCTCCGCCAGGGCCTGCACCTCTATGCCCATCAGCAGGTTGAGGAGCAGTTTCATCCGCATGCCGGAACCGAGTACGCCCAGATGGACGACCTCCTTGCCCAGCATCCGCAGCAGGGGCCGGCAGGCCTCGAACGCCTGCTCCTCGCCGCCGACGAACAGACGCAGCTCGCCGTCACGGGCGTGGTCGCGGTTGCCGAGCATGCCCATGTCCAGGACCGAGGAGACGTCCCCGGCGAGCTGGACGATTTCTTCGGGCGCGACGGTGCTCGCGCAGATCAGGACGCCGGGGTAGGCGCCCCGGGCCAGTACGCCGTCGGGTCCGCGCAGCACGGCGCTGAGGGCTTCGCCGTCGGCGACCGCGCAGATGGCGGCCCTCGTACCGGCGGCGGCGTCGGCGGGGTGGGGTGCCACGAAGGCGCCCGCCTCGGCGAGCGGTTCGGCCCGGTCCGCGGTGCGGTTCCAGACCCGGACCGGTACCCCCTGGTCGAGAAGGCGGGCGGCCAGTCCGGCGCCCATCGTCCCGAGTCCGAGCACGGCTACGGGTTCGTTGGCCGTCCGTGTCATGACGACACCCCCTGGGTCTCCTTGACGACCCGGAACCGCAGCGACTGCGTCGAGTCGACCCACTGGCGCAGCGGGGCCACCAGCGCGCGGTGCTCCTCGCTCTGCTGCCAGGCGAAGAAGTGCTCGGCCGTCTCCCACTCGCTGGTGATCACCCACTGCCGCGAGTCGTCCACGGGTTCGCCCAGCCTCTCGACGATGTGGCCGGGGGTGCGGGACACGGATTTCCGGATCCGGTCGTACAGATCCAGGAACCCTTGCTCGCCGCCCTCGATCACACGGACCGTGAAGACGACTCCCAGCTTCTCGGCCGAATGGCCCTTGTGCTCGGTGCCCATGTCTCCTCCTGGGGGTGAGATCCGGCAGGACACGCATCCCACCGACTCATGACCGCCGTACGGACGCAACTCCGAATGGGGGACGGGCCAGTGGGCACAAGGCCTTCACGCTCCGTGGTTAGCCCGTTCGGGTGGGTGACGAGAGGTGCCGTCGCCGGGCTGCCGGACGCGGATCACCTCACCCGGACGGGGCACTGCCGGACCTCGCGAACCGGCCCTCGGGTGACGCTCGATCGGGCGAAGTCCAGGGCAGGCGGGACCGGCGAGCGGCGCGGCCGTCAGCCGCCGAACCTGTCCCGCAGCTCGCGCTTGAGGATCTTGCCGCTGGCGTTGCGCGGGAGTGCGTCCACGAACAGCACCCGCTTGGGCGCCTTGAAGGCGGAGAGCCTCTCGCGCGCGTGGGCGATGAGTTCGTCCTCGGTGACCTCGCCGCGCGGGACGACGACCGCCGTGACGGCCTCGACCCAGCGCTCGTCGGGCAGGCCGATCACGGCGGCCTCGGCGACGGCCTCGTGCGTGTACAGCGCGTCCTCGACCTGCCGGGAGGCGACCAGTACGCCGCCGGAGTTGATGACGTCCTTGACCCGGTCGACGATCGTGAAGTAGCCGTGCGCGTCCCGCACCGCGAGGTCGCCGGAGTGGAACCAGCCGTCGCGGAAGGCCTCGGCGGTCTCCTCCGGCTTGTCCCAGTAGCCCTCGCACAACTGCGGGGAGCGGTAGACGATTTCGCCGGGCGTGCCGTCGGGCATGTCCTCGCCGTCCTCGTCGACCACGCGGGCGTCCACGAACAGCACGGTGCGGCCGCAGGAGTCGAGCCTGCCCTTGTGCTCGTCGGGTGCGAGGACGGTGGCCAGGGGGCCGATCTCGCTCTGGCCGAAGCAGTTGTAGAGGGCCAGTTTCGGCAGCCGCTCGCGCAGCCGCTCCAGGACGGGCACCGGCATGACCGACGCCCCGTAGTACGCCTTGCGCAGGCCGCTCAGGTCCCGGGTGGCGAAGTCCGGCCGGTTCGCCAGGCCGATCCACACGGTGGGCGGCGCGAACAGGCTGTCCACGCGGTCCGCTTCGACGAGGTCGAACAGGCGGTCACCGTCCGGCGCGTCGAGGATGATGTTGGTCGCGCCGACGGCGAGGTAGGGCAGCAGGAAGACGTGCATCTGGGCGGAGTGGTACAGCGGCAGTGCGTGCGCCGGCCGGTCGCCGGCGCTCAGGTCCAGGGCGGCGATCGCGCTGAGGTACTCGTGCACCAGCGACCGGTGGGTCATCATGGCGCCCTTGGGCAGGGCGGTGGTGCCCGAGGTGTACAGCAGTTGCACCAGGTCCTCGGTGCGCGGTTCGGGGCCGTCGTACGGCGGTGCGTCCGCCAGCCGCGCGAGGAGCGAGTCCTCGGTGTCCCGCAGCGGCATCTCCCGTACCCCGTCCGGGAGTTGCCCGGCGAGGTCCGGGTCGGCGAGCACCAGGCCGCTGCCCGACTGGCCGACGATGTACGCGAGGTCGTCGCCGGTCAGGTTCTGGTTGACCGGGACGTGGACGAGTCCCGCGCGGGCGCAGGCGAGGAAGGCGATCAGGTAGGCGTCGGAGTTGTGGCCGTAGGCGCCGACCCGGTCGCCCTTGGCCAGGCCCTGGCCGAGGAGTACGCCCGCCGCGCGGGAGACGGCGTCGTCGAGCTCCGCGTACGTCCACGCCCGCTCGCCGTACTCCACAGCGACCCGTGCCGGGGTGCGGCGGGCACTGCGCCGCAGCACCCCGTCGACTGTGCTGCCCTGTGCCTGCGTCATGTCACATGATCTTCGGGCCGCTCGTGGGCGAGGTCAAGGACTTCGGGGGCGGATCACACGGGTCGCGTGCGGCCTTCCCAGTACGGGTCGCGCAACCGTCGCTTGTACAGCTTGCCGTTGGGATCGCGGGGCATCTCGGTGATGAAGTCGATGCTCTTGGGCCGCTTGTAGCCGGCGAGTTGCTCCGCGCAGTGGTCGAGCAGGGCGGCGGCGAGGGCGGGTCCGGGCTCTTGGCCGGGGGCGGGTTCGACGACGGCCTTGACCTCCTCGCCCCAGTCGTCGTGCGGGATCCCGAAGGCGGCGGCGTCGGCGACGGCGGGGTGGGCGAGCAGTACCGACTCGATCTCGGCGGGATAGATGTTGACCCCGCCGGAGATGATCATGTCGATCTTGCGGTCGCGGAGGAAGAGGTAGCCGTCCTCGTCGAGCAGGCCGAGGTCGCCGACGGTGAAGAAGTCGCCGATGCGGTTCTTGCGGGTCTTGGCCTCGTCCTTGTGGTACGCGAAGCCGCCGGTGCTCATCTTCATGTACACCGTGCCGAGTTCGCCGGGCGGGAGCCGGTTGCCGTCGTCGTCGAAGACGGCCAGTTCGCTGATCGGCCAGGCCTTGCCGACGGTGCCGGGCTTCTTCAGCCAGTCCTCGGCGGTGGCGAAGGCGCCGCCGCCCTCGCTGGCCGCGTAGTACTCCTCCACGCTGTGCCCCCACCAGTCGATCATGGCCCGTTTGACGTGGTCGGGGCAGGGGGCGGCGCCGTGGATGGCGTGGCGCATGGCGGAGACGTCGTAGCGGGCGCGTACGTCCCCGGGGAGGGCGAGGAGGCGGTGGAACTGGGTGGGGACCATGTGGGTGTGGGTGCACCGGTACGCGTCGATGAGGCGGAGCATCTCCTCGGGTGTCCACTTGTCCATCAGGACCAGTCGGTGGCCGATGTGCAGGGACGCGCCCGCGAACTGCAGGACGGCGGTGTGGTAGAGCGGCGAGCAGACGAGGTGCACGTTGCCGTCGAACGGTTTGATGCCGAAGATGCCGAGGAATCCGCCGAGGTAGGCCTCCTCGGGGAGTCTGCCGGGCAGCGGGCGGCGGATGCCGCGGGGGCGGCCGGTCGTACCCGAGGTGTAGTTCATGACCCAGCCGAGTTCGCGGTCCGCGGGCGCCGACTCGGGCTGGGAGTCGAGGAGTTCGGCGTACGGCCGGAATCCCTCCACCGCGCCGACCGCGTACCGGTGCGTCGCGGGCAGGCCCGCCTCGTCCGCGGCATGGCGGGCGGCGGCCTCGAACCTCTCGTGTGCGAGGAGCACCTTCGCGCCGGAGTCGGACACGATCCAGGCGATCTCGGGTCCGACGAGGTGGTGGTTGACGGGGACGAGGTAGAGGCCGGCCTGGGTGGCGGCCAGGTAGGCGGTGAGGAACTCGACGCCGTTGGGCAGGACGACGGCGAAGGCGTCGCCGCGTTCCAGGCCGGCGGCGCGCAGGCCGTGCACAAGGCGGTTGGCGGCGGCGTGCAGCTTCCCGGCGGTCCACTCCTCGCCGTCGGGGGCGATCAGGACCGTGCGGTCGGGGTCGGCGGTGGCCTGGGCCCAGAAGCCCGTGGGGGGTGTGCTCACGACTGGCCGCTCCTTCCGGCGATGCGGTTCATGCGGTCGACGGCCCGCTCGAAGCCGCGGGTGAGGTCGTCGAAGACGGCCCGCACACTGCGTTCGCTGTTCATCCGGCCGACGATCTGGCCGACGGGGGTGCCGAGCAGCGGGTCGATTTCGTACTTCTGGATGCGGGAGACCGCCTCGGCGACCAGCAGGCCCTGCAACGGCATGGGCAGCGTGCCGGGCCCGGCCGGGTCGTCCCAGGCGTCGGTCCACTCGGTACAGAGCTGGCGTGCGGGCTTCCCGGTCAGCGCGCGGGAGCGGACGGTGTCGCCGGACCCCGCGGCGAGCAGCTTGCGGGTCAGCGCGGGCGAGTGCAGATCGGCCTCCGTAGTGGTCAGCCATACGGAGCCCAGCCACACACCCTGCGCGCCGAGTGCCAGCGCGGCCGCCACCTGCTGGCCGCTGCCGATGCCGCCCGCGGCCAGCACGGGCAGCGGGGCGACGGCCTCGACCACCTCGGGGGTCAGCACCATGGAGGCGATCTCCCCGGTGTGGCCGCCCGCCTCGTAGCCCTGCGCCACGACGATGTCGATGCCGGCGTCCTTGTGCTTGCGGGCGTGCCGGGCACTGCCCGCGAGCGCGGCGACGAGTACGTCCCGCTCGTGGGCGCGGGCGACGACGTCGGCGGGCGGCGAGCCGAGGGCGTTGGCGAGCAGTCTGATCGGGTAGTCGAAGGCGACGTCGAGCTGGGTCCGGGCGACCTGTTCCATCCAGCCGGTGATCCGCCAGCCGGACGCCTCGCCCTCGGCGAGTTCGGGCACGCCGTACTTGGCGAGGGTGTCCGTGACGAACCGCCGGTGCCCCTCGGGGATCATCGCCTCGACGTCCGCCTCGCTGACGCCCTCGACCTTCTTGGCGGGCATGACGACGTCCAGCCCGTAGGGCCTGCCCTCGACGTGCGCCTCGATCCAGTCCAGGTCGCGCTTCAGCTCGTCGGGGTCGGTGTAGCGGACCGCGCCGAGCACTCCGAAGCCGCCGGCCCGGCTGATGGCCGCGGCGACGGCGGGGAACGGCGTGAAGCCGAAGACGGCGTGCTCGACTCCCAGTTTCTTGCTCAGCTCCGTCTGCATGGGGCGCAGGATGCCGCAGTCCCCCGGAGGACGGAAGCCTCTTTCTGATACTCCGTCAGATTTTCAGGGCGCCAACTGCCCTGCGGCGTGCGTCAGTCGCCCTCCAGCACCGCCATGGCCGCGTTGTGCCCGGGCACCCCGCTCACCCCTCCCCCGCGGACCGCGCCCGCCCCGCACAGCAGGACGTTGGCGTGCCGTGTCTCCACGCCCCAGCGGCCGGTGTCCTCCTGGGCGTACGGCCAGGCCAGGGCGCGGTGGAAGATGTTGCCGCCGGGCAGGCGCAGATCGCGTTCCAGGTCCAGCGGCGTCTTCGCCTCGATGCAGGGGCGGCCGTCCGCGTCGACGGCCAGGCAGTCGGCGAGGGGTTCGGCGAGGTGGGCGTCGAGCTGGGCCAGGGTCGACTTCAGCAGCTCGTCACGGACGGCGTCGTTGTCCCGGGCGAAGAGCCGGGCAGGGGTGTGCAGGCCGAACAGGGTGAGGGTCTGGTAGCCGCGTTCGACCAGTTCGGGGCCGAGGATGGTGGGGTCGGTGAGGGAGTGGCAGTAGATCTCCGAGGGCGGCGCGGCGGGCAGTTCGCCGGACGCGGCCTGGGCGTGGGCGGTGGCCAGTTGCTCGTAGCCCTCGGCGATGTGGAAGGTGCCCGCGAAGGCCTCGCGCGGGTCGACGTCGGTGTCCCGCAGCCTCGGCAGCCGCTTGAGCAGCATGTTCACCTTGAGCTGGGCGCCCTCGGCGGGCGCCGGGGCCAGATCGCCGGTCAGGGCCGCCAGCTCCTGCGGGGAGGCGCCCACGAGAACGTGCCGGGCCGTGACGGTGCCCTCGGCGTCGGCGGTGCGGTAGCCGACCTCGGCGGAGCGCCCGTCGGTGTCGATCCGTACCGCCTCGTGTCCCGTCGCGAACACCGCGCCCGCCTCGCGCGCGGCGGTGGCCAGGGCGTCGGTCAGTGCGCCCATGCCGCCGACGGGCACGTCCCAGGCGCCGGTGCCGCCGCCGATGACGTGGTAGAGGAAGCAGCGGTTCTGTGCCAGGGAGGCGTCGTGCGCGTCGGCGAAGGTGCCGATGAGGGAGTCGGTGAGCACCACACCCCGTACGAGGTCGTCACCGAAGTTCTCCTCGACCGCCACGCCGATCGGTTCCTCGAACAGGGCCCGCCACGCGGACTCGTCGTCGACGCGGCGGCGCAGTTCCTCCCGCGTGGGCAGCGGTTCGGTGAGCGTCGGGAAGACCCGCTGGGCGAGGCGGCCGGTCATGGCGTAGAAGCGCTGCCACGCCTCGTACTCACGGGTGCCGCCGGTCAGCCGGGCGAAGGCCTCCCGGGTGCGCCGCTCGCCGCCGCCGACCAGCAGCCCGGTGGGCCGCCCGGCCCGCTCGACGGGGGTGTACGAGGAGATGGTGCGCCCTCGGACGCGGAAGTTCAGGCCGAGGTCACGGACGATCTTCCGGGGCAGCAGGCTGACCAGGTACGAGTAGCGCGACAGCCGGGCGTCGACCCCGGCGAACGGGCGGGTGGAGACGGCGGCGCCGCCGGTGCGGTCCAGCCGTTCGAGTACCAGCACGGACCGGCCGGCCCGGGCCAGGTAGGCGGCGGCGACGAGGCCGTTGTGGCCGCCGCCGACGATGACGGCGTCGTAGGTCCCAGATGGCTCGCGTGGGGGCATGGTTCTTCGTAACACGTGATGATCTACAGGGGCCAGAGGCGTGCCGGTGGCGGCTCAGTGTCCGCCGGACGCCCGCTGCTGCCGCTGTACCGCCACCCGGCGGTACAGCGCGACGGCTTCCGCTCCTCGGCCGAGCTGTTCCAGGCAGTGGGCCTCGTCGTTGCGGCTGGCGAGGGTGTCGGGGTGGTCGGCGCCCAGCACGCGTTCGCGGGCGGCGGCGACGTGGTGGTACTCGGCCAGCGCGTCCGGCCAGCGGCCGAGCCAGCCCAGGCCGACGGCGACCTCCCGGCGGCTGACCAGGGTGTCGGGGTGGTCCGGCCCGAGCACGCGCTCGCGCAGGGCACGCACGTCGCGGGACTCGGCGAGGGCCTCCTCCCAGCGGCCGAGGCGGCCGAGGTTGACGCCGAGGCCGTGGCGGGCGCGCAGGGTCTCGGGGTGGCCGGCGCCGTGGACGCGGGTGCGGTCGTCGATCAGGTCGCGGTAGAGCCGGAGCGCCTCGGCGCTGCGGCCGAGGCGGCCCAGGCTGATGCCGACCTCGTAGCGGGCGGCGAGGGTGTCGGCGTGGTCGGGGCCGAGGACCGCCGCCCGTGCCTCGGCGACCTCCCGGTAGGTCCGCAGGGCCTCTGCCCAGCGGCCCAACTGACCAAGCGCGTACGCCACTTCGTACCGTGTGACCAGGGTGTCCGGGTGGCGGGGGCCGAGGACCCGGGCGCGGGCGGCGGCCACTTCGCAGGCCATGCGGTGGGAGTCGTCGAGGCGGCCGAGGCGGCTGAGGTTGAAGGCGAGGTTGTGGCGGCATCGCAGGGTGTCGGGGTGCTCGGCGCCCATCGTGCGCTCCCGGGCGGCCAGCACGGAGGTGTACGTCTGGTGGGCGTCGAAGTGGCGGCCCAGCCGGCCCAGTACGTACGCCGTCTCCTGCCGGGCGGCGAGCGTGTCGGGATGGCCGGCGCCCAGCACGCGCGCTCTCGCCCGGGCGACCTCCGTGTACTCGCGCAGCGCGTCGGCGGGGCGGCCGGCGCGGCTGAGGGTGAAGCCGAGCTCGTACCGGCTGGCCAGGGTGTCGGGGTGGTCCGGGCCGAGCAGCCGGGCGCGTTCGGCGGCGACGGCCCGGTGCAGCTCGCCCGCCTCGTCCCACCGGCCGAGCCGGCCCAGGCCGAGGGCCGCGTGGTGCCGTCCGTCGAGCGCGGTCACGGCCTGCGGGGGCGGGAGGGGCGGGGCCTGCGGGAGGGCGGTGACCGGGCGGGCGGGGACCGGGCGGGCGATCCATTCGCCGGTGAGCCCGGCGCCGGGGTCGGGGGCCGGGCCCGGCAACCCGGTGCCGGTCGCCTTGTGCCCGGTGGTCATGCCCCGGGTCCAGGACGGCAGCCGCGGTTCGGAGGTCCTTGGGCGTGCGGTGACCACGGTCGGCACGTATCCGGGCAACGACCGGCCGGCCGCTATCCGGCGGCCCAGCTCCCTGGCGTCGCCCGGCCGTTGCTCGGGCCGCTTGGCCAGCAGGTCCAGGATGATCCGCTCCAGGTACGCGGGCAGTTCGGCGCGGTGACCGCGCGGCGGCCGGGGCGGGGTGTCGCGATGGCCGATCAGGATGGCCCAGGCGTCCTCCAGGTCGAACGGCGGCACCCCGGTGGCGATCTCGTACAGCACGCAGCCCAGCGAGTACAGGTCGCTGCGCTGGTCGACCTCGTCGCCGCCGATCTGCTCCGGGGACATGTAGTGCGGGGTGCCCATGGCGACGCCGGTGCCGGTCAGCCGGGAGGTGAAGCCGATGTCGTGGCCGAGGCGGGCGATGCCGAAGTCGCAGATCTTCACCGTGCCGTCGGTCAGCCGCACCATGTTGGCCGGTTTCAGGTCCCGGTGCACGATGCCCTGCTGATGGGTGTAGTCGAGGGCGGCGGCGACCTGCTCGGCGATGTCGACGACGTCGGCGACGGGCAGCGGGTGGTGCCTGTTGTCCTCCAGGAGCTGGCTGAGGTTGCGGCCCTGGAGCAGTTCCATCACCAGGTACAGGATGCCTTCGGCCTCGCCGAAGTCGTGGACCACGGTCACCCCGCGGTGCGAGAGCGCGGCGGCCACCCGGGCCTCACGGCGGAACCGCTCCCTGAGGACACGGGTGAAGGTGTGGTCGTGCTGCGGGCCGAGCGGCTTCAGGCACTTCACGGCGACCTGGCGGCCGAGGGACTCGTCCCGGGCACGCCAGACCTCGCCCATCCCGCCCCGCCCGATCAGGTCCAGCAGCCGGTACCGGCCCTGGATCAGCCTGGAGTCCGCCATCGCGCGCCGTCGCCCCCGTCGCTGTCGCCCCGCGCCTCCCCCGGGGGAGGGCGTCGAGATGCGGTCGCGCGCAGCCGGCCGGCCCGATCCGTCCCCCCTGCTCGTCCAGTATGGCGGCCTATCGTCCGGCTTTGTACGGTGCGGGGCGCGCGTCCGGTCCGAGTCTCGCCCTGGCGCGCGGGATGTGTTTGGGCGGCAGTTGTCGGCGCAGACGTGCGGGAATCCCGCGCAGCACGGTGCCGGTGGCGCGCAACCGCCGGGTGGCGGCGGCGGGTGCGGGGGCCGGTCTTCCGTACAGCTCGTGGGCGTACGGCGGCAGGGAGGCGTACGCCAGATGCGCCACCCTCCGCCACAGCAGCGCGCGCACCGGGACCAGCAGGGGGTGCGTCGGCGGGCGGAGCAGGAAGTCGTCCACCGCGCGTGCGTCGGCCCCTGCGTCGAGCCGCGGCCGCACGGTCTCGAAAGCAGGCGGCCGTCCCGGCTCTGTCCCCGGCGGGTACCACCCACAGCAGCAGCTCGGGTTCGTCGACGCCGTACCGCTCCCCCGTCTGCGGATCGGACGCGTTCAGCATCGCGTGGATCTTCCGCACCCGGGCACCGGCCCGCTCGGCGGCCTCCGTCGTCACACAGGACCCTTGGCGATCAGATCTGGGCCCTGTCGGTCAAGTTCGGTCCAAAGCGGGAGTGTTCGGATTTCATGGCTGGACCGGCCCCGGAGTGGGGAGTGTCGTGAGGGGGACGTGAGCGGCGGAACGGGGGAACGGGGGAACTGTCGTTGAAGCCTTCTGAGCCTTCTGAGCCGTCTGAGCCTTCTGAGCCCGCGGACGAAGCGGAGCGCAGCCAGGGCGTGCGGTCCGGCCCCGGGGGGTTCGAGGGGCTCGCGGGGGATGCCTTCGCCGACTTCGACCGGCTCGTCTGCCCGGGCGGTGACTTCGCGTGGCCACTGCTGGACGTGGGCGACCCGGTGACTCCGCCGAACCGCTGCCCGCGGTGCCACGCGGATCTGGTGTTCCGCACGGCCGGCTGGCGGCCGCATGCTGGGTGACTTCTGGAAGGGGCTCGGGGGGAAGCTCGCCGAACGCTGGCTGACCGCGCTGTTCTCGCCCGCCTGCCTCTTCTGGTTCGCGGGGGCGCTCGCCTGGCTGCACGGCCCGGGGCGGGCCACGGTCCACGACAAGGGCTGGGCGGGGGCAGCCGCCGCGTGGACCGAGGGGCTGACCGGCCTGCCCGCCCTGGTGCAGGGCCTCACCGTGGTGGCGTCGCTGCTGCTGCTCACGCTGTCCGGTCTGCTGCTGCAGTTCCTCTCCCGGCTGGCCGTACGTCTGCTGGAGGGCTACGGAACCTCCCGCGGCCCGGGACGCCTGATGCGGGAGCGGCTGAGCCGAAGGGCCGACCGGGACATCGGGCGCCTGCGCGTGCTGGCCGCCCGGCCGGCCGCCGACCTGGACGCCGGCGAACTCGCGGCGCGGGGGCGGCTGGTCCGCGCGATGCGGTCGGCTCCGCTGGATCCCGCCCGCAGGATGCCGACCCGGCTGGGCAACCTGCTGCGCGCCTCGGAGGACCGGGTGCGCGCGCACTACGGCCTGGACCCCGTGATCTGCTGGCCCCGGCTGTGGCTGCTGCTGCCGGACACCGCCAGGAACGAGATCGTCGCCGCCCGCCGGTCCCTGTACCTGAGCGTCCAGGTGTGGGTGTGTGCCGTGGCGTCCGCGGTGTGGACGGTGTGGTCCCCCTGGGCGATCCCGCTGTGCCTGGTGGTCGCCGCGACGGCCTACCGCGGTTTCCTGCTGTCCGCCGCCGGCCAGTACGCGGAACTCGTCGAGTCCTGCTTCGACCTGTACCGGCGCCAGTTGTACACCTCCCTGCGCCATCCGCTGCCGGAGAACCCGCTCGCCGAGCACCTCGCGGGCCAGCGTCTCACCACGTACCTCACGGCCGGATCCCGCCGGGCCGACCCGGCCTTCGTATCGCCCGAAAGCGGCTGACCCATGCTGAACGAACTCTTCCGACGCGCTTTCCTGCTGACCAAGGAGGCCGATCCGTCGCCCGCCATCGCGGCCTGGGAGGCCGTCCTGACGCATCCCGACTACGACACCCTCGCGCCCGAGGCACGGTGGAACGCGCTGAACGAACTGGGTGCCGTCCGTCTGAAGAGGTACGACTCCGATGCCCGGATCGACGATCTGGCGGGCGCGCTCACCTGCCTGGAGAGCGCGGTCCACGTGTCCCGCCCCCTGCGCCCCGAACTCGGGGCCATGTGCCGGTACAACCTGGCCCAGGCTCAGCAGCGCCGGTACCGCCGCAGCCAGGACGCCGAGGACCTGCTCGCGGCGGCTCACACGATGTGGGGCCTCGTGGGCACCCCGCCGCCCGGGGTGACCGCTCGCTCGATATGCCTGTGGGTGACCACGCACATCGAGCGGCACACCGGTGACAGGCCCGACGCCCTGCGACGGCTGCGCGTCACCGTGCTGGAGCACCTGCTGGCACAGGCGGACGCCCCGGAGCCCGACTGGCACCGGCTGTTACTGGCGGTCGCACTCGTCGATCTCCTGCACCTGGATCCGGCAGGCTCCCCCGGCATGGCGGCACGCGCCCTCGCGCTCGCCGAGGAGAGCTGTCGGGCCCTGCCCGCCGGGCCCGAACGGCAGGCGGCGATCGACGTCGCGAAGAAGATCCGCGGGCTGCGCGAGTGGATCGACGAGAACGCCCCCGTGCCCACCGATCCGGGTCCGCCGCAGCGGCTGGATCTCTTCGAGTGGGTGGACGGCCTCAAGGAGATCCCCGAGCGCGAGGAACGCCTGAGCAGGATCCGTGCGGCGCTGCGGCAGAATCCTCACGACGCGAACAGGGACACCTGGGTGCTGCTCTGCGTCGCCCTCTCCGACGAGATCCTCAAGGCGGACACCAACGAGAAGATCGAGACGGACGAGGCCATCACCGCGCTGCGGGCCGCGCTGGACGAGCCCGGCGGTCCCGCGACCCCCATCCGGCTGGAGCTGACGTACAACCTCGGCATGGCCTACAGCCGACGCCGGGCCGGCGACATACCGGACAACGAGCGCGCGGCCATGGCGCTGTTCGAGCAGTGCCTCGGCGAAGTGGAACCGGGTCACCACCTCCATCCGTACCTCGCCGTCGCCATCAGCCGCCTGGTGCGTGACGACCACCGAGGCAGCCAGTCCTCGGAGGTGGACCGGGCCATCACCCTGTGCCGCGCCGCCCTCGCCGCCCTGACCCCCGACACGGATCCCAAAGTGCGGCCTCGTGTGCTGGGCTCGCTGGCGTTCCTGCTGCCCCGGCGAACAACCGGCGACCCGGAGGCGAACCTCGAGGAGGGCATCGCCCTGGCGCACCAGGCCCTCGAACTGCTGCACGCGGACCGGGACACCGTCGATCGGGGGAACATGCACCACAATCTCGCGGGCCTGTACCGCGAGCGGCTCGCCGGGGGCAGGGAGGCGAACCTGTGGCACGCCATCGAGCACTACCGGGCATGCCTCGTCGCGCAGCCCAAGGAAACGATGCCCGTGGACTGGGCCATGACCCAGTCGGCCCTGGGCGTGGGGTACAGCATGATGCGGGGCAGGGACATCGAGGCCACCCAGCGGCTGGCGGTCGACGCGTTCATGGCCGCCCTGTCGGTCTTCACGCTACGGGACCACCCCAGGCACTGGGCCACCGCCGAGTTCGGTCTGGGTGTGGCCCTGGGCGACATCGAGGTGCGGACCGATCCGGATCCGGAACAGGCCATCACCCATCTGTCCGCCTGCCTCCAGGTGTTCACCGAGGAGAGCACGCCGTTGAACTGGGCGCTGACACAGGCGTTCCTCGGCATCATGCGGATGCAGTCGGACCTGGCCGAGCAGCACACCGCGGCGGCCGGGCACTTCCGCGCCGCTCTGCGTGTCCTCAACCCCGAGAACAGCCCCCGCGACTGGGCGACGGCGCGGTTGAACCTCGCCCAGTTGGTTCCGGCGGACGAACGGGAACCGCTCCACGACACGATCAGGGTCCTGACCGAGCACGGGCGGCGCAACGACGCCTACACGGCCTGGATGCTCCAGGTACGGCTGCTGGGCCAACGGCGGGACTGGGCGGGTGCGGCGGAGGCCGGCGGGCGAGCGGCGGAGCTGCACGAGAGCCTCTACCAGGAGGCACTGCTGCGGGAGAGCCGCCACATGGAGCAGCGGGCCGTGTCCGGCGACCTGATGGAGATCGTCACCGTCATGCTGCGGGCGGGCCGCGCACTTGACGCGGTACTGCTCCTCGAACGCACCCGCGCCAGGGAGCTGGGCGAGACGCTGGGGCAGGAACGTGAGCGGCTCGACCGGGCGCGGCAGGCGGATCCCGGGGCGCTGGCCGCCTTCCGGGCGGCGGCCGACCGGCTCGCCGCGCTCAGCAGCGCCGAACGGTCGGTTCCGGTCGCCGGTCTGGGCCCCCAGGAGGTGGAGCGGCTGAACCTCTCCCTGGTGCGGGCGATCGCCCGGGCCCGCACCGAACGGGACGCGGCGCTCGCGCGGCTGAGCGGAGCGACCGGGCTCCTCGAGCCGCCGGGCGTCGGCGAACTGGCCGCGGCGGTCGGCCCGCACCGTCCACTGGTCTACGCGTATGTGTTCGAGGCGGCGGTCCACCTGGTGCTGGTACGGCGAGACGGCGAGGGGGGCCTCGACGTGGACAGCCGGAGCACGGCAAGTGTCCGGGGACTCGATGCGGTCGAGGCCGCGGCCACGTTGCGGGAGAGGCTCGCGGGCACTCTGGCGTCCTGGCTGCGGGGTCTGCGGGTCGAGGAGGTCACGCTGGTCGCCTGCGGGCCCGTGGGCCGGTGGCCGCTGCACGCCCTGGTCTCGGACGGTCGCTGCCTGGTGGACGACTTCCGGCTCTCCTTCACCCCGTCGGCGGCCGTCCTCGCCCGCCGGCACCCGCCCCGGTCCGGCCCCCCGGTCCTGGCTGCCGTCGGCAACCCCACGGCGGACCTGCGCTACGCGTCGGTCGAGGTGGCCGCCGCGACCGCGCTGGGCTCCTGGTCGCGCGCGACGGTGCGGCACGGCACGGACGCCGCCCCGGAGGCCTTCCAGGAGGACCTGCGCGGCGCCACCCACGTCCATCTCGCCTGCCACGGCGTCTTCGACGCCGCGCGCCCGATGGAGTCCGCCTTCGTGCTCGCGGAGGGGGGCCGCCTGACGCTGCGCCGCATCGTGGCGGAGCGTGCCTTCCGGGGGGTCCGCCTGGTCTTCGCCTCGGCCTGCGGCACCGCGTCCACCGACACGTTCGTCGCCGACGAGGCCATCGGGCTGGCCTCCGGCCTCCTTCAGGCGGGGGCGAGCGAGGTCATCGCCTCCCTGTGGAACGTGGACGACCTGGCGACGATGCTGCTGGCGACCCGTTTCCACGCCGAACTCGGGCACGGCACCGGGCGGGCCCTGCAGTTGGCGCAGCTGTGGCTGAGGGACTCCACCGCCGCCGAGTTCGCCCGGTGGTGCCGGCACCTCTCGGACCTGGTGGACGAGCCGTCGCACCGCGAGCGGCTCGAGACGGCCGTCGCCTTCTTCGGGGACCGCCCGCCCGGGACCCGCTGTTACGCGGAGGCCCGTTACTGGGCCGCGTTCATCCACGTGGGCACCGACGTCAGCGGCGCACCCGGGGCATCCCCAGACCGATCCACGAGATGATCTCGCGCTGGATCTCGTTGTTGCCGCCACCGAAGGTGAAGATCACCGCGGAGCGGTAGCCGCGTTCCAGGTCGCCGTGGAGGACCGCGCCCGCGGAGCCCTCCTTCAGGGGGCCGGCGGCGGCGAGGATCTCCATGAGCCAGGCGTAGGCGTCGCGGCGGGCCTCGGAGCCGTAGACCTTGACCGCGGAGGCGTCCTGCGGGGTGAGGGTGCCCTCCTGGACGGCGGTCACCATCTGCCAGTTGAGGAGCTTCATGGCGTCGAGGCGGGTGTGTGTACGGGCGAGCAGGCGGCGCACCCAGGGCAGGTCGACGACGCGTCGGCCGTCGGCGAGTTTGGTCTCCATCGCCCAGCGCTGGACGTCGTGCAGGGCGCGGATCGCCATGGTGCCGTGGGCGGCGAGGGTGACGCGTTCGTGGTTGAGCTGGTTGGTGATCAGCCGCCAGCCCTGGTTCTCGGCGCCGACGCGGCGGGAGACGGGGACGCGGATGTTCTCGTAGTAGCTGGCCGTGGTGTCGTGGGAGGCGAGGGTGTTGATGACGGTGCAGGAGTAGCCCGGGTCGGAGGTCGGCACCAGGAGCATGGTGATGCCCTTGTGGGGCGGTGCCTCGGGGTCGGTACGGGTGGCGAGCCAGACCCAGTCCGCGGTGTCGCCGTTGGTCGTCCAGATCTTCTGTCCGTTGACCACGTACTCGTCGCCGTCCCGGACCGCCCGGGTCTTCAGGGCGGCCAGGTCCGTGCCGGCGTCGGGCTCGCTGTAGCCGATGGCGAAGTCGATCTCGCCGGAGAGGATGCGGGCCAGGAAGTACGCCTTCTGCTCCTCCGTGCCGAACCGCATGATCGTCGGGCCGACCGTGTTCAGCGCCATCAGCGGCAGCGGGACGCCGGCCTGCGCGGCCTCGTCGAAGAAGATGAACTGCTCCATCGCGGTCATGCCGCGCCCGCCGTACTCCTTCGGCCAGCCCACGCCGAGCCAGCCGTCGGTGCCGAGCCGGCGGATGGTCTCGCGGTAGAAGCGCTTCTGGGCGACCGGGTCGGCGTAGCGGGCGTAGGCGTTGTCCGGTACCAGGCCGGCGAAGTAGGCGCGCAGTTCGGTGCGCAGCCGCTGCTGCTCGGGCGTGTGGTCGAGGTGCACGGCGCCTCCAGGCTCCCAGGGCGGGTCGGTCCTGTCGGCGCACACCGTAGAACGTGTTACAGAAATTGGGAAGCGAGGGAGGCAAGGAGAGCGTCAGCGCAGCGTGGCGATGAACTCCGTGCAGGCCCGCGCGCACGCCCGGCACGCCGCCGCACTCTCCTCCGCGCCCGGCTGCTCGTCGAAGGCGTGCGCGCACTCCAGGCACACCGTCCGGCACAGCTCCAGCTGGATACGGATGCCGTTCTCGTCCAGGCAGTTGTACTCGGACAGCACACGGCAGGTCGCGTCGCACACCTCGGCGCACATGATGCCCCGCCGCCGCGCCCGCTCCTGCTCGTCCGTACCACCCGGATCCAGGAGGCTCGCGCGCAGCGCGCACGCCCGCGCGCACTCCGTACACGCCTGCGCACACGCGAAGCGGTCCTCCAGGAACCGGTACAGGTCCTGTTGGGTAGTCGTCGTCGGTGTCACACCGACCGGGTTGCCGTGGCCCGAGCTGTCAAACCAGCGACCGGGGAATGCAAGGGGCAGCGGGTGGTCGCCGGGCGTCGCGACCCGTCACGGAAGGTGTCCGGTTCGCACCGTTCTGGCGGGGTATTCATCTCGTATGAGTACCGCGTCGATGCAGCTGGCCGCCGCGAGCGGCCTCATGAGTCTGGTCCTCTTCCTGGTGGCCGTGGTCGTGCTTGCGGTACTGGCCGGGGGTTTCTGGCTGACCTCCCGGGTCAAGTACAACGAGTCGCCCCGGCCGCGCCCGGATGAGCAGCCGCACCTGCCCCCGGGCGGCGCCGTGCACGAGGTACGGGAGAACCGGGAGTCCGAAGAGGTGCCCGTGGTCCCGAAGGGCGGTCGCGCCATGACCCCCTACGACCTGAGAAACCAGGACACGAGGCCCAGCGAGTCGAAGGACCGGCCCCGCTGGAGCAAGGGGTCGAGCGGCTCGTTCGGCGGTGGCGGACTGGGCGCCCACTGACGAGGCGCGGCCTCACTGACAGGCGCGGCCCGCTGGCAGGCGAAGGAAGTCAGACGTATGGCGGACTCGGGCCACAGCGGGTTGCCCCTGCCCGACTACGACCAGCTGCCGATCGGCAGCGTGGAGAGCCGAGTTTCGCTGGGCGCCGAGGACGTCGAGGAGCTCCTCGCCCACGAGCGGGGCCACGCCGACCGGCCGCCGGTGAACGCACGAGGTTGCCGATGACCTTGTGATCGGTCGTGGTCGTCCAGCGCAGCAGGGCGCGGCCCAGGGGCGAGCGCCGCGTCGGCCGCGGCGGCACCGGGAGCGATCGGGCCGACGTGTCGTGCACCACCATGCGCCGCCGGGTACCCGGGTGTGGCGCACCCATGTGGGTGCGGTCAGGGAAGGCTGCGGTCCCCCGCCCGGTGCCCGTCCATCTGTGTCACGTGGGCGACGTTGTCCCGGTCCTCGGCGTCCTCGCTGGGGCGGGCGGTGAACCAGGCGTCGAGGATCTCCTTCAGCACCGCCTCGGAGGTCAGGCGCAGACCGATGGCCAGTACGTTGGCGTCGTTCCAGCGGCGGGCGCCGTCCGCGGTGTACGCGTCCGGGCACAGCGCGGCCCGTACGCCGGGCACCTTGTTCGCGGCGATCGAGGCGCCCGTCCCCGTCCAGCAGCACACCACCGCCTGGTCCGCGGTCCCGGCGGCCACCTCACGGGCGGCGGCCTCCGAGCAGAGGGCCCACTGCGGATCCGCGCCCGGGTCCAGCGCGCCGTACACGCGCACCTCGTGACCACGCCGGCGCAGCTCCTCGACGAGGAGCCGGGCGACGGGTTCGTCCATGTCGGAGGAGACGGAGATCCGCATGCTCCGAGCGTAACGCCGGATGGCCGGATCACAGCGCATGATCCCGGCGCTCGGACGGCCGTACGCCTGGGCGTTGTGACCCACCGGTACGGTTTGGCCATGGAGCTTTCCGAGATCAAGGCCACCGCGCGCCAACTGCTGGAAAAGCTGGGCGCCGGAGGGCTGTCCCTGGATGCTGTGGCCCGCGAGGGCGGACTGGCGGTCGCCGACGTGGAGACCGTCTTCCCACGCCGTGACGACCTGCTGACCGCGCTGGTCGTCGACGCCTACAACGAGTCCGCCGCGGCGATGGAGCAGGCCGACCAGGCAGCCAGGGACGCGGGGGCGTCGGCGGGCGCACGGCTCCTCGCGGTCACGCGCGCGCTGCGGCGGTGGTCCTTCGACAACGCCGCCGAGTTCACGCTGATCTACGGCTCGCCCGTGCCGGGGTACCACGCCCCGCAGGACACGGTCCCGCCCGCCTCGCGCACCCCCGCGGTGCTGGCGGCCATCGTGCGTTCGGCGCTCCAGGCCGGTGAACTCGCCCCGCCCAGGCGGGCGGTGGCCGGCCCGCCGCTGCTCCTCCCGGAGGCCGTGGAGCTCTTCGGCGGCATTCCCGAGGCTCCGTTCTCGGACATCATCGAGCGCGGCATCGTGCTGTGGAGCAATCTGATCGGGCTGCTGGTGTTCCAGGTCTTCAGCCGTACCCACGACAGCGTCCGCGACGAGTCCGCGTTCTTCGACTTCGCCATCGCCGTGGCGGCCGAAGGCATCGGACTCGAGGTGCCCCTGGGCGACGACGCCGAATGATCCGTCCGCCGCGTGCGCGGCACCGGCAGGGAGTCAGGCCGTGACCACCACCAGAACACTCTGCTTCGTCATAGCGGCGCTCTCCTCGTATGCCGCGCTCGTGTACCGGCTGTGCCAGGTCAGGCGCGGCTGGCGGGACAACGCCTACCGGACGCTGGTCGTCACTCTGCTGCTCCAGTGCCTCACCTTCACGATGGGTGCCGTCGCCATGGGGGGCGAGAGCTTCCTCGGCGTCGGCAATCTCGCCATCCTGCTGATGCATCTGTCGGCGGTCGCCTTCTGCGTCAGCGCGCAGATCATCCTGCTGCGCTGGGCGATCGCGGACGAGGAGGCGGTGCGGGGGACCCGCTACTGGCTGATCACCGGGATCGCCCTCGACACGCTGCTGACGGTGCTGTTCTTCGTCGCCGACGGCCCCGGCCGGCCGGCTTCGGACTTCGACACCGGCAGCGGGCAGCCGCTGGTGCTCACCTACCTGCTGCTCTTCATCGTGTCGCAGGCGGTTCCGTGCGTCACCATCTTCCGCCAGTGCGGCCCCTACGCGCGGATGACCGACAAGGCCTCGCTGCGCCAGGCCCTGCAACTGCTCTCCGTCGCCGCGGTGATCCTCTTCCTGTACTGCCTGGCCAGGACGCTCAACATCCTCACCGCCGCGTGCGGGATCGACATCGGCGTCTGGAAGGTCGCCGCGTCCGTCTTCAGCGCGCTGGGCATCGTCGTCCTCTCACTCAGCCTGACGATGCCCTCCTGGGGGGCCCGGATCGCCAAGCTGCTGGACTGGGCGGACAGTTACCGGTCGTACCGGGCTCTGTACCCGCTCTGGCGGGACTTGTACGAGTCCTCGCCGGACATCGTCCTGGAGCCGCCCGGGGCCTCGGTCTCCGACCTCGACTACCGTCTGCACCGGCGGGTCATCGAGATCCGGGACGGATGGCGGGACCTGCGTCCCTACATCGACCGCACTCCCAACGGGTCCGGCACGCCGGACCCGGGGGCGAGCGAGGAGTCCCGGCAGGCGCTCGCCGAAGCGGCACGTATCAGACAGGCGCTGCACGCCAAACGTACCGGCACCATCCCCGACGACAACGGGGACGCGCATGACTTCGAGGACCGGGATACGGACAACTTCTCCGCGGAGGTCGCCTGGCTCACCAAGGTCGCGTCCGCCTACCGTAGACTCAGCAACGTGGGTTGAGAGCTCCCGCCCGGTCTGTTCCCCCGTCAGACCGGGCGGGTTTTTCTTTGTCTCCCCCGTGGTTCCCCGTGTTTCGCGGTGCTTCCCCACTACCTCTTCGCCTGGCCCGTCCCTCCCCCGAAGGCCGGGCCAGGCTGCCCCGGCCGGCGGCGAACTCGGCCACCCCCGTGAGCCAAGTTAACTGCCAGCTATCGGCGAGATCCACGTTGACGGACTCCAGTCCGATTGTCAACTGACAGCTAATCTGCGAAACTTATGAATAGCCCAGAGTAAGGCCGAGGAGGTGACGGGAGGGAGATTCACCGTGTCCGAGCCTGACGACCGCCCACTGCTGGCAGTGCGCCTGGACGACCTCTTCAAGACGGTTCGTCCCAAGGGCAAGCACTGGACCAACGCCGAAGTGGCGGAGGAGCTGAAGCGGGCCAGCCCCGAACTCAGGGTCGGCGGTGTGTATCTGTCGCAGCTGCGGACGGGCAAACGGGCCAATCCCTCACCGGACCTGCTGGCCGCCCTGGCTCGCTTCTTCGGCGTGTCGGTCGCCTACTTCTTCGACGACAAGGTCGCCGAGTCGGTACTCGGCGAGCTCGCCGCCGTGGAGGCACTGCGCCAGTCGGGGGTCCGTGCCGTGGCGATGCGAGCGGCCGGGATGAAGAAGGAGAACCTCCAGGCCATCACGGCGATCATGGACCAGTACCGGCAGTTGCAGGGTCTTCCACCGGTCTCCGACCCCTCGGACGCCGAGTGAGACGCGCCGGGAAGGGACGGTCCGCCGACCAGGACCGGCGCACCCAGCTCAAAAGGCTCCGGAGAGCCGGCGCGCGGCGGATCTCCGAACTCGGTCTGCCGGAGGTGGCCGACGTGGCCGAGCTCTGCCGCCATCTCGGGGAGGTCCGCGACCGTCCGATCACCCTGGTGCCGATGCAGATGCCCGCGTCGCACCCGTGCGGCATGTGGGTCGCCGCCCGCGACGAGGACCTCATCTTCTACGACGCCAACACCACCGGCGCGCATCAGGAGCACATCATCTTGCACGAGCTGGGCCACATCATCTGCTGCCACCGCGGGGCGGGCTGGCTGGACGAGGCGACCGCCCGCCTCCTCTTCCCCAACCTCGACCCCGAGCTCGTGCGTGACATGCTCCTGCGCGCGACCTACGACGACGTACAGGAACAGGAGGCGGAGATCATCGCCTATCTGCTCTCCCAGCGGGTGGGCAGCACCCAGGAACGGCATGGCGCGCCCCCGGCCGAGGAGGCCGGCAAGGAGCGGGACTTGGCGAAGAACGCCACACTCAGCCGGATCGAACGCACCCTGATCTGACGTGCGTCGCTTACCCTCCCGCGGACGCCACCTCCTCGGCGAGGATCGACACGGCCCGTCGGATGTCGTCCTCACGGTGTTCACTGGTGACGAAGAACCGCAGCCTCGCGAGCCCCTCCTCCACGGCGGGATGGAAGATCGGATCGGCCACGACTCCCCGGGCGAACAGCCGGTCCGCGACGCGCAGGGTCCTCGCGGAGTCGCCGAGCACACACGGCACGATCGGAGTGTGGGCGCTGGAGCCCGTCGGCAGACCGGCCGAGGCGGCGAGCCCCAGGAAGAGTTCCGCGTTCCGCCGCAGCGAGCGCACCCGGTACGGTTCCGCGGCCATCAGCTCGGTCGCGGCCAGCGCCGCGGCGGCGTTGGCCGGGGTCAGGCCGACGCTGTAGACGAAGCCGGGCAGCGTGTGCCGCAGCCAGCGCACCATCCGGGCCGAGCCACCGAGGTAACCGCCGCAGCTGGCGAAGGACTTGGAGAGGGTGCCCATCCACAGGTCCACGTCGGCCCGGTCGGCCCCGAAGAACTCCCCGACGCCACGGCCGAGTTCGCCCACGGTGCCGATGCTGTGCGCCTCGTCGACCATCAGCAGGGCGCCGTACCGCCGCTTCAGCTCGATCACGGCGGGCAGGTCGACGAGGTCGCCGTCCATGCTGTAGGCGCCCTCGACGGCGATCAGTACCCGCCGGAACCGGGACCGGTTGAGCCGCAGCATGTGCTCCAGTTCGCCGATGTCGTTGTGGGCGAACGGGCGCCGTGCCGCACCGGACAGCGCGCAGCCCTGGAGGATGCTGTCGTGGGCGAGGGCGTCGTGCACCACCAGGTCGCCCGCGCCGACGAGATGCCCTAGCGCGGTGACATTGGTGGCATGGCCGCTCACCAACGCCAGGCAGTCCGGGACTCCGAGGAAGCCGGCGAGCGCCCGCTCCAGCCGTACGGTCAGGTCCCGTTCGCCGGAGAGCGCCCGGCTCGCGGAGACCGAGGTCCCGTACCGCTCCACGGCCTCGTGCACGGCCTCGTTGACCGCCGGATGACCCGAGAGCCCCAGGTAGTTGTAGCTGCCGAAGGACAGGTACGGCCGGCCGCCGATCACGGTGGTGTCGCGGATGTTGCCCTCGTGGACCCGGAAGTACGGCAGGTCCACGCCGCTGCCGGTGATCGAGCCCAAACGCTCCTCGAACAGCCGTACTTCCGGGAATTCGTCCACACACGCGGTGCCGGCGGCCCAGTCCGCCGGCGTCCACGCGGGCAGCGGCTCACCGGGGGCCGACGGCTCGGTGAGGTGCGGCTCGACCAGCGTGATCAGCCGCTCGACGGTGAGGCCGCGGGAGAAGATCTCGTCGGTGCGGAAGCCCGGCACCCGCTTGCCGATGTTGACCTCCAGTTCCTGGAGCATCAGGGAGTCGAAGCCCAGGTCGGTCGCCAGCACCATCCGCTCGCCGAGGTCCGAGAGGGGGAAGACACCGGCCCGCGACACCTCTTCGAGCACGATGGCCGCACTCGACGCGCCACCGGTCGGCGCCGCCACCGGCCCGGGCCGCCCCTCCCCCACGGCATCGAGGGGGCGGGAGGTGTCCTGCGGCTCGCGAGCCGACTCGTCCACCACCCAGTGGCGGCCCGGGGCGAGCGGGCTGGGCGGCAGGGTGCAAGGCGGTATGCGCTCCGTCCCCGGACTCGGTCCCGAGCCGGTGACCGCGAGCCCGGCAGGCGCCGCCACGGTACGGCCCTCCGCGACGGCCTCCGACGCCGCGCCCAGCTTGGCGACGGCGTCGGCGGCGTCCTCCGCCACCAGAACGAGGCGTTCGGCGAGAGGGGCCCGGCGGGCCAGGGTGTCCGCCACGACGGCCAGCGGCGGCCGGTCGTCGGCGACGGTGTCCGCCAGTTCCCGGGCGTAGCGGGCGAGCCCGGCCCGGTCGCGGGCGCTGAGGACCAGGGGGTGCGGCCCGCCGTCCGGTACGGGGCGGGCGGATGCCGATTCCGATGCCGATGCCGTGGCGCACTCCTCCACCACCACATGCACACCGGTGCCGCCGAACCCGAAGGCGCTCACCCCCGCCCGGCGCGGCTGCCCGGACTCCGGCCAGCGGACCGGCTTCGTGGGGACGGTCAGCCGCGCGGCGTCGAGCCCGGCACGGTCCGCCAGGTCGAACTCCGGCTGCGGCGGTACCACTCCCCGGTGCACGGCCAGGACGGCCTTGATGAGTCCGGCCAGCCCGGCGGCGTTGAGCGAGTGCCCGACCACCGCCTTCACCGCGCCGAGGAAGGCGGGCGCGCCCCGCTCGCCGCGCAGTTCGCGCAGGACCCCGACCTCGACCGGATCGCCGACCGTGGTCCCCGTGCCGTGCGCCTCCAGGTAGCCCACCGCGTCCGGGGCCAGATCCGCGTCCCGGTAGGCCCGGCGCAACGCCCGGAGCTGACCGGCCGCCTGGGGATGCATACCGCCCTGCACGGTCCCGTCGTTGGCCGTTCCCACACCGCGGATCACCGCGTAGACCCGGTCGCCGGCCGCCAGCGCGTCGGCCAGGGGCCGCAGCACCAGCACCCCGGCCCCCTCCCCCAGGACGAACCCGTCCGCCCCCGCGCCGAACGGCAGGCAGCTGCCGCTGCGCGAGATGGCGCCGATCCGGCAGAGCCCCACCAACAGGTCGGGGGTGAGAAGGAGTTGGGCGCCGCCGGCGAGGGCGATGCGGCATCGGCCCGCGCGCAGCGCGAACACGGCGTTGGCCACGGCCATGAGCCCGCCGGAGCACGCCGAGTCCAGCGCGTAACTCTCACCGTGCAGATCGAGGACCGAACTGATCGTGTTCGGGCCCATGTTGAGCAGCAGCCCGGCCACGGATGTGCCGTGCAGCCCGTCGACCGCGCGAGCCGTGTCCGGCCACCGGGGGTCGGCCGGCCGCGCCCCGAACTCGCCGCCGGCCAGCTGACGCATCCGGATGTGCAGGGTGCTGATCTCGCGGTAGCCGCTCTCGGTGAGCGAGGTGATCACCGAGGTCTCCTCGCGGTCGAAGCCGTCGGCCTCCCAGCCCGCGTCCTGGACGGCCTCACGGGCGAGGTCGATCAGCAGCCGGTGCTGCGGATCCATCGCCCGGGCCCGCCGCGGCGGGATGCCGTAGTGCGCCGCGTCGAAGTGGTCCACGTCCGGCAGCAGCGCCATGGTGTCCGTGTAGGCCGCGGACGTGTCACGGAAGTTGTCACTGAGGAAGGCGGCGGTGCGCCACCGCGAGTCCGGGACGGTGGAGAACTGGGCCCGCGGCGCCGTCAGGAGCCGCCAGTACTGGTTCACGTTCCGCGCCCCCGGGAACCGGCAGGCCATCCCGACGATCGCGATGTCGTCGTGGCGGGCTCGCGCCGGGTCCGCGGGGGAATCCTTCGCCGTCACGGAGGTCACCGGCTGGTGCCCGGTCGACCGCGCCACCAGTCCACGGTCGCTCTGACCTGCTCGTCGAGAGGGGTGGCCCGGACCGTGAACTCCGCCTCGTAGGCGCTGGAGTCCATCACGAACGGGCGGTCGAACTGGTAGCGGATCTCCTTGAGTTCACGGATCAGCGGGGAGAAGACCGAGGCGGCGCCCAGCACGGCCGGGGGCAGTCTGCGGACCGCGACCGGTCCGGTGCCGGCCTCGGCGGCGAGGCGGTCGGTCATCTCCCGGGTGGACAGCGGGGGTTGGGACGGCACGTGCCAGGCCCGTCCCCAGGCTCGTTCCTCACCCGCGACCTCGGCCATGGCCGCGGCCACGTCCGGGACGTAGGTCCAGCTGTGCGGGGTGTCCGGGTTCCCGAGGGTGGCGACCGGCTTGCCGCGCAGCAGCCGTGGCATGACCCGCGCGGCCAGGTGCCCGCCGTCGGTCACGCCGGGGCCGAAGAAGTCGGAGGCCCGTACCTCGACCGCCTTGATGCGCCCCTGCTCGTGCAGTTCCCGCACCTGCTCCCAAACCGCCGCGCGCACCCGCCCCTTGGGGCCGGTCGCCGCGAGCGGAGACTTCTCGGTCAGGGGACCGTCCACCGGACCGTAGCCGTAGAGATTGCCCAGCACGACCAGGACGGCCCCGCTCACCTCGGCCGCGGCGCAGACCGACGAGGCCAGCGGGGGCAATTCGCTCGCCCAGCGGTGGTAGGGCGGTGCGGCGCAGTTGTGGATCGCGGCCGCGCCCCGCACGGCGTCGGTCAGCCGCTCGCTGTCGGTCGCGTCCAGCGCGACATGCTCGATGCCGGGTTCCGGACTCCGTCCGGACCGGGTGATGACACGTACTGATTGACCTTTTTCGGCCAGCAACCGGGCGGTGGCCGCCCCGGCGGGCCCGAAACCTAAGACGATATGAAGGCTCACGGTCGCACACTAGCGCCAGCACATGTGACACCCGCGGCCGGGACGTCAGGGACATGCCACAAGAAGGGTGAGGCCCGCGCGTGCGGCGGGTAGGGGTGGAGCGCCGGCACGGCCGAGCCCGGCTCACCGCACGCGTCAGTGAACAGACGGTCCCCGGCCGGGTCTTCTGCTCTTCCCATCACGGCGGTACGCGTGACGGCGCGATGACCGTGTCTGCGGTCAGGGGGCCGCGCAGATGACCTCAACGAAGTGGCCCACCTGTTCCTCGGGCAGGTGACGCGCGAGGTCCGCCTCGCTGATCATGCCGACGAGGCGATGGTTGTCGATCACCGGCAGCCGACGGATCTTGTGCTCCTCCATGGCGTGAAGGACCCGTCCGGCATCGGCCTCGGCGTCGATCGTGACCGGCTTGCCCTGCTCCAGCTGGCCCGCGGTCATGGTCCTGGGATCCTTGCCCTTGGCAACACACTTCACCACGATGTCGCGGTCCGTGATGATTCCGTGGAGCCGGTCGTCCGGCCCGCAGATCGGGAGGGCCCCGACGTCCAGTTCTTTCATCCTGCGCGCCGCGTCCTGAAGCGTCTCGTTCTCCTGGACGCACATGGCACCGGTGTGCATGATCTCCCGGGCAGTGGTCATGGTCGTCTCCTTCGAGCGTCGCTGTCCACGCGGGGAGAGCCCATGGAGCCTGGCCCGCCCCGGCCGATACTCCTCCAGAACAGTGTGGATTGCTCATCTCCCCTGCGCATGCGGAGGGTCGGCACACCGTTCCTGGGAGCCTGGGCCTGGCCGGCCACGCCCATCTGCGCGGATCAACTCTCCGGCAGCACCAGCGTGCAGGTCTCTCCGGGTGCGACGGTGACGGCCCGGTCGGCCAGGTACCACACGGATCCGTTCGGGGCTCATGCGCCCCCGTGCGCACACGGTGCACATGGTCACCATGTGCACCAGGCGGGTCGTTCGACGCTGAAGCACGCCCGTCCCGGCGACGGAAGGCGCGGCCGCAGCCGCTCGGCAGCGGGCTCGTAGCCCGTCCACTCCCATGTCCACTCCGACATTCGCCGCCTGCCCTCTGCTTCAGGGACCGCGGGAGCCCGGGTTCACGCGGCGAACCTCAGTCCTGCTGAGGGACGACGGCGACCGGACACTGTGAGTGGTGCAGCAGGGTGTGGGCGACCCTGCCGAGTTGCAGACCGGTGTTGCCGGGGCGCCGCTGGGCGCCGACGACGATCAGATCGGCCTCGGTCGATGCCTTCAGGAGGACCCTGTGGGCGGGGCCTTCGACCGGATGGCGATCGACATCGACTCGGGGATGCTCCCGCACGGCCTCGCGCAGGGCATCGTCGAGGCTGGTCGCGGCCTGCTCCTCGCGCGACCGCGCGGCATCGTCGGCGATCAGCATGTGGTCCACGGGCTCATGGGCGGGATTGCGCCAGGCCCGTACGGCCGTCAGGGCACAGCCGCGCACCTCGGCCTCGCGGACGGCGAACCGCACGGCGTCCGCGGCCCCGGCCGAGCCGCCCACCCCGACCACGATCCGACCGAAGGTTCCCTGAAGGTTCGGCTCCGCGCCACGGACCACGATGACCGGGCACGTGGCACGAGCCGCCACCGCGAGGCTGACCGACCCCAGGAGTATCCCGGCGATCCCGCCACGCCCACGAGAGCCGGTGACCAGGGCGAACGCCTCGGGTCCCATCCGCAACAGCGCGGACACGGCATCCTCCGGCAGCACCTCACCCGACGCCTTCACCTCGGCGTTGCGGAGCCCGACGCGTTCCGTACAGGAGGCGACGATGTGCTGCGCCATGACGTCCTCGGCAGGACGGTCGGTGCTGAAGGACGGCAAGGCTTCCTCGTAGCGCTCCCACAGGGAGGCGTGGACCAGACGCAGCGGCAACCCGTGCCGTGCCGCTTCGTCCACCGCCCAGTCGACCGCACGCAGACTGGAGTCCGATCCGTCGACGCCCACAACCAGCGGGAGTTCCATCGCCGCCACCACCTTGTCCATCCGGTTGCCGAGCGACCCCCTGTGAATACCGTCGCACCGCCGACGAACCGCCGCGACATACGGACCGGCACTCGGATCGCCTTCGGTCCGGATTGCGGTACGCCCGGTTGCGGTGATGCTGGAGGCATACGGCCGACCGGTTGTTCCGGCGCGCCTCGAGGACCCCACTCGAAGACCCCGTTCAAGGACTCATGACATGCCTGACTCTCCGCACATCGTGAGCGATGTGATGACCCTGCCCGTGGCGGCCGTCGGACGCGACGCGCGGTTCAAGGAGATCGTGCGAGCGATGGAGCAGCGGCACGTGAGTGCCCTGCCGGTCGTGGAGGATGACGGACGCGTCGTCGGCGTGGTCTCCGAGGCCGACCTGCTGCCCAAGGAGGAGTTCCGGGACCGCGACCTCACCCGCGCCGAGCAGACCGGACGCCTGTCCGACCTCGCCAAGGCGGGGGCGGTGACCGCCGAGGAGCTCATGAGCACCCCCGCTGTCACGGTCCACCCCGACACCACCCTGGGCCAAGCAGCGCAGATCATGGCCGTCAAGCGTGTCAAACGGCTGCCCGTGGTCGATCACGAGGACCGGCTGCGGGGCATCGTCAGCCGCGGGGACCTGCTGAAGGTCTTCCTGCGGTCGGACGAGGAGATCGAGGAGGAGGTGCGCCGCACCGTGGTGTCGTACCTCTTCCCGGCGCTCAGTCACACCATCCACGTGTCCGTGCAGGAAGGGGTCGTCACGCTGCGCGGGCAGGTCCACGACTCCTCGCTCGTCTGGGTCGCCGAGCGCCTCGTCCGCGCGGTGGAGGGCGTGGTGGCCGTCGAGTCCCGACTCAGTGGCGAGGAGGCCGGCCCGGGCGGGCCCGGAGCCGCCCGGTGATCCACGTGCGCCGGCCCGAAGGCGATCCTCCGGGGCTGGTCAGGGCTCGATGTCGAGTATCTCCGACACCGGGCGGCGTGGTGTGCTGGGGCCTTCGGGTCCGTATCCAAGGCGCAGGAGCATCTGCGGGTAGCCGCTCCCGGTCAACGGATCGCGCAGCGGCCAACGCAGGTCGGTCCACTCGAGGGGTTGGGTGGCGAAGGAGCTGGACAAGCCCTCGAGGGTGGCCAGCAGCAGGACGCGTTCCACCGCCTGGCCTGCGCGGAGCCAGTCCTCCGGGCTGTCGTGGTCCGTGCTGAGGAGGGCCAGTTGGGGGGTCCGTTCGAAGCCCGCGGCGTCCCGGCCCGCGGTCTGCCGGGGTCCCGCGAAGTCGCGCATGGGGGCTTTGCCGCCACGCATGCGCGGACCGAAGGCGTAGTGCGGGACTCCGTCGTCCGCGTTCGCCGCCGGGGTGTCGACACGGGTCCACTGCGCCAGGTCCTGGTCGCTGCCGGGGTCGGTGATGTTGCGTGCTTCGGCTTCCTGGGCCAGCTCCAGCACCTCCCGCAGGTGCCATGAGGTGGGAAAGGCCAGCGTCGCTCCCTCCACGCGAGCGGCCTCGGCGAGGGCCGCGCGCACGGCCTCCGGGATCTCCGTCTCCTCGAACGGGTAGCGGCTGCTGTGCCGCTGATGGATCGCGGGATGCAGGGCACCGAGGTCCCGCTCGCCGCTCGCGGGGCCGGTCAGGCGTACGGTCGCGAGCAGCGCCCGGTCGGTGGGGTCGGGCAGCAGCCGGACTTCGGGGTGTCGGCCCTCGTGGACGACGGCGACCCTCAGGTTCAGCAGGGCGGCGCCGCAGCCGATGGGCAGGGCGCGGTTGTCGGGGTCCGAGTGCGGCATGGCACGTTCGAGGTCCGCGCGCAGCTCGAGTGTGCGGCTGCGTCGGACGTAACGGAAGCGCCATGGTTGCGCGTTGTGCATGGACGGGGCGGCAGCAGCGTCGTGGACCAGGTCCGACACGAGCTCGTCGGACGGTGCTCGTCGGCTCACCGGAACCACCTCCCGCCCCCTCTCGCGGGTCCACCGAGGCGGGCCCTCTCCACTCGGCCGCTGAGCGGGCGCCGGACGAGGCGCAGTCCCCGGCCGCTCACTCCTGGGGCGGAGTGATGCGGCGGCCGGTGAGGTGGGTGGGCCGGATCGACACCCACATCTCCCGTTCACCGCCCGCCCATGGCTCGCTGTGCGCGCTGCGGGCCAGCCGCCGCACGGCCGCCGGCTCCGTGACGACGCGCGCGGGGCCGACGGCAAGCACGCTCCAGCCCTGGCTGAGAGCCTCGTCCACATGGTCGACCTCGAAGGCGACTTCCCTTCCCACGGCCGCCGCGGCCACCGAGCCGGGCCTGGTACGGAAGACGATCGCGTCATCGATGACCTCGTAGTTGACCGGGACGACCGCCGGGTGGCCGTCGGGCGCCGACACCGCGATCCGGCCGACACCGTGCGTGGACAGCAGGGTGCGGCATTCCTCTGGACCGAGGTCCTGCAGCTGGGGGTGCAGCAGCGCGTGTCCCTGGCCGGGTGGCAGATCGGCGCCTCCGCCGCGCAGAGCGGTGACGGTGGTGCCCAGCGCATCGGCCAGCCTGAAAAGAGACGCCGGGGTCGGGTCGGCGGGCTGTTCCTCCAGATAGGCGAGGTACTCGGGCGCCATACGGGCACGGCGGGCCGTTTCCACCCGGCTGAGTCCCCGCCTGTGGCGTTCGGCCGTCACCCGCCGGCCGATGTCGCCGGGGCCGGGCGTCCCGGTTGTCGGGGCGGCTGCGGACGCGGCCTCTGCCATGCCCGCGTGCTGCTGCGACTCGAGGGTGGTGCCGGGCTGTTCGTGCTCGACATGGCGGATGTGCGCGTCGGGCCCGGGGAACACGAGGGTCACTTCCTCGCTGTCCGACCAGCGCACGTCGTAGGGAGGCGTCCCGTCGTCATGATGAAGTCCGATGATCTCGCCGTCGCGCCTGGTGGCCCCGGTCGCCGGGCTCTCGATGACGATCTGGTCGCCGAGGTGAGCTCGCATGATCGCCGCCCTCTCCTCAGAATCGTGCTGTATCCAACGTGCCACGCGCGACAGACCGCCGCACGGGATGGCAGGGCGGTATCCGCGGGGCAGGCCGGGACGACCGGCTGCCACGTCCCGAAGGGGAGAGGCGACATGCACCACCGAACGCTCGCGGACCTCATGACCCAAGACGTCGTCCGGGCACGGCGTGACACGCCGTTCAAGGAGATCGTCAGGCTGCTGGCGGAGAACGATGTCACCGCCGTGCCCGTGGTGGACGAACGTCTGTGCGTGCTCACGCAGTTGCCGGTACGAGCGCGGATCCAGACCGCGAGGGAGTGGGCCGACTGGTCCGGATCGCCGTCGAGGAGGGCCGGTCTGCAGACCGGCGTCTGCGGCGAGCACGGCGGGGACCCCGAGTCGATCCACTTCTTCCACACCGTCGGTCTGGACTACGTCTCCTGCTCGCCGTTCCGGGTCCCGGTGGCCCGGCTGGAGGCCGGCCGGGCGGCACTGAACGGCATGGATTCGAGCGACAGCAGGTGAGAGGGACGTCCGGCCCCCTCCATCGGGTCCGGACGGCACTGGAAGGCAGGCATGTCATGAGCGACAGTCAGAACAGGAGCGACACCGATCCCCCGCGGTGTCGCTCCGCCCGCGTCCCGCCCGGCACCCACGGAGGCACCGGAGCCGGCGAGAAGAAAGCCGCGCACCCGCGAAGAAGCCAGCCATGACCCGCAACGACGAGTCGCAGCACCGGCGCATCGACCTCGACCGAGCCGAGGCCCTGCGCCTGTTGGGCAGCGTGTCCTTGGGCAGGATCGTGTTCACCCGGCAGGCCCTGCCCACCGTGCGCCCGGTCAACCACATCCTGGACGACGGGGACATCGTGATCCGCACCCACGAGGGCGAGGCCCTGACGTCCCACGCCCAACAGGCCGGCGACAACAGTGTTGTCGTCGCCTACGAGGCCGACGCCATCGATCCGGACACGCACCTCGGCTGGAGCGTGGTGGTCACGGGCTACGCCCGCCTGGTGACCGACCCTGGTGAACTGCTCCGAATCCGGGAGTCGTTGCGGCCCTGGGCACCCATGGAGGGGCTGGGCCAGGTGGAGGGCATGGACCAGGCGGTGCGCATCCGTCCCGAGCTGGTGACCGGTGTCCTCCTCACCGAGTGGCGGCATCGATCCGCACCCACAGCGCACGGGCGCCGCCCGCCCGACTGATGCGGGCGGCGAAGGCCGCCGCCATCCCGGTGCGTGCGGCGGCCTCCTTCCGTGTCAGGCTTTCGTGTCAGGACGTTCGTGTCAGGGCGAGGGACGTGTCAGGGCGAGGGAACGGCCACTTCGGCGTGCTGCTCCCCGCCGAGGACCACCTTGAGCGCGCCGGTCTCGGCGGCCCGGGAGAAGACGTCGTACGCCTCCTCCATGTGGCCCAGCGGGAACGTGTGGGTGACCAGTTGCCCGGTGGGCAGTCGGCCGGCGGTCGCCATCCGCAGCAGCGTGGGGGTGGAGTACGTGTCCACCAGTCCTGTCGTGATGGTGACGTTCTTGATCCACAGGTCTTCGAGGTGCAGCGTGGCCGGCTTGCCGTGCACTCCGATGTTGGCCACGTGTCCGCCGGGGCGGACCATGCGGGTGCACAGTTCGAAGCTCTCGGGCACCCCGACCGCCTCGATGACCACGTCCGCTCCGAGCCCGTCGGTCAGGTCGGCGACGAGTTCGCGCGGTGCCTCGTGGACATCGGCCACGGCGTCGGCACCGAGCCGCCGGGCGGCCTCCAGCCGGGCAGGAGCCAGGTCGACGGCGATGATCCGCTCCGGCGTGAACAGACGCGCCGTGGCGATCGCCGCCAGACCGATGGGACCGGCGCCGACGACGGCGACCGTGTCTCCGGGGCGTACCCGCCCGTTGAGGACGCCCACCTCGTAGGAGGTCGGGAAGATGTCCGCGAGCAGGACGGCGTCCTCGCTGCGGACGGTGCCCGGCAGCGGGTGGACGGACAGGTCGGCGTGAGGGACGCGGACGTACTCGGCCTGGGTGCCGTCGATCAGGTGGCCGAGGATCCAGCCTCCGCCGCCGCGGCACTGACCGTAGCTGCGCTCGCGGCAGAATCGGCACCGCCCGCAGGAGCTGATGCAGGAGATGAGCACCCGGTCCCCGGGGCGTACGGTGCGCACGTCGCCGCCGACCTCGACGATCTCGCCGACGGCCTCGTGGCCGAGCACCGTTCCGGGGCGTACCTCGGGGACATCGCCCTTGAGGATGTGCAGGTCGGTGCCGCAGATGGTAACGGCGCCGACCTTCACGATCGCGTCGGTGGGCTCCTTGACGGCCGGATCCGGGACGTCCTGCCAGGAGGCGTGGCCGGGGCCGTGGAAGACGAAGCCTTTCATCCCGCTCCTCACCCTCTTCGGTCTGCCGCGGGACCGGGTTCCGGCGCGTACGACGGGGAACGCGGGCCGGGCTCCGGCACGGTGCCGGAAGTGCCCCGCACGTTCAGCTTGGGCGGTGAGCGAGGACTGTGCTTGGGCCGTCCGGCCCTCGTCCACGGCCGGACGGTGCCCATCGGCTCCGGCGGCCGCGGAGGGCCGCCGGGGACCAATGGACCCTCCTGACAGGAAAGCCGGGTCCGGGTGGCCCGCCGACGAGGCCCCTCGGCCCCTGTGGGCGCAGGCCCACCGGAGTCACCGTCGAAGAAGCCGTCCGACGAGGAGGTGTTTCGTCATGAGCGCCAGGAAACGGCTGTGGCGGTGGCGGAGCAATCCGCTGCGGCGGCGGGAGGACCTCGTCGAGGCCTGGATCGTCCTGGTCGTCTCGGTGTTCGTGGTGGTCGGCGGCGCCCTCGCCGGACTCGTCACGTTCCGCGCTGCGGAGCACGGATTCGCGGAGCAGCGCGCCCACCGGCATCCCGTTCGAGCGGTGCTGCTCGCCGATTCCCCGCTCATTGCCGCCACGGACCGGTCGACGGACGGTCGGGTCCGGGGATCGGTCCGCTGGACGGCGCCGGACGGCACATCCCGTACCGGGCAGACGCCGGTGGACGCCGGTCTGAAGGCTGGAACCCGGGTGGTGATCTGGCAGGACGACCGGGGTCGGCTCGCCCCCGCACAGCCCACGGGTCGCGCCGAGGCGCACGTCGAGGCCGCCCTCTTCGGCGCCGCGGCCGCCCTCGCCGTCGCAACTCCGGTCGTCGGCGCGGGTGCCCTCGCGCGAACGCGGCTGGACCGGCGACGCATGGCCCACTGGGAGCGGGAGTGGGATCTGGTGGGCCCCCGCTGGGGCCCGAAGACGGGCTGAATCCCAGCCGGAGGATGAGGCGAGGTTCATGAACGAGACGGTGTCCCTCGGCCGGATCGCCGGCGTACGGGTCGGACTGAACTGGAGTGTCCTGGTCATCGTCGTACTGGTGACGGTCACCCTGGCGCGCGGCCGCTTCCCCGACGCCCACCCGGGTCACTCCCCCACGCTGTACTGGGCTCTCGCCCTGCTGACCGCGGTCGTCTTCCTCTGCTCGCTGCTGGCGCACGAGCTGGCGCACGCCGTGGTCGCCCGCCGCAACGGCGTCCAGGTCGACGGCATCACCCTGTGGATGCTGGGTGGTGCCGCCCGCCTGCACGGCGAGGCCCCGACACCGGGCGCGGAGCTGCGCATCGCGGGCGTGGGTCCGCTCACCAGCCTGGTGACCGGTGGCGTACTGGCCGCCGTCGCGGCGGGGCTGGACGCGCTGAACACATCCGGGCTCCTGGTCGAGGCGATCGGCTGGCTGTCCGCGATCAACATCCTGCTGGCCGTCTTCAACGCGCTGCCCGCCGCTCCGCTGGACGGGGGACGGCTGCTGCGGGCGTACCTGTGGCACCGCACCGGCGACCGGCTGCGGGCCACACGGGGCGCTTCGGCGGCCGGCCGGGCGCTGGGCTGGTTCCTGGTCGTGACCGGCTTCGCGGCCGTGCTGTTCGCCGGTGCCCTGTCCGGTCTGTGGCTGGCGCTGATCGGCTGGTTCCTCATCGGCGCGGCCACCGCCGAGGCCCGACAGGCCGACATGCGGGGCGTACTGGGCGGAGTACCGGTCAGCCGCGTCATGACTGCGGACCCGACAACCGTGCCGGCCACGGCGACTCTCGCCGACTTCCTGGCCGAGGGGCCGTTCGGCCACTACCGCCACTCCGCGTTCCCGGTCCTGGCGGCCGACGGCTCGGTGGCCGGTCTGCTCACCGTACGAACCGTCGACGCGACGCCGCCCCGGGCACGTACGGACACAACGGTCCGCGAGGTGATGCGGCCCCTCGACGACATCGTCACGGCCGCGCCCGGAGAACCCGTACTCGACCTGCTCCCGCGCCTGGAGACGAGCCCCGTCCGCCGGGCACTGGTCCTCGACGAAGGACGCCTCGTCGGCATCCTCACCATCGCCGACGTCGCCCGCGCCCTGTCCTGGCCGACCACGTCCGCCCCCACCCGGCCGAGCACCGGCCCGAACGTTCCGAGGGGGGCGTCATGAGCGACACCGTCTCGCCCGCCGGCCGGACCGTCCCCGTGCCCGAGGGCCGCGTCGAGGTACGTCACCCGGGAGGCCGGGCGTTCACAGTCGCCGTAGCTGCCGCGGCCCGATCGCCGACCAGCCCGTCGAGGCGAGTGGCGACGACCGCGGCCCCCGCCCGTCGAGGTCCTCGTCGTGGCGCTCGCCTCGTGCGTCGCCCACTACGCGGGGCGCTTCCCGGAGCGCCACCACGTCGACCGCGAACACCTGCGCGTCAAGGCCGACTTCACGATGGCCGACGACCGGCCGGCGCGCGTCGCTTCCATCCGCCTGCACGGTGCACAACCCACCACGGCGAAATCTCCCCGGGTGTCGGTCGGGTTCGGGTGAGCCGTCCCTGCGCCGCCCGCACCACCGGGTGAACGCGACGCCGGGTGAACGCGACCAGCCCGCCCTGCCTCGCTCCGTCGTTGCTCCTCCGAGCAAACGGCGAAGCCTGGCGACTCGTGGGCGCTGTGCGGGCCTCAGCCCGGCTCGGGCACCACGGCCACCGCGCACGCGGCATGGTGGATCACGCTGTGGGCGACGCGACCGAGTTGGAGGCCGAAGTGGCCGGGGCGGCGCCGGGCGCCGACGACGAGCAGGGCGGCCTCGTGGGAGGCGGCCAGCAGGGCGTCGCGGGCCAGTCCCTCGACCGTACGCCGTTGTACCCGCAAGCCGGCCGGGGCGTCCCGGAGAGCCTCCTCCAACACCTCAACGGCCTGCCGCTCCTGCAAGTGGGCCGGTTCCCCCATGATCGGCGGATGGCCGGTGGTCGCGTGTACGGTGCCGCGCCAGGCCCGAAGGGCCACCAGCGGAACTCCGCGCAGCAGGGCCTCCTCGGCTGCGAACCGTACGGCGGCCGAGCCCACCGGTTTCTCGCCCACACCCAGGACGATGCGGCCGCGCGCCCCGCAGCGGGCCTGGTTGTCGTGGCTGCCGCGCAGCACGATCACCGGGCAGTGCGCGCGCCCGGCCAGCGTGACACCGACGGAGCCGAGGAGTGCCTCGGTCACACCGCTGCGGCCACGGCAGCCCAGCACCATCGCGAGGGCGGTGCGACTCTCGCGCACGAGCGCGTACTCAGGTTCCTCGGGCAGCACGTCGGTGGTGACCTTCACGCCCGGCCGGCGACGGTGAGCGTGCCGCTCGGCGGTCCCGACGATGTCCTCGGCCATCGCTTCCTCCGACGGTGCGCCGAGGTCCTGGGCCAGAAGGGCGCCTTCGTGGCGCTCCCATGGCGAGGCGTACACCAGCCGGAGGGCTGACTTGCGGAGGGCTGCCTCGTCGGCAACCCAGTCGACAGCCCTCAGGCTGGGCTCGGATCCGTCGACACCGACGACGATCGGGATGTCCGTCACGGGTTCTCCTCCGGGGCGACGGGTCAGCCGTGCGCGACGACGGCGACGGGGGCGGCGACGTGGTGCAGGACGGCGTGGGTGACGTGGCCGATGTGGGCACCGAGCGGGCTTGTGCGGATGCGCCGGCCGACGACGACCAGGGAGGCATCGCGGGAGGCGTTGACGAGGACCTGCGCGGAGCTGCCGCACCGGCTCGCCTCGATGACCTCGACGTCCGGGAACTTCTGACGCCAGGGGCGCAGCACCTTGGTCAGCACGACGGCCTGCCCGCGCTCGAGCTGGTCGTAGAGTTCGGCGTCACCGTAGAAGCGGTAGAAGGAGGTGGGTGGCTCGGGCCAGACGTGCACGACCCGCAGGGGGGCGTTCCGGCGCGCGGCGGCGTCGAAGGCGAACTCCAGCAACGTCTCGTCCACGTCACCGGTGTCGAGACCGAGGACGACGGGCCGGAAGGGTGCCGCCGCGGACGGCACGCCGGCGGGGTCCATCAGGTGCTCGTCAGCGGCCTGCTCGCCGGCTCGCACCAGCACCACCGGCCGTTCGGCGTGGGCGACGACGGCCAGACTGACCGAGCCGACCATGAACCCGCCGATCGGGCCGAGGCCCCGCGAGCCCAGAACCAGCAGCTCAGCGGAGGCCGCCACCTCGGACAGCACCTCGGCCGGGCTCCCGGTGAGCTGCTCACCGAGCACCTCGACACCGGGGTGGCGCAGACGGATGCCCTCCGCGGACGCGCGCGGCATGCTCCCCCACTCTTCGGCCGGGGGCACCCCCGTCTCGCTTCGCTCGGTCCATGGCCGCTGCGCCTCGGAACCGGGCGGTGACGCCTGGGTCCTGGGCACCGGCTCCCAGACGTGGACGATCTTCAGGGGCAGGCCGCGCATCAGTGCCTCGCGTGCCGCCCATTCTGCTGCGGCCCGGCTCTCGGGCGAGTCGTCGAGACCTGCGGTGACGGTTCGGGACATGGCCTCCGCCTCCCGGGATGAGGGTTCCTTCCAGCTTGGCCGCCGCGGTGGTCCCAGGTCTCAGGGCCACACGTCCCGGCTGGGGACCGACCGACCCTGGGACGACGGGGCACCGGGCGGCCGCATGGCCCGGCCCGGGCTCCCGGGCCCATCCTGGAAGGGGTTGGACGGCCCGCCGAGGACCTTACGGAGTCACCATGTACGGCACACCGCGCATCGTCAGCGATGTCATGACCCACACGGTCGCCGCCGTCGGACGGCGGGCCCCCTTCAAGGAGATCGTGCAAATGATGCAGGACTGGCAGGTCAGCGCCCTGCCCGTGATCGAGGGGGAGGGCCGGGTGGTCGGCGTGGTCTCCGAGGCCGACCTGCTGCCCACGGAGGAACTCCGGGACGCCCCGGAGGACCAGCCGCGACTGCCCGCCGACCGGGCGAAGGTCGGCGCCGTCACAGCGGAGGACCTGATGTCCTCCCCCGCGCTGACCGTGCGGGCGGACGCCACCCTCGCCGAGGCCGCGCGCATCATGGCGCGAGCCGGGGTCAAGCGGCTGCCCGTTGTCGACGGGATCGGTCTGCTGGAGGGCGTCGTCAGCCGCGCCGACCTGCTCAAGGTGTTCCTGCGCGAAGACGAGGACATCGCCGACGCAATCCGTCGCGAGATCGTCTCGTACCTCTTCCCGCCACCTGCCTCAGCCATCCAGGTGGAGGTGCACGACGGAGTCGCCACGCTGACGGGCCGGGTCCGCGACACCTCCCTGGTCCCCGTGGCCGCACGATTGGTGCGCGCGGTCGAGGGGGTGGTGGACGTGCGGTTCGACCTCGCGCCCGACGAAGGGGCGCACGCCGTGGAGGGCACCAGCCACGCGGTGGGCGGGGCCGCCGACCCCCGTCCATCCGGCACCGACGGGTGACGACCTGCCTCGTGGACCGAGAGCGTACTCGACACCCCTCGCTGCCGCCCGGGGGTCGACGACCCTTTCCGGCAGCCCCGCGATGAGGGCGGCGCGATCAGGCGGCGGTGAGAAGGTTCTTCACCTCGACGACATCGGCGATGTTCTCGATCTCCGCCACCAGCCGGGCCGTCGTCGCCGAGGGCATCCGCCCGGTCAGCTCCACGATGCCGTCGTGCACGGCCACCTCCACGGCGGCCCGGTCCCCCGGCGGGCAGCAAGCTGCGATCCTGGCCTCCACCTCAGCCCGTATTCCGGCGTCGTCCCTGATGAGCGCCCTCAGCAGCGCTTCACGGCGCACGACGCCGACCAGACGGCCCTCACGGTCGGTGACCGGGATCCGCTTCAACCGGGACAACGCGGCGAGCCAGGCGGCCTCGGCGACGGTCGCCCCCGGCAGCACCGTGATCGCCGGGCTCGTCATCAGGTCGGCCGCCGTCTCACCGCGGGCCTTGTCGTGCACCCGGCGCTCGCGCAGTCTGCCGATGGTTCCCGGCCGGTGGCCGGAGGCCTCGAAGGCGACCTTCGCCAGTAGATCGTTCTCCGAGACGACGCCGACCACGTGGTCCTCGGTGTCCACGACCGGGACGGCGCCGACCTGCTCGCGGGCCAGCAGACGGGCGATGTCACGATACGGCAGGTCTTCGGGGAGGGAGGCGGCGGGCACGTCCATCACGTCCCGCACCAGCGGCAGCCCGGGTTCGGCCGGGGGTACCGACGGCGGCGTGCCGCTCGCCGGGGCCCACTGGGTGCCCGCGTGTCTGGCCGCGGCCGTGGCAACGGCGCCCAGGTAGCGGACAAGCGTGTCCTGCCCTGCCGTCTCGCCGGGGCTCCAGGGACGGGCGGGCATGTCCCGCCGGGCCTCGGCCTGCGTGGAGAAGTTCTCGTGCTTGTTCACCGCGGCCTCCGGACTCGTCGAGCTGCCTGCCGTCCCAGTCTTTCGCTCTCACTGGCCACGCCCAAGAGCCGAACGGCCCTGGCGCTACGGCGTGCCGGCCCTATCCGGTGCGGGGCGGAAGGGGAACGGCGAAACTGAAGGAGCAGCCGACCGGCAGGAGGCCGCCGATGAGCCTGCGGGACTTCTTGGAACGGTTCCGTCCGGCGGGAACGCCGGGTGCGTCCGCGACCGGCGTGCCCGCCGACCGTACGGCGGAACGCGCCGCGGAGCTCGAACCCGCTCTCGCCCAGCTGTCGGATGTCCAGATGGAGGCGGCACGCATCCGGGCCGCCGCCGACGAGACGGCAGTGGCCCTCCAGGGCGACGCCGAGCGAGAAGCGGCGCGCCTCGTCGCGGCCGCCCGGGAGCAGGCCCCGGAGATGCGCCGGCAGGCCGCGGAACCCGTCCTCCAGGAGGCGCGGCGGGAGACGGACACCCTGCGCGCCGCCGGGGACCGCGCAGCCTCGGCGATCCGCGAGCGGGCCGGGGAGCGTATGCCGGTCCTGGTGGACCTCGCGGTGGCCGACGCCCTGCGCCTGGCGGACGGGCTGGGCGAAGCGCCATGACTGCCGGCTGGGTCGCCGCAGCGGCGCGGGCGAAGGCCCTCGTCGGCCGGTACCCGGGTGCCGGCGGAGCGCGGCGGATCGCGGTGAGCCCGACACTCGACGACGCCCTTCAGCATCTCGCCGCGACACCGTACGTGAGGTACACGCGGACGGCGGCCGGCTTGCCCGAGGCCCAGCGGGCGGTGTCCGCCACCCTGCTGTGGCACCTGCGGGTGCTGGCCGGCTGGCTGCCCCGGGGTGGTGCCCGTCTGCTCGTTCCGCTCGCCGCGGGCTTCGAGATCGCCAACGTGGTCTCCCGGCTGCCCACGCCGGAGGGTCGGCGCACAGATGCCCGGGAGCCGTACCGGCTCGGGGCGCTGGAGACGGCCTGGCGGAGCCTGGAGCACGCGGGGACACTCGCGGAACTGCGCGCGGCCCTCGCCGGCTCGCCCTGGGGCGATCCGGGCGGCGACACGCCGTGGGCCGTGGTCACCGGCATGCGGATGGCCGCCGCGCGGCGCACCGCCGTCGCCGTGCCGTCCGCCCGCCGCTGGGCCGAGGGGCGCGCCGTGCTGCTGACAGCCCGGGAGCTGTTCGTGCACCGCCGCGCTCTGCCGGAGGCCGTGCGGCGGAACGCGGCACGGCTGCTCGGCGCGCGGGCACCGGCCGCCGCCTCGTACGGGGAGTTCCGCGACCTTCTGCCCTCGGCGGCCCGTTGGGTGCTGGCGGACGTCGACGAGCCGGGCGAACTGTGGCGGGCCGAGAGCCGCTGGTGGCGGACGGTGCAGGTCGATGGCGCGGCGTTGCTGCGGCACGGCCGGTACGGACCCGGTGTGGTGGTGGGCGCGGTCGCGGTGCTCTCCGTGGACGCCTGGCGGGTGCGGGCGGCGCTGGAATCGGCGGCGCGGGGCGGGCGGCCCGGAGAGGTGTTCGATGCCCTGGCCTGAGTCGGTGACGCCCGTCCGGATGCGCCGTGTCGCGGTGATCGTGCCGCAGGCGGCCCTGCGGGACGCGCTGGTGCGGATCGCGGAGGAAGGCTGCGTGGAGCTGGACCGCGCCGAGGAAACGGCTTCGGGCTCGGCGGCCGTGCGGCTGCAACGGCTGCGGGGGCGTGGCGAGACGGCCAAGTCGCCGAGTGCCACCGCGGCTGTTCTGTCTGCCGCCGCACCCGATCTCGACCTTCTCGAACAGCAGCGCGATGTCGGACTGCTCGCGGGCGAGGCCCAATTGGAGGAGCGCGCGGAAAGTGCCGTATGGCGTGGGGAGGTGGCCGCGCTGGCCGGGTGGTGCCCGGCCTCGGAGGTTTCCCGCGTCGCGGGCAGGCTGGCCGCGGCGGGTGGCGCGCTGCTGCCGCTGGCTTCCCCGCGCGGCACCGATCCGCCGACGCTGCTGCGGCCGGGCGGGTCCGTCTCCTTCGCGCCGCTGGTGACGACCTACGGCACACCGGCCTACGCGGACCTCGATCCCTCGTGGCCGGCGGGCCTCGCCTACGTCGTGATGTTCGGCATGATGTTCGGTGACGTGGGGCACGGGGCGCTGCTGTTGCTGGGCGCGCTCGCGCTGCGTCTCGGGCGGCCCCGGGGGCCGGCCCGGCTGGGGCGGCTGTGGCCGTTCCTGGCGGGCGCCGGAGTCGCCGCCATGCTCGCGGGCGCCGCGTACGGCGAGTTCTTCGGTCCGACCGGCCTGTTGCCGGTGCTGTGGCTGAGCCCGCTGAGCAGCCCGGCCCGTCTGCTCGCCGCCGCCGTGGTCTTCGGCGCGGGCCTGCTGGCGGTCGCGCATGCCGTCGGCGCGGTCAACCGCGTGCGTGAGGGCGGCTGGGGCACGGGGCTGTACGCGGCTTCCGGCTGCGCCGGGTTGCTGTTCTACCTGGGGCTGGCGCTGGCCGCGACGGGCCTGCTCCTGCACCGGCCGCCCATGGCCGCGGTGGGGGCCGCGCTTGCCGTGGCCGGACTGGCGCTGGTGGCGTTCGGCCTGTTCCGGGCCACGGCGCGCGGCGGTGCGGGACTCGCCGAGACGGTGGTGCGGTTGTTCGACGTCGTCGTGCGCACGGGCACGAACACCTTGTCGTTCGCCCGGCTCGCGGCCTTCGGCCTCACCCACGCCGCGCTCGCCGACCTGGTGTGGCGCGGCACCACGGGCCTGGCCGGGCACGGTGCCGCCGGAGTCGTGGGCGCCATGCTGCTGTTCGCCGTGGGTACGGCCGTCTCCTTCGGCCTGGAGGCCCTGGTGGCCGGTGTGCAGGCCCTGCGGCTGGAGTACTACGAGCTCTTCTCCCGGATCTTCGAGACGGAGGGCCGTCCGTTCCGTCCCTGGCACGTTCCCCCGGCGGAACCTGCCGACCGCGCTGCGAAGGTGGTCCCATGCTCACCTGGCTGATCGTCCTGCCGGTCCTGGCCGCGGTGGTCGGCGCCGTCCGGCTGCTGCGGCGGCGCCGGGTCCGGCACGCCTTCCGCTGGCTCCTGGCCACGAACCTGGCTCTCCTGGCCGGCGCCGGTGTCGTCCTGGCCACGGCACTCGCGGGCCCCGCCCAGGCGTCGGCGCCGGCCGCCGCCTCCGTCGGGGTCAACGGGTCCGCTCTGATCGGGGCCGCCATCGCGGTGGCCGGAGCCTCGATCGGGGCCGCGATCGCCGTCGCCTACACGGGCGCCGCGGCGCTGGCCGCGCTGAGCGAGCGACCGGAGATGTTCGGCCGGGCGATGGTGATCGTCGGGCTGGCGGAGGGCATCGCCGTGTACGGCCTGGTGGTCGCGATCCTGCTGATCGGAAAGGCGTGACGATGGGCACCGTGGCCGCCATCGGCGCACGGACCCGCGTATGCGGTCTGGCCCTGGCAGGGATCGATGTCCTCGTCGCGGAGGATGCGGACGCCGTCCGCCGGGCCTGGCGGACGCTTCCGGGCACGGTCGGCCTGGTGATCCTGACGGCCGAGGCCGCCGAAGCACTGGAGGTCGCGGCCAGGGCGCCGGACCCGTCGCGGCCGCTGACGGCGGTGATGCCCTGATGACAGCACCCGTGAACGCGCTGGACCCCGTGCGCGCCGAACTGCTGCGCGCGGCGCGGGCCTCGGCCGACACCGTCCTGGACCGCGCGCGGGCCGACGCGGACGAAACCCTGCGGGCGGCTCGCAGCAGAGCCCAGGCGATGCTCGCCCGGGCCCGGGACCTCGGCGAGGCGGACGGTGCCGCGCAGGCGGACCGGGAGCGGGTCCGGGCGGTGCAGGACGCCTGGGCGGTGGAACTCGCGGCACGCGCCGAGGTGTACGCCCAACTCCGCGCCAGGATCCGCGCGGGCGTGCGCCGGGCACTGGCGGAGGGCACCGTCCCGTCGGCGCGGCTGGCGGAGGCGGCACGGGCCCTGTTGGGAGCGGAGGCCCGGATCACGGCCGCCGCGGGGGGCGGAGTGACGGCCGAGGTGCCCGGCCGACGGGTCGACCTGTCGGCGGACGCCTTGGCCGACCATGCCCTGGAGCGGCTGGGTGCGCGGGCCGAAACCCTGTGGGGGCCGCCGTGACCGTCCTCGGCAACCCCATGGCGGCCCCGACCGGCACCAGGACACGCCCGCAGGCCACTCGCGGCGGTGCTGCGGCCGACGGGACGGACGATGCGGCCCGCCCCAGCGTCCTCCGTGTCGCGGGCCCCCTTGTGGAGATCACCTGCCCCGCCACGGTCGCCATGCACGACCTGGTCGTGCTGGGCACCGCCCGGCTGCCGGGCGAGGTGGTCGCCATCCACGGCGACACGGCCACCGTCCAGGCGTACGAGTACACCGGCGGGCTGGCCCCTGGCCACCCGGCGGAGCCGCAGGGCCGTCCGTTGTCGGTGCGGCTGGGCCCGGATCTGCTCGGCGGCGTGTTCGACGGCCTCTTGCGCCCACTGTCCGGTGCGGGCGACGTGCTGCTGCCGAGCGGGGCGGCCCGCGTGCCCGACCGGCGCACGTGGCCGTTCACACCGAAGGTGGCCGAGGGAGCGCGCGTCGCGGCCGGAGACGTCCTCGGGGATCTCGGGGCGAGCGTGCCCCTACGGCTCCTCGTGCCTCCTGACCGCTCGGGTGAGGTGACCCGCGTCGCGTCGGCGGGCGAACAGCGTCTGCTCGCCGTGCTCGCCGTGGTGGACGGGCATGAAGTGCGCATGGCGCAGACCTGGCCGGTCCGCAGGCCGCGACCGGTGGCACGGCGGCTGCCGGCGGACCAGCCGTTGCACACCGGGCAGCGGGCCGTCGACCTGCTCTTCCCCGTGGCTCGCGGCAGCACCGTCGCCGTACCGGGCGGCTTCGGCACCGGTAAGACCATGCTGTTGCAGCAGATCGCCAAGTGGTGCGACGCCGACGTGATCGTGTACGTCGGCTGCGGCGAGCGCGGCAACGAGATGGCGGACGTCATCGAGGAACTGGCCGAGCTGACCGATCCCCGTACCGGGGGCCGGCTGGCGGACCGGACGGTGACGATCGCGAACACGTCCAACATGCCGATGATGGCTCGCGAGGCGAGCGTGCACACGGGCGCGACGGTCGCCGAGTACTTCCGCGACATGGGCCTCGACGTCGTCCTGATCGCCGACTCGACCTCCCGCTGGGCGGAAGCACTGCGCGAGTTCGCCTCCCGCATGGGCGAACTCCCCGCGGAGGAAGGCTATCCCGCGGGACTCGCCTCGGAACTGGCCGCGTTCTACGAGCGGGCCGCCGCTGTGCGCACCCTCGGCGGCACGACGGGCTCCGTCACGGTGATCGGCGCCGTGTCCCCACCGGGTGGCGACCGCACCGAACCGGTCAGCGCGCACACCGAACGCTTCGTGCGATGCCTGTGGAGCCTGGACCGCGACCTCGCCTACGCACGGCACTACCCGGCCGTCTCCTGGGCGGACTCCTTCTCCCGGGACGCCGCCGCGCTGGCCGCCGCCCACGCGCGGGCCGACGACCCGGAGTGGGCCGAGCGGCGCGGACGCGTGAGCCGACTGCTGGCCGATGCGGACCGGCTGGCCGATCTGGTCGAACTGGTCGGCATCACGGCCCTGCCGCCCCGGGAACGGATCAGCGTGCTCGCCGGAAGGCTGCTGCGCGAGGCCGTGGTCCAGCAGAGCGCACTGTCGCCCACGGACGTCTACAGCGCCCCCGAGAAGACCGCGGCCCTGGTGGAGGCCGTGCTGGCGGTGATCGACCGCTGTCTGGGACTGGTGGACTCCGGTGCCCCGGTGGACTCCGTCGAGGCAGTCGACTTCACACCGCTGCTACGGGCGCGCGAGACAGCGGGGCCGGCCCAGACCGCTCCGGTGGCGGCGGCCCGCGACACCGTGCTGGCCCGGCTCGGGGAGGCGGGATGAGCCGCCTCGTGGACGTCGAGTACACAGGCATACGGGAACTGCGCGGCCCTCTCGTGGTCGTCGACGGGGTGAGCGGGGTGGGGTGGGACGAGTTCGCCACCATCGTCCTCGACTCCGGTGAGCGACGGCACGGGCTGGTGCTGGAGGTGGACCGCGATCTCGCCGTGCTACAGGTGCTGCAGGACACGGCCGGCATGAATCGCACCGGTACCCGCGTCGCCTTCTCCGGCACGCCGCTGCGGATCCCGGTCGGCACCGGGTGGCTGGGCCGGGTGTGCAACGGGCGGGGCGAACCGGCCGACGACGGGCCGCCGGTGCTGGGCGGCGCGTACGCGGCGGTCGGCGGCGCGCCGATCAACCCGGTCCGCAGGGAACCGCCGAACGAGCCGGTGCTCACCGGCGTGGGCGCCGTGGACGTGCTGACCACACTGGTGCGGGGCCAGAAGCTTCCGGTGTTCTCGGCGGCCGGGCTGCCGCACCTGGAACTGGCCGTGCAGATCGCCGCCCAGGCGACGTGCGGCGGCGAGCCGTTCGCCGTCGTGTTCGCCGGCATGGGACTCACCCATGCCGACACGGCTTTCGTCCGTGACGGGCTGGCGGCACGCTCCGCCGCGCGGGAGCTGGTCCTGTTCCTCAACACCGCCGACGACCCGGTGATCGAACGACTGCTCACCCCGCGTCTCGCCCTCACCGTCGCCGAGCACCTCGCGTTCACGAACGGCCGCCACGTCCTTGTGGTGATGACGGACATGACGGCCTACTCCGAGGCACTGCGCGAGGTGTCCGCCGCGCGCGGCGAGATACCGGCCCGCCGGGCCTACCCCGGCTACCTCTACAGCGACCTCGCCTCCCTCTACGAGCGCTGCGGCAGAATCCGGGGCCGGCCGGGTTCGGTGACCGTCCTGCCGGTGCTCACCATGCCGGCGGGCGACATCACCCACCCTGTGCCCGACCTCACCGGCTACATCACGGAGGGCCAGATCGTGCTGTCGGCCGAGCTCAACGCGGCCGGCACCTATCCGCCCGTCGACCCGCTGGCCTCCCTGTCACGTCTGATGCGCAAGGGAACCGGACCGGGACGGACGCGGGCCGAGCATCCGGCCGTGGCCGCGCAGCTGATCGCCGCGCTGGCCCGGTCCCGGCAGGTGCGGGAACTCGCCGACCTGATCGGACGGCCGGCGCTCAGCCCGACCGACCTGCGCCACCTCGACCTGGAGGATGTCTTCCGGCACCGGTTCCTCGCCCAGGCGATGGACGAGAACCGGCCCTTGGAAGAGGCCCTGGACCGGGCCTGGGAGGCGCTGCTGACCCTGCCGCGCAGCCAGCTCGGCATGATCCCGGCCGACCTGCTGGATGCCCACGCCCCTCCACTGGAGGACGAGCCGCCATGAGCCTGCACGGGCGCCGCGTACCGGCGGGACGGGCCGGCCGGCTGCGGCTGCGCCGCGGTCTCGCCACGGCGCTGCGCGGAGCGGACCTGCTGGAACGCAAGCTCCGGCTCCTGCTGGACCGGGAGCGCGCGGCACGACGGGCGGCGGAGGAAACGGGCCGGGTGTGGCAGGAACGGCTGGCCGAGGCCGACGCCTGGCTGGTGCGCGGGGTGCTCCTCGGCGGCGAACAGGCGCTGGCCCAGGCGGTGCCCGTGGAACGGGCGCGCGTCGACGTCGAGTGGGCCGCGCTGATGGGCGTACGCCATCCCGCGGCCGTGACCTGGACGGACCCCGTCCGCTCCCCGGCGGAACCGACTCCGCCCAACACCGCCCTCGCGCACGCCGAGACCGCCTACCGTGCCGCGGCCCGCGCTGCGGCGGAGAACGCCGCCCACCGGGCAGCCGCCGAACTGCTCGCCGCCGAAGCGGAACGGACCCGGCAGCGGGTGCGCGCCCTGCGCCGGCACTGGATCCCCCGGCTGCGGCGCGAACTGGCCTCCCTGGAGCTGGCGTTGGAGGAGGCCGAACACGAGGAAGCGGTGCGACGCCGCTGGGCCGCGTCCCAGGGCGCCCGGTGAGCGCGGCGAGGGGCACAGTCGACGGCGGGCCCCGGCAGGGCCCGCCGAACGGCATCGGCTGCCGTCACTTGCCGTGCCGTATCTCGACGTGCTTGGCCTGCGCCTTCTCGGCGCCCAGGCCCACGCTGACGGTGAGCATGCCGTCGGCGTAGTCGGCCGTGACGTCGTCCTCGTTCGCGCCGGGCGGCAGCGCCACGCTGCGGCTGATCGCGCCGTACCGGATCTCGTTGTGGTCCTTCGTGACGTCCTTCTCCGTGCGTTCGGCCTGGACGGTCAGCACCCCTTCGCTGATGAGGACGTCGATGTCCTCGGGAGACATGCCCGGAAGCTCGGCCCGCATCACATAGCGGCCCTCCTCCGTGTAGTCCTCGATGCGGACCGTGTACAGGTCGCTCATCGTGGGCATCCCGAAGCGAGCCGGAAGGCCTTCGAACCAGTCCGGCATCTCCGGGAACGGGAACCTCTGCCTGCGTGTCAGCGTGGCCATCGCGGTACCTCCTCGGTGTGGTCGCGGCCGGCAACGCTTCCAGTCCAGCGCGCACGGTCCCCCGCCGCTGAGGCCGAACAGCCCACGCCTGGGTCCCATAAGTCCCTTTCGCCGCGGCGGCCCCGGGGTTTCCATGGGATCGGCGGCAGCATTCGTCTGCACGCCGCAGGGAGGAGGCGAGAACGATGACCGCTCCCGCACCCACGAAGAAGAACGACCGGACCGCCCCGAGTACCGAGGCGACCGGAGCCGCGCTGCGCGCCCGCATCGGGGACGAGATCGTCGTACGCGGCACCAGAGCAGGGGTCGTCGCACGGGACGGCGAGGTCGTCGGGCTGCACCATCCGGACGGCAGCCCCCCGTACGACGTGCGCTGGGCCGACAGCGGACGGGTGACTCTGTACTTCCCGGGACCGGACGCCTACGTCAGGCACCTGACGTCGGCACCGCCCCATGCGCGCCCAGCCGCCGGCACACCGTCGGCTCGGGACGAGTCGGCAGCGGGAGGCGGCCATGTCGCAGTCGAGTGACCGCCGGCCGATCGTGGTGGGCGTCGCTCCCGACCCCACCCAGCGGATGGCTCTGGCGTGGGCCGCCGACGAGGCCGCTCGCCGTCGGCTGCCATTGCGTCCGGTCCATGCGGAGGGCGTGCCGACCAGGGGCTACCGAGGGAGGGAGGTCCCACCGTCCTGGGAGGAGTGGAACGAAGCACTCCACAAGGCCGGGAAGCAGGTGCTCGAAGAGGCTGCGGCCTTCGTCACCACGCGGCACCCGCAGCTCGAGGTGGACACCCTGCTCATGGAGGGCGCCCCCGCGTGGGCACTGCGCGAGCAGAGTCGCGAAGCCACCGCCGTCGTACTGGGGTCGCGGCACCTGAGCCGGACCCAGGAGGTGTTCGGCTCCGCCTCCGTCGCCCTGCCGCTCATGGCCCATGCGCACTGCCCCGTGGTCGTCGTTCCCGAGGCGGAGCACCTGACCCAGGAGCCCGCGTACTACGTCGTCGGCGTCGACGGCAGCGAACGCTCCGTGGCCGCGGTCGACGTGGCATTCGAGGAGGCGGCCCTGCGCGGCGCCCAGCTGCGGGCCCTGATCGTCTGGCAGCCCGCGCCGCTGAGGATCTTCGACGAGTACGAGCCGCAGCAGGAGTGCCGCCGTCTGCTCTCCGAGACCGTGGCCGGCCGCCATGCCCGCTACCCCGAGGTGGACCTGCACCACGAACTGGTCGTGGGACATCCCGTGCAAGCGCTCACCGACGCCTCCGCCCACGCGCTGGGCCTGGTGGTGGGTACCCGGGGTCGCGGAGGCTTCACCGGCATGCTGCTGGGCTCGGTCAGCCAGGGTGTGCTGCACCACGCCCGCTGCCCTGTGATCGTCGTTCCGTCGACCGCGGGCTGATCTCGGGAGAAGCGCCCGCCGTGGAGTTGCCGTATGAAGGTGTCCGAGGTGATGACCGCCCCGCCGGTGGCCGTCGCTCCGCACGTCTCCCTGGTGGAGGCGACCCGCCGGATGGCCGAGTCCGCCGTCGGGTCGCTCCTCGTGGTCGATGAAGGAGTTCTGCGCGGCATCGTCACCGACCGCGATCTCGCCGTACGGGGCATGGGCGGTGGCCTGGAGCCGGAGGCACGGGTGGAGGCGGTCATGTCGGCGCGGGTGGTCACGGTCGACGCCGAAGACGACCTCCAGGCGGCCTACCGGACGTTCCGCCGCACCGGTGTGCGCCGGCTTCCGGTACTGGGCGGGGACCGGGTGGTGGGGGTGCTGACGATCGACGACCTGTTCCTCGACGTCTTCCGGCGTCTGGCCGACCTTCTGGGACCGGTCACCTGGAGTGTGCTCCAGGAGCCACCTGGGCCTCCGCCGGCAGCCGGAGCCTCGTACGAGTCCTGAACCGGCCTGGAGTCGCAGCTGACGCTGCCGGGACTCGCCGGGACGTACGACCCGCCCCGGCCGGAGGTGCGGGACGCGGTGCACGCGTGCCGCGAGCAGGCGTACGTGACGTCTGAGCCACCGGCCAGTGCCGCCCGTGGAGTGGTCGCTGTCGGCCTCTGGGAGGACGCTGGAGAGAGGTGATCCGCGTGACATCGTGGGCTGACCGGCGGAAGGGAGGAAGCCATGAAGGTCGGAGTGCTGACCGGCGGCGGCGACTGCCCCGGTCTCAATGCGGTGATCCGCAGCGTCGTGCGCAAAGGCGTTCAGGAGTACGCCTTCGACTTCGTCGGACTTCGGGACGGCTGGCGCGGCGCGCTCCAGAACATTGTTGTCCCGCTGGACATCACCAGTGTGCGGGGAATCCTCCCGCGGGGAGGGACCATCCTGGGCTCGTCCCGCACCAATCCCCTCAAGCACGAGGACGGCCTGCGCCGCGTGCAGGACACCCTCGCCGCGCAGGGCGTGGACGCGCTCGTCGTGATCGGCGGGGAGGACACGCTCGGTGTGGCCACCGAGCTGAGCCTGCAGGGGATCGATCTGGTCGGCGTGCCGAAGACCATCGACAACGACGTGTCCGGCACCGACCTCACCTTCGGTTTCAACACCGCCGTAGGCATCGCGACCGAGGCGATAGACCGTCTCCACACCACGGCCGAGTCGCACATGCGCACGCTCGTGGTGGAGGTGATGGGGCGGCACTCGGGATGGATCGCCCTGCACGCCGGGGTCGCCGGCGGCGCGAACGTGATCCTCATCCCGGAGCGTCCGTTCGACGTCGAGCAGGTCTGCGCGTGGGTGCAGAAGCGGTTCAAGATCAATTATGCGCCGATCGTCGTGGTGGCCGAAGGGGCCGTCCCCAAGAACGGGCAGATGGTCCTGAGGGACCAGGCGGTGGACGAGTTCGGTCATGTGCGGCTGTCCGGCGTCGGCGAGTGGCTGGCGCGGGAGATCTCGCACCGCACGGGCACGGATGCCCGCACCACGGTCCTCGGTCACGTCCAGCGCGGCGGTACGCCCAGTGCTTTCGACCGGTGGCTTGCCACGCGCTTCGGGCTGCACGCCATCGACGCGGTCAAGGACGGCGACTTCGGCATGATGGTGGCCCTGAGCGGTACCGACATCGTCCGCGTGCCCCTCGCCGACGCCACGGCCCGGACCAAGAAAGTCGACCTGTCGCTCTACGACGAGTTCGAGGTGTTCTTCGGCTGACCGTCCTGGCGTCCGCCGCATCGCCGCTCAGCCCCGCAGGCGCAGTCATTCGGCGTGCGGTACGACCGCCACCGGGCAGCAGGTGTGGTGCAGTACCGCGTGCGTGACCGGCCCCAGCCGTCCCTCGGCCGCATGGGGATCGGTGCGGGAGCCGACGACGAGCAGATCTCCTCTCCGGGAGGCGTTCACCATTGCCTGCGCGGGGTGAAGCAGGACGACATCGCCGCGGATCGCCACCCCGGGATACTTCTCCTGCCACGCAGGGCGTCCGAGAGTCGGAAGACCTCCTGGTCCTCCCAGGTGGCGCGGTCCTCTTCAACCACGAACAGCGTTCGTGGAGACACGGACTCGGCAGGCAAGGCCCACGCCTGAACCACGTGCAGAACCGCTCCGCGCGCCTCAGCGGCCGAGAAGGCGAAGTCCGCAGCCTCGTCGGCCGGACGGTGCGCGTCGAAGCCCAGCACCACCCGACCGGCGCCGTTCCCCGCGCTCGGTCCATTCTCGTAGGCACCGGCGGGCCGTGCGGGCACCAGCACGACGGGGCAAGCGGCTGCTGCCGCCACTCGCAGGGCCACCGAACCGACCGTGAGACCGTCGAAGCCACCCGATCCCCGTGTCCTGGCGACGAGCAGCCCGGCACCGCGTGACGCGGCCAGGAGTGCCGCGGCCGGAGCACCGTCGACCTGCTCACCGCGCACATCGATACCCGGGTAGCGCTCGCGGAGATCGGCGATCACCCGCTCGAGCAGCCGCTCACCCACGCCGCGCAAGGTATCCACGGCCGAGACGGGAACGCCCCCCGGAAGCGGTGGAGAAGCATGCACGAGGTGCAGCCGCACCCCACGCAACTCTGCCTCCTGCGCCGCCCAGTGGGCTGCCGCCAGACTGCCCTGGGATCCGTCGACACCCGCCAGCACAGGCTGCCTCATCGTGCCCTCCTTCACCCGGCACGCAGCCCCCCTTCTCCTCCACTGTTCCACGGTCGGGTCCAGGCGGCGCCCGCACCGTATCCGCGCGCATCCATGGCGACAGCGGCCTGCCGGAGCCGGCTCGGCCACGTGGATGCCGCTCAGTGCGTCAGGAGCATGTAGGTGTTCTCCGGTTCGTCCTGGAGGATGTGCGCCTCGCCTCTGATCACCGCCGCCCGCTGACTCCGCCGACCAGGCAACTGACCTGCCCGTCACCGTCCGTGCGGCCGCTGCGGGGAATGGCTTACTCGCAAGTCAGTACAGCGGAAGGAACTTTGTTGGTCCACGCCGTACCTCTGCGTCCGCTGGTTCTTCCGCGCACCTTCGTCATCCCAGGCCGCGGTCGTCACAGAACCGAAGCCGGCCGGCGTCTCGCCCGTCTATACGAGGCGGGGCCACAGAGCAGGAGATCCACACGACCCTCCATCGATCTCGCCGGAACCGCCAAGACCTCGTCTCACTGCGGCTCGGAACGGACGATCACGACCGGACAGCTGGCGTGCTGCGACACATGCTGGCTGACGGAACCGAGCAGGACGCGGGCGAACCCGCCCCTCCCCCGGCTGCCGACGACCAGGACCTCGGCTCCCTCGGCGGCCCGCAGCAGGACGTCAGCGGCATTGCCGTGCACCACATGGGTCCTGACCGCGTCGGCCGCATCCGCGCCCAGCACGCCGGTCAGTTCCTGCCGCATCCGCTGACGGGTCTCCTCCTCGTCGACGTCCATGTCAACGGCGGCCGTCGACCAGCCGTACAGGCCCGGCAGCTCCCATACGGCGACCGCGTCCACGGTTCCGCCGACGAGGCCGGCGTAGCGCACGGCCCAGCGCAACGCCTCGTACGAGGACGACGAGCCGTCCACACCGACGACGACCTTCGGCTGGGAGACATCCCTGTCCATGCGTCTCACCCATCCCCGGGCACTGAAGCCCGTTCGCCCGGTCCGCCCCCGCCTCCTCCACGCTGCGCGACGTATCGCCGCAATGCCAGAGGAGAGCATCCAGCGGCATGACGGACGCGGTTGCCGTCAGCGCCTACGGCATTCCAGCCGGCCCGGCTCGACGAGGTCCCACTCGTGTGTCCACCGGGCTTCACAGCGCTGCCGCCAATGATCGGGGGCACAGCGCATCCGTAAAGCCACCGTCCAGGTGACCTTCGCTCGCGCAAGGTCGATACTGCCCATAGACAGTACGGGCGCCCCCCTCCATCGGGCGGCCGACTGCACCTGACACCCCGTCACCGAAGTCAGCGTTAAGTCAGCGACAGACCCGCCACGACCCGCCTCGGACCGCAACGAACCGCCAAGATCGAAAACTGTTCTCACCGTCGGTGACCTGCGAAGACACAGGTCTTAAGCCCCAGTGCTGAGCTCGCGAGGAGACACCATGAAGATGCTGATCAACGTCCCGGAGACCGTGGTCGCGGACGCGCTGCGGGGGATGGCGGCGGCGCATCCCGAGCTGACCGTCGATGTCGAGAACCGGGTGATCGTACGGCGGGACGCCCCCGTGGCCGGTCAGGTGGCGCTGGTCTCGGGCGGTGGGTCGGGGCACGAGCCGCTGCACGGCGGGTTCGTGGGTCACGGCATGCTGTCGGCGGCCTGTCCGGGCGAGGTGTTCACCTCGCCGGTGCCGGACCAGATGGCGCGGGCGGCGGCCGCCGTGGACAGCGGGGCGGGTGTGCTGTTCGTCGTGAAGAACTACACCGGCGACGTGCTCAACTTCGACATGGCGGCCGAGCTCGCCGAGGACGAGGGCATCCAGGTCGCGAAGGTGCTGGTCAACGATGACGTGGCGGTCACCGACAGCCTTTACACGGCCGGCCGGCGCGGTACCGGCGCGACCCTGTTCGTGGAGAAGATCGCGGGCGCCGCCGCGGCCGAGGGGCAGCCGCTGGAGCGGGTGGAGTCCATCGGGCGCCAGGTCAACGAGAACTCCCGCACCTTCGGCGTGGCGCTCAGCGCCTGCACCACCCCGGCCAAGGGCAGCCCCACCTTCGACCTGCCGCCCGGCGAGCTGGAACTGGGCATCGGCATCCACGGCGAGCCGGGCCGGGAACGGCGGGCGATGATGACCTCCGGCGAGATCGCCGACTTCGCGGTCCACGCGATCCTGGAGGACCTCACCCCGCGCAGTCCCGTGCTCGTACTGGTCAACGGCATGGGTGCCACCCCGCTGCTGGAGCTGTACGGCTTCAACGCCGAGGTGCAGCGGGTGCTCGCCGAGCGCGGTGTCGCCGTGGCCCGCACCCTCGTGGGCAACTACGTCACCTCGCTGGACATGGCGGGTACCTCGGTCACGCTGTGCCAGGTCGACGAGGAACTGCTCAGGCTGTGGGAGGCGCCGGTGCGCACACCGGCGCTGCGCTGGGGTATGTGATACGGCGCCGGAGCGTCAGACCCATCTACCACGCGAGGAGACCCAGTGCTCGACGCCGACTTCTTCCGCCGTTGGATGACGGCGACCGCCGCATCCGTGGACCGCGAGGCGGAACGGCTCACGGCCCTCGACTCGCCCATCGGGGACGCCGACCACGGCAGCAATCTGCTGCGCGGGTTCACGGCCGTGCGGGCCGCGCTGGAGAAGGAGGCGCCGCAGACGCCGGGTGCCGTGCTGACCCTGGCCGGACGCCAGCTGATCTCGACGGTCGGCGGCGCGGCCGGGCCGTTGTACGGCACCCTGCTGCGCCGTACGGGCAAGGCGCTCGGGGACGCCGCCGAGGTGAGCCAGGAAGAGCTCGCCGGGGCGCTGCGGGCGGGCGTGGACGGGGTGATGGCCCTCGGCGGTGCCGCCCCCGGGGACAAGACCATGATCGACGCTTTGGTGCCGGCCGTCGATGCGCTCGGCGACGGCTTCGGTGCGGCCCGGGCCGCCGCCGAGGAGGGCGCCGAGGCCACGATCCCGTTGCAGGCCCGCAAGGGCAGGGCGAGCTACCTCGGGGAGCGCAGCATCGGCCACCAGGACCCGGGGGCCACCTCGTCGGCGCTGCTGATCGCGGCACTCGAGCAGGCCGCGGAGGGCGCGGAGGCGGCAGGTGAGTGACGGCGGGCTGGTCGGGATCGTGCTGGTGTCGCACAGTGCGGAGGTGGCCGCTTCCGTCGCGGAGCTGGCCAGGAGGCTGGCCGCCGGTGGTACGGCGGTACCGGTCGCCGCGGCGGGCGGCACCGAGGGTGGCGGGATCGGGACCAGCTCCGAGCTGGTCGCGGCCGCGGCCGCGGCCGTGGACCAGGGCGCCGGGGTCGCCCTGCTCACTGATCTGGGCAGCGCGGTGCTCACCGTGAAGGCGCTGCTCACGGAGGGGGACGAACTGCCGCCGGACTCCCGCCTCGTGGACGCCCCGTTCCTGGAGGGCGCGGTGGCCGCGGTCGTCACTGCGGCGACGGGCGCCGGCCTCGACGCGGTGGAGGCGGCGGCCGTGGACGCGTACACCTACCGGAAGGTGTGACGGGGAAGACCCCGGGGCTCGGCGGTCCCGGCTCGGCGGTGCCGTCGGGCCGCCCGTTCAACCGCCGTCCCGGACGAATCGCCGCGCCAGCCGCTCTCCTCGTGCCACGGCCTCCGCGTGGTTCTCGATGGGCTCGACCGGCGAGCCCTTGAAGACGATGTACGTGACACCGGAGGGCGCCCCGCCGGTGCGCGGGTCGGTGGGGATCCCGAGGCTGCGGGCGGTGGCGTACGAGGCCTCGCCGATGATGTCGCGCGGGCCGGTGTCGCCGACGACCGCGTACCGCACCGTGCCCCGGTAGAGGACGGCGGCCACCGAGCCGCCGCGGACGCCGTGCTCGTGGGGGTTCCAGATGCGGCTTCCGGCCGGCACCACGATGTAGGGCAGGCGCTCGGCGCTCAGATGGCGGCCGTCGGACTGCTGGTAGGCGGTCGCGGAGGAGAAGAGCGGGTCGGTGCGGCGGTTGCAGCGGGCGGTGGGCCGGCCGTCGCAGTCGATGTCCATGTCGGCCGTCCAGAACACCACCTCCCGGGTGCCGCAGACCCGGACCTTCGCCGAGCCCGAGGAGTCGGTGCGGTAGCGGCCGTGGGAGACCGGGGCGCAGTGGCGCAACCTGGCCAGCAGGTCCGCGGCCGAAACCCGGCCTTCGCTCCGGGAGACGGCTGCCCCGCCGGGCCGTACGGCGACGGCGGGCTCGGTCAGCGTCGCCGGGACGAACAGAGCGGCCGCGCCGGCCGCGGCCAGCGTCAGTGCCTGGGCACGCACGATGGTGACCCTCTCATGGGGAGACATGGGCGGTAACCCGGCCAAATCTGACATAACGGACGCCCCATGAGTGGCCGAGTGGCCGGGGACCTGAGCCCGTGTCGGGCCAGGCCGCCCCGGCCGCCCGTGCGGGCGCGGGTTCAGCGACGACAGCGTCCCGCGCCCCAGGCGTGAACTGCCCTGATCTCGGGGGCAGTTCGGCCATGAGGTGGCTCAGCATACGTAACTCCCCGTGCCGGTCGCCAAATAGGACCATCACACCACCCTCTTGAGGTGATCACGCCATACGCGTCATATTGGTCCGGACCATTGCGGTGACAGTGCCGACCGCGCTGCGGGGGGAGGCTGAGTCGTGCGACGCGTGCCCCTCCCTCCGGTGGTCGTCTGCGGTGCCCTGGCACTGGTGGTGTCCTGCGGCTGGGGCGGCCCGGCCGGTGACGAGGGCCGGATGCCGGGTGCGCCGACGGGTGTCACCGCCGCGGCCGGGAGCGCCACGACCGTGCACGTCATGTGGAACGCGGTGACCGGTGGCGCCGGTGTCCGCGTCTACGAGGTGTATCGGGGCACCACGAAGATCACGGAGGTGCCGGGTTCGCAGCACATGGTGGACGTCACCAGGCTCAGGCCGTCCACCATGTATGTCTTCACCGTCCGGGCCCGGGACACGGACGGGCGAACCGGCCCGCCCAGCCGGAAGGTCCGGGCGAGGACACCCGCCGCCGTCACGGCGGACCGCTCGGCACCGAGCCGCCCCGGGCATACCGCGGGCCGTGCGGTCGGCAGCCGGTCCGTCCAGCTGTCCTGGGTCGCGTCCGAGGACGACCGGGGCGTGGTGTCGTACGACATCTGCCAGGGCGGGGTGAAGATCCACAGCGTCGGCGGCGGGCAGACCGCGACCGTGGTCACGGGGCTGCGCCCGGGCACCCGCTACGTCTTCACCGTCCGCGCCCGCGACGCGGCCGACAACCTCTCGCCCGCCGGCGCCCCCGTCCGGCTGACCACACCGGGCTCCGACGACGGCCGGGGCACCGCCCCGACCGGGTTCCGGGCCACGGCCCACCGCGCCGGCGGTGCGTACTACATCGACCTGTCCTGGGTGCCGCCGCGCACCGAAGGCGTGGTCACGGAGTACCAGATCCGGCTGGACGGGCGCCCCGCCACCTCCCTGGTGTGGGGCGGGACTCCGCCGCGCGGCCGGGCGTCCTACAGCTTCTACGCGGGCGGGGACGCGGGCGTGGTCCACCGGGTGCGGATCCGGGCCCGGCTGCCGGACGGCACCTGGGGCGGGTTCTCGGCGGAGCGGACCGTGACCACCGGCCAGGGCGGCTGAACGCGCCGGACGGCGCCCCGGAGTTCACCCGGGTGCGGCAATCCCTCACCCGGACGGGTGCGGTCCGCCTGCGGGACGGCCCGGGGGCACGTTTGCTGGCCCTGAGGCAGCACGGACGTTTCCCGACCCCCGGCGGCGCATGGGACGTTCCGCCAACCGTGCCGCCGGAGGGCAGCCCAATGCGCAGCACTACTCGACTTCTCCTCCGCTCCGGCCTCACCGCGGCGGCCGCCGCCGCGCTCCCGATCGGGTACACCGGGCCGGCCGGCGCCGTCTCGGGGATCTCCGTCAGCACCACCGGGTCCACGGTGTCGGTGACGACCAGCGCCTGTACGCAGAACAATGGCAGCTGGGGCAACGCCTCCCTGATCGCGAGCAGCCAGGCGAACTTCGCCCAGGGCCGGCAGGTGGCCCTGGCGGGCACGACCATCAGCCAGTCCGCCGCCTGGTCGGGGGTGAGCCCGGGGACGTACACCGTCGTGGTCGTCTGTTCCAACGGCATCACCGCGGGCACCCAGGCGGTCGTCGTCGCGCCTCCGTCGAGACCGACGATCTCCGCCACGTCCGCTCCCTCGCCGTCGCGCGGCGTCATGGGTGGCGTGGGCGGCGCCGCCCGCGACTACGGCCCCGTGACCCTCGGTGTGGGCGGGGGGCTGGTGGGCATCGCTCTCATCGCCACCGGCTGGATCCTGCGCCGCCGCTCGAAGCCGTACCGGTTCTGAACCGGGCCCGGTCAGACACCCTCGTCGCCGGCCGTGTTCCGCGGCAGCTCGCCGAACTCGGCCAGGGCGTGGGTGAGCCACCCGGTCCAGAAGGTCTCCAGGTCGATGCCCGCCCGCAGCACCAGGTGGCGCAGCCGGTCCTGAGTGCTGTCCCGGTCCGGTGGGAAGTCGCGCCGCTCGATCTCCTGGTACTCGGCCAACTGCCGCCGGTGCAGCTCGAGATGGCGGCGGATGTCGGTCTCCAGGCCCGCCGTGCCGACCACCGCCGCGGCGCGCAGCCGCAGCAGCAGGGCGTCGCGGTGCGGCTTGGGGTCCTGGGACGCGGACGTCCAGCGGGCCAGCTCGGCGCGGCCCGCGGGCAGGACCTCGTAACTCTTCTTCTGCCCGCGGACCGGCTGCTCGGCCGGCAGGGTGCGGATGTGCCCCTCGGCCTCCAGTCTCCCCAGCTCGCGATAGATCTGCTGGTGCGACGCCGACCAGAAGTAACCGATCGACCTGTCGAACCGGCGGGTCAGCTCCAGCCCCGACGACGGCTTCTCGAGCAGGGCGGTGAGGATCGCGTGCGGGAGTGACATGAACTCATCCTAGGGAGGGCACCGGGCCGTTCCGGCGCCGTCCAGCAGGCCCTAGAGGGCCGCCGCCAGCTCCGTGCCCTGCTTGATGGCGCGTTTGGCGTCCAGTTCGGCGGCGATGTCGGCGCCGCCGATGAGGTGCGCGGGGCGGCCGGCGGCGACCAGCTTCTCGTACAGGCCGCGGCGCGGCTCCTGGCCGGTGCAGAGCACGATCGTGTCGACCTCGAGGACCGTGCTCTCCTCGCCGACGGTGATGTGCAGCCCGGCGTCGTCGATCCGGTCGTAGCGCACGCCCGGGACCATGGTGACCCCGCGGTGCTTGAGCTCGGTGCGGTGGATCCAGCCGGTGGTCTTGCCGAGCCCCGCGCCGACCTTGGTGGTCTTGCGCTGCAGCAGGTGGACGGTGCGCGGCGGCGCGGGCCGCTCGGGGGCGGCGAGGCCGCCGGGCGCGCGGTAGTCCGTGTCGACGCCCCAGTGACGGAAGTACGTCGCCGGGTCCTCGCTCGCCTGGTCCCCGCCGTCGGTGAGGAACTCCGCGACGTCGAAGCCGATGCCGCCCGCGCCGAGGATCGCGACCCGGTCGCCGACGGGGGCGCCGCCCTGCAGCACGTCGAGGTAGCCCACGACGCGGGGGTGGTCGACCCCGGGAATGTCGGGGGTGCGCGGGGAGACGCCGGTGGCGACGACGACCTCGTCGTAGTCGGTGAGGTCCTCGGCCTCGACGGGGGTGTTCAGCCGTACGTCCACGCCGTGCGCGCCGAGCTGGTGGCGGAAGTAGCGCAGGGTCTCGTCGAACTCCTGCTTGCCGGGGACCTTGCGGGCCACGTTGAGCTGACCGCCGACCTCGCTCGCGGCGTCGAAGAGGGTGACCCGGTGGCCGCGTTCGGCGGCGCTGACGGCGCAGGCGAGACCGGCGGGACCGGCGCCCACGACGGCGACGCGCTTCGCCAGCCGGGTCGGCGCCAGAACCAGCTCGGTCTCATGGCAGGCGCGCGGGTTGACCAGGCAGGAGGTGATCTGTCCGCTGAAGGTGTGGTCCAGGCAGGCCTGGTTGCAGCCGATGCAGGTGTTGATGGCCTCGGGCTCGCCGGCGGCGGCCTTGGCGACGAAGTCGGGGTCGGCGAGCATCGGGCGGGCCACGGAGACCATGTCGGCGCACCCGTCCGCGAGCAACTGCTCGGCGAGTTCGGGGGTGTTGATGCGGTTGGTGGTCACCAGCGGGATGGACACCTCGCCCATGACCTTCTTGGTGACCCAGGTGTAGGCGCCGCGCGGGACCGAGGTGGCGATGGTGGGGATGCGCGCCTCGTGCCAGCCGATACCGGTGTTGATGATCGTCGCCCCGGCGGCCTCGACGGCCTTGGCGAGGGTGACGACCTCCTCCAGGGAGGAGCCGCCCGGGACCAGGTCCAGCATGGACAGCCGGTAGATGATGATGAAGTCCTCGCCGACCGCGGCGCGTACGCGGCGGACGATCTCGACGGGGAAGCGCATGCGGTTCTCGTACGAGCCGCCCCAGCGGTCGGTGCGGTGGTTGGTCTGCGCGGCGATGAACTCGTTGATGAGGTAGCCCTCGGAGCCCATGATCTCGACGCCGTCGTAGCCCGCCTGCCGGGCCAGGCGGGCGGCGCGCGCGTAGTCGTCGATGGTCCGCTCGACCTCGTCGTCGGTGAGCTCGCGGGGCTGGAAGAAGCTGATCGGCGCCTGGATGGGGCTCGGTGCGACGAGGTCCTCGTGGTAGGCGTACCGTCCGAAGTGCAGGATCTGCATCGCGATCTTCCCGCCCTCGCGGTGCACGGCGGCGGTGACGGCGGCGTGCTGCTCGGCCTCGGCCTCGGTGGTGAGCTTGGCGCCGCCCTCACCCGGGCGCCCCTCGTCGTTCGGCGCGATGCCGCCGGTGACGATGAGCCCCACTCCCCCGCGCGCGCGGGCCGCGTAGAACTCCGCCATCCGCTCGAACCCGCGCTCGGCCTCCTCCAGGCCCACGTGCATGGAGCCCATGAGCACCCGGTTGGGAAGCGTGGTGAAGCCAAGGTCGAGGGGGTTCAGCAGGTGGGGGTAACGGCTCATCGGGGGCCCTCCGTGCGCGGTGTCTTGGGCTCTGTTCTAGAGGAGGGAGAGGTCGTTGTGCAACTAGTTGCATAAACCTGGGCGGGTGAGTCCGGCCACTTTGTAACTACTGGTATGTACAATCAGTGTGCACCCGGCCCGCCCCAGACAGGAGCCCCCTATGCCCTTCGTCCGCATCGACGCCCTCGGCACCGATCGCACCCGCCTGGAAGCCCTCGGCCGCGCCGTCCACGAAGCGCTGGTCGAGACCCTCGGCATCCCGCCCGACGACCGGTTCCAGGTCCTCACCGGCCACGACGGCATCACCGGCACCCTGCGCCACGACGACTACCTCGGCATCCACCGGGACGAGGGTGTCGTCTTCGTCGCGATCACCATGCGGTCGGGGCGCACGCCCGGCCGGAAGCGGGCGCTGTACCGGCGGATCGCGGAGCTCGCCCACGCCTACGCGGGCACCGAGCCGCGCAATGTGCTCGTCACCGTCACCGAGAACGAGTCGGTCGACTGGTCCCTCGGCCACGGGGAGGCGCAGTACGCCCCGGGCGCCGATGGGGCGGCCGGGGCGTCATGAGCGGCCGGAGAGCCGGCAGCGGCTCTCTCGGTGACTCCGCTCAGCGGCTTTCGAGACGCAGGTGGAGGTCCCTCTCCTGGTCGCCGGAGGCCGTGCAGGTCTCCTGAACGGTGAACATCGAGTCCAGGCTGTGGCGGAAGCGGTCCACCGCCCAGTAACTGCCCTGGACGTCCGCCTGGACGGGTGAGCCGAGGTGCACCGGCGGGCAGCCCTGCCCGCGGGTGTCCGCGACGTCGTAGGTGCCGAGCCACACCATCGGACGGCTCTCGTGGAGCTGCTGCGGCACCTCTTCGGGAGCCCGGTCCGAGGCGAAGCAGGCGCTGAGCGCTTCGAAGACGAGTCGGGCGTCATCCTTGGAGTATCCGCTGATCTCCACCGAGACGGTTTCCGGATGCGACCGCTCCGTGTCCTTCATGATCGCTCCTTTCCTGGCCGCGCTGCGGTGCAACGGGGTACCCCGCCCAGCCGCGTCCATCCCCAGGAAAGCACCACCGACCACCCGGCACACCTCTAGCCGCGCGTGAACTTGTACGTCTTGCTGTCGGTGAGCACGCAGAAACCCGGGGACACCACGATCACGCGCAGGGTGCCGGTACGCCGGTCGTAGTCGATGCCCTCGGCCTCGAAGGTGCCGGAGCAGGCACTGCGCAGGGGCAGTTGGCGCAGCGCCGTGACGTGGCCGGAGACGTCCGCCGTACCGTTCGGCGCGCCCGACAGGTCGACCTGGAGGAGCGGCTTGGTGATGCCGAAGAGCGTGCCCTCGGGGTCGTCGGAGGAGCACAGCAGCGTCGTCGGGCCGGAGAAGTCGCAGCCCTGGACGTCGCGCACGGCATGGTCGAGGTTGACGGTGGAGACCTGCGGCAGGTTCGCCGAGGGCGAGGTGGAGGTGTTCGCGCCCGGGGCCGGGAAGACCAGGAAGCGGGTCATCGTGCCGTATTCCCCCGAAAGCATCCACTGGCCGTCGGGCGAGATCGCGACCCAGGAGTTGTTCAGCGCCTCCCCGGAGCTCAGCGTGTGGACGTACTCCGACCAGGCGCCGCCGGGTGCCTGCACCCGGAACATCTTCGAGTTGCCGGAGTCCCGCTGGTACGGCTCGATGTAGTAGCCGCCGTACGAGGCGTCGGGGTCGCCGACGTGGTTCCAGCCGCGGCTGCTCACGTCGAAAGGGATGGTGCCGATGCCGGTGTACCGGTTGGGGCTGCCGGCCGGGACCTCGACCGAGGTCAGGCCCTGGCTCTCGGTGAGCGGATCGGCGCGGTCGGAACCGGTCTCGGTCCAGGTGCCGGCGGCGGAGGCGGACGTGGCGGACACGGTGAGGGACAGGGCGGCGGCGGTGGCCAGGACGACGAGTGCGCTGAGGGCTGTGTGACCACGTTGCCGGACGGATGCGGGCAGGGGCGCGGGCATGGCCGACTCCTCGGGCGGGGGGTGGTGATCGGTCGGCCGACAGTCTGGCCCGACGCCATGGTCATGTACAGACCAATCACGCAACTGCGGCGTGAACTCTGTGGCGTCGCGGTGGAGAAAGTCGGCGCCAGCGTCAAAGAGTCCGGCGCGGGCACGGTAGAACAAGGGGAGACGGCACTGGGGAAGGCGTGCCGTGCGGACGGCAAGAGGCGGTGCGTGGCATGAGTGCAGCCGAGGCTCCGGTGGGCGGGGGCGGCGAGCCCCTGCGCGGACCGCTGCGCCCGAGCGGGCTGCTCGACGTGCTGGGTGTGGCCTCGGTGGTGCTGGACTCCGACGGGCGCATCGTGCTGTGGAGCCCGCAGGCCGAGGAATTGTTCGGCTGGTCGGCGCAGGAGGCGCTGGGGCGGTACGCGGCCCGCCTGATGGTGCACGAGCAGCACATCGAGCTGGTCGGCGAGCTCTTCGCCGACGTGCTGCGCACCGGGCAGGGCTGGGCCGGGGGCTTCCCCATCCGGCACAAGGACGGCAGCACGCGCCTGGTGGAGTTCCGCAACATGCGGCTGCTGGACGACCGGGGAGCCGTGTACGCGCTGGGCCTGGCCGCGGATCAGTCGACGGTCCGCCGGATGGAGCAGGACCTCGCGCTGTCCGGGCGGATGGTGCAGCAGTCGCCGATCGGACTGGCCGTCCTGGACACGCGGCTGCGGTACGTCTCGGTCAACCCGGCGCTGGAGAAGATCAACGGCGTGCCGGCCGAGGAACACCTCGGGCGGACCCTCCGCGAGGTGGTGCCGCTGCTGGACGCCGACGCGCTGGAGTCCGCGGCCCGCCGGGTCCTTCAGACGGGCGCGCCGCTCGTCGACCGGTCCACGGTGGGCCGCACCCCGGCCGACCCGGACGAGGACCACGCCTGGTCGGTGTCGCTGTACCGGCTGGAGGACGCCACGGGCACGGTGCTCGGCGTGGCGGCCTCGATGGTCGACACCACCGAGCAGTACCGGGCGGGCGTCGAGGCGGAGGCCGCGCGGCGCCGTCTCGCCCTGATCGCCGACGCCTCGGCGCGGATCGGCACCACGCTGGATCTGGACCGCACCGCCCGCGAGCTGGCCGACGTCGCCGTGCCGGAACTCGCCGACGTGGCGGCGGTGGACCTGCTGGACGCGGTCGTCGAGGGCCGCCGCAGCACCCTCGGACCGTCCGAACCGGCGGTGATCCGCGCCCTCGCCGTCCGCGCGGCGGACACGGAGGACGCGGAGGACGCCCTGCGGGCCGCCGACCCGCCCGGGCAGATCGCCCGCTACGCGCCCGACCGGCTGGTCACCGAGTGCGTACGGACCGGCCGCCCGGTCCTGGTGGCGCGGGTGAAGGACGAGGACCTTTCGCGCATCGCCCGCTCCCCCGAGGCGGCCGCCCTGCTGGACCGGGCGGGCATCCACTCGTATCTGGCCGTACCCCTGATCGCACGCGGCGAGGTGCTCGGCGCCCTCGATCTCAAGCGCACCCGGAACCCGGAGCCCTTCGGCGAGGACGATCTGCTGCTCGCCCGGGAGCTGGCCGCCCGAGCGGCCGTGCAGATCGACAACGCCCGCTGGTACCAGAACGCCCGCGACACCGCGCTCACCCTCCAGCGCAGCCTGCTGCCCGGCCGTCCGCCGGTGACCACCGGCCTCGAGGTGGCCTCCCGTTACCAGCCGGCCGGGGCCACCAGCGAGGTCGGCGGCGACTGGTTCGACGTCATCCCCCTGGAGGACGGCAAGACGGCGCTGGTCGTGGGCGATGTGATGGGCAGCGGCATCAGCGCCGCCGCGACGATGGGCCGGCTACGGACCGCGACCACCACGCTGGCCTCGCTCGGTCTGGATCCCGCGGTGCTCCTGGAGCACCTCGACAAGACCACCTCGGCTCTCGACCACTCCATCGCGACCTGCGTGTACGCCGTCCACGACCCCCATCTGCGCCAGTGCCGGATCGCCAACGCCGGTCACCTGCCCCCGGCGCACGTGCGTCCCGGCCGCCCGCCGGAGCTGCTCGACCTGCCCACGGGGGTGCCGCTGGGCGTGGGGGGCGTGGGCTTCTCCACCGTCACCGTCGACTTCGCCCCCGGCGACGAACTCGTGTTCTACACCGACGGTCTGGTGGAGACGCGCCGGCACTCGCTCGACGAACGCCTGGACGCCCTGCTCTCCCTCCTCGACGACCCGGCCCGCCCACTGGAGGAGGTCTGCGACCTCCTCCTGCGGACGATGCACCACCCCGACAACCACGACGACGTGGCGCTCCTCATCGCACGGGCGCAGGAGCTGGCCTAGGCCCTGCGCGCGGGGCGCACGCCGAGCACCACATGGCTGTACAGCTCCTCCGACACCGCCAGACGCGTGGTCAGACCGGCGCGGGTGAAGGCGTCGAGGGCCGCCGGGGACTGGTGTTCGCTCGTCTCGACCAGCAGGCAGCCGCCGGGAGCGAGCCAGTCGGGGGCCTCGGCGGCGACGCGGCGCAGGACGTCGAGGCCGTCGGGGCCGCCGTCGAGGGCGACGAGGGGTTCGTGCTCGCGGGCCTCCGCCGGCAGGAGACCCACTTCGCCGGTGGGGACGTACGGCACGTTGGCCGCGAGGATGCCCACGCGAGAGCGCAGACCGCCGGGCAGCGCCCCGAACAGGTCGCCCGCGTGGACCTGACCGCCGTACGGGGCGACATTGCGGCGGGCGCAGCGCACCGCGGCGGGGTCGATGTCGGCGGCGTGCAGCTCCACCCGGCCGAGGGCGGCGGCCAGGGCCGCGCCGACCGCGCCGGAGCCGCAGCACAGGTCGACGACGACGGCCGCGTCCGGCGCCTGGGCGAGAGCCTGGCCGACGAGGAACTCGGTGCGGCGCCGGGGCACGAAGACGCCGGGCTCCACGGCGATGCGCAGCCCGTGGAAGTGGGCCCAGCCGAGGACGTGTTCAAGGGGAAGCCCGGCGACGCGCCGGTCCACCATCGTGGCGAGTTCGTCCGGGGTGCGGGCGGCGGCGAGGAGCAACTCCGCCTCGTCCTCGGCGAAGACGCAGCCGGCGGCGCGCAGCGCCGTCACGACGGCGTCGGGCGAAAGGGGGGAAAGAGGGGGCATGGAAGCCGAGAGCCTTTCTTCGGGCCTGGGACCGAAGGGCGCTCACACGGTCACCGGTGCGGGTGATCCGTTCCGTCGCGAGGAGAGAGCACCCCAGCTGATACAGCGGTAATGGGTCTCACCTCCTCGGTGGTTTGCGGTCGGGACAGTCCGCAGCCGGACGGCCACCTTACCCCGGCCCAGCCAGTTGTATTCTACAACCAGAAGGTGCGGCAAGAAGGGCGGAGGAGGCGGACCCGTGACAGCAGCCCGGACGGCCATCGAGACCATCCAGCGCGAGATGACGATCTTCGCCCGGCGGGCCCGGGCCTCGGCGGGGCGCATGCACCCGGAGCTGTCGCTGGTGTCGTACACGCTGCTCGGACATCTGGAGGAGGTCGGCGGCTGCCGGGCCACCGACCTCGCGGCGCACTACGCCCTGGACAAGTCCACGGTCAGCCGCCAGGTGTCCGCGCTCGAGCGGGCCGGGCTCGTCGAGCGCCGCCTGGACCCGGCGGACCACCGGGTCCAGCTGCTGCATCTGACCGAGGCCGGCCAGGAGATCCTCGCCCAGGTCACCCGGCGCCGCCGGACGGCCTTCCGGGAGCGGCTGGCGGACTGGCCGGAAGAGGACCTGACGCGGTTCGCGGCGTACCTGGAGCGGTACAACGCCGAGCCGCCGGACGTCGCCGGGGCGGAGTGAGCGGGGACCGCCCGGTCACGCCACCGGCACGGCCTCCAGGCCGTCGGCCAGCCGCTCGGGAACCCGGGCCGCGAGGAACGCGGTACGGCGGCGGAGCCGGAAGCCGAGCGACTCGTACAGCCGGATGGCACCCGTGTTGCCCGCGCCGGTGTGCAGGAACGGGGTCTCGCCGCGTTCCCGGATGCCGTGCGCGACAGCGCGGATCAGCCGGGTCGCCAGGCCCTCACCGCGGAAGGCGGGGTCGGTGCAGACCGCGCTGATCTCGGTCCACCCCGGCGGGTGCAGCCGCTCCCCCGCCATCGCGATCAGAGCACCCTCACGCCGGATGCCCAGATAGGTGCCGAGCTCGACGGTGCGCGGCAGGAAGGGGCCCGGCCTGGTGCGTTCGACCAGGTCGAGTATCTCGGGTACGTCGGCGGGGCCGAGGCGGACCGCTTCCGCGTCGGGGACGGCGGCCAGACTCTCGTCCACCAGCTGGACGCCCTCGACGTGGAAGGTTATCTCCCAGCCGTCCGGGACCTGCCCGCCGAAGCCGGCCAGCGGCACCTCGGCGCCCGGTCCGGCCAGCGCCGCGACGTCCGCCCAGTCCTCGGCGGCGGGTTCGTCGGGCAGGGCCAGCCACGGGGACACGTCGACCGGGTAGCGCAGGACCCGGCCCCGCCGCTCGGCGAAGCGGGCGTGCGGGCCGGTCAGGGAGGCGCGGGCGGGGTTGTCGAGGACGTGCGGGGTCTCGGCGGTCATCGGGCGACCTCGATCACGATCTTGCCGCGGGCGTGCCCTTCCTCGACGGCGCGCAGGGCCTCTTCGGCACGCTCCAGCGGGAAGGTCCGGGTGACGTGCGGGTCCAGGTCGCCCTTGACGACCAGCGCCGCCACCGCGTCCAGGACGGCCGCGGTACGGGCGCGCGCCACCCGGGCGCCGCCGAGGTCCGCCACGGTCTGCTCGGGCGCGGCGGCGGTGATCAGCCTGGTCCGGTCGGTGAGCAGTGCGGCCGCCTCTGCGAGCACCTCGCCGCCGACGAGGTCGAAGACGCCGTCGACGCCGGCGGGCGCGGCGGCGCGCACCCGCCGGGCCAGGCCGGGCCCGGCGGGCACGTGCACGGCGCCCAGCGACTCGACGAACTCCTTCTTGCCCTCGCTCGCCACCCCCACGACCCGCAGCCCGAAAGCACGGGCGATCTGTGCGGCGGCTGCTCCGACCCCGCCGCCCGCGCCGGTGATCAGCAGCGTCGCGCCCGCGGGCAGGGCGAGCTGGCGCACGCCGTCGTAGGCGGTGGCGGCGGCGACCGGCAGGGTGGCGGCGTCGGCGAAGGAGAGGGCGGCGGGCTTGTGCGCGGCCACCTGGGCGGGCAGCACCGCGTACTCCGCGTACCCTCCGGCGGCCGTGTTGCCGAAGACCTCGTCCCCGACGGCGAATCCGCTCACGTCTTCGCCGAGTTCCTCGACGACACCGGAGACCTCGTTGCCGAGCACGGCGGGGAACTGGCGCTCGCCGGTCTCGCCGGGGCGGCGGTAGCCGGTGCGCAGCTTCCAGTCCACCGGGTTCACGCCCGCCGCCCGGACCGCGACCAGGAGCCGGCCGGGGCCGGGGCTCGGCCGGTCCACCTCCACGAGGGCCTCGGTCTCCGGTCCGCCGTACCGCGTGAAGACGTACGCCTTGGGCATCTGCTTCCTCACTCTCCTTGCGCTGCCGTCGCCGGGGCACCGGCGTCGGCACTCAGCGCCAAGCGGGAACACGGGAGGGCTATTCCCGGACCCGCCCGGAGTTCATACGGCCGCAATGCTGGAGCCCGACGACGGGCACTGACCAGGGACGGAACACCGGCGGGGACAGCGTACGGTTGAAGCATGAACGTCACCCGAGGCTTCACCGGGCGCCCGCGCGCCGGCCGCGCGGGGCTGCCGCCCGGCCAGTACGACGCCGGCGACGACTGGCCCGTCCTGTCCGCCGAGGTCACCCCCGACCTCGCGCCCGCCGACTGGACGTTCCGCGTCGACGGACTGGTGGCCGAGCCGCGCACCTGGGACTGGGACGAGGCGCACGCGCTGCCGGAGTCCGCGTACGAGGGCGACATCCACTGCGTGACGGGCTGGTCGAAGTTCGGGGTGCGGTTCGGGGGCGTGTCGCTGGACGCCTTCCTCGGCGCGGTGCGGCCCCACGGCTCCGCCACCCATGCCGTCGCGTACTCGCACACCGGCTACACCGCCGGCCTGCCGCTGGCCGACCTCACCGGCGGGCGCGCCTGGATCGCGTGGGAGTACGGCGGCGAGCCGCTCGCCCCCGAGCACGGCGGGCCGGTCCGGCTGCTGGTGCCGCACCTGTACTTCTGGAAGAGCGCCAAGTGGATCGCCGGTATCACCCTGCTCGACCACTACGAGCCGGGTTTCTGGGAGCGCAACGGCTACCACGCGCGGGGCAACCCCTGGGAGGAGCAGCGGTACTCCGGTGACTGAGACGGTGACCACCACGACGTTCACGACCACCACGACGTTCAATCCCCCCGCCCGTTTCGCGGTGCCCGGACGCATCGAGGTCGGCGACCCGGCCGCGTCGGTGTGGCAGACGGCCACGCTCACCGGGATCCGGCGGGAGACGCCCCGGGCCGCCACCTTCCGGCTCGCCGTGCCGGCCTGGGCGGGGCATCTGCCCGGACAGCATCTGATGCTGCGGCTCACCGCCGAGGACGGCTATACGGCGCAGCGCCACTACTCCATCGCGTCCGCGCCGGACGGCTCCGGGCACATCGAGCTGACCCTGGACCACGTCGAGGGCGGCGAGGTCTCCGGCTGGTTCCACACGGTGGCCAGGCCGGGTGACACGGTCGAGGTGCGCGGCCCGCTGAGCGGCTTCTTCGCCTGGCCGGGCGACCGGCCCGCGCTGCTGGTCGGCGCCGGCTCCGGAACCGTACCGCTGATGTCCATGGTGCGGCACCACCGGGCGCGGGGCCTGTCCGTGCCGCTGCGCATGGTGGTGTCCGCGCGGACCCCGGAGGAGCTGATCTACGCGCGCGAGCTGGGCGCGGAGACCACGGCCGTGTTCACGCGCCGGGCACCGGAGGGCGTGCCGGTGGGACGTATGGCGGCCGCACATGTGGCGCCGCTCCTGGCCGAGCAGCCTCCTGGTGGGTGGGAGGCCTATGTGTGCGGCTCCAACGGCTTCGCGGAGCACGCCTCGCGGCTGCTCGTCGCCGCGGGGCAACCGGTCGACCGGATCCGCATCGAGCGCTTCGGCTGACGGGCGGGCCCGGGGCGCGCAAGCGGGCGTCCAGCGGCGCTGTGGGTCCCTTTGCCATGCTCGGCTCCGCCGCGGGTGAGCGAGCTGCTCCGTACGGGGTACGCGACCGGTGTGGACGCTCGCATGCGTGCGACGTGCCGTGGTCCACGAGGGGGCCGCCGCTGCGGGTGACGGCGAGGAGGTCGACATGCGAACCCGGGTGCGCGGATGGCGCTGGCGGCGCAATCCGCTGCGACGCCGGTCGGACGTCGTGGAGGCGTGGGCGGCGCTGGCGGTCGCCGTCCTGCTGTTCGTGGGCGCGCCCCTGGCCGGGGCACTGGCGGGCCTGTGGGCCCATGAGGAGGCGCGGACCGCGGCCACGGCGCAGCGGGCGGAACGCCACCGCGTCCGTGCCGAGGTGATCGGCGACACGCCGGAGCGGCTGCCCTCGGTGGGCGGCCGGCAGGCCTACCGGACGACGGTGCGCTGGGCGGAGCCGGGCCAGGGGACGCGTACGGCGTCGGCCCGGGTCCCGGCGGAGGCGCGTCAGGGTGACGTGGTGGACGTGTGGTTCGACTCCCGGGGACGCAGCGTGGCCCCGCCGCCGGACGATGTCGCGGTCTGGCAGCACACCGTCGGCGTCGGCGTATGCGTGGCGGGCGGCGCGGCGGCCGTCCTCCTCCTCGGCCACGGCATCGCCCGGCATGTCTCGCTGCGGCACCGGATGGACGAGTGGGAGCGGGAGTGGGCCCGCACGGGGCCGGACTGGAGCCGGCGCAGGGCTTGACCCGGCGCAGGGCTTGACCCCGCGCAGGGCTTGACCCGGCCGGCGCGGGCGAGGGGGCTCGGTGCCCGGCGAGGGCCTGGCGAGTCCTCCGATCACCGACGTACGGTGTGATCATCCGCACGCTCTCACTCAAAGGCGGTTGTTGATGGCCCTGTTCGATCTTCCTCTGGACGAACTCCGCGCGTACCGCAGTGAGTCCGCCGAGCCCGAGGACTTCGACGCCTTCTGGTCCAAGACGCTCCAGGAGGCCCGGGAGCACGACCTGGACGCCCGTTTCGAACCGGTGGACTGCGGGCTGTCCACCGTGTCGGTGTACGACGTGACGTTCGCCGGGTTCGGCGGCCACCCGGTGAAGGGCTGGCTGACCCTGCCCGCCGGCGCCACGGAGCCGCTGCCGCTGGTGGTGGAGTTCGTGGGCTACGGCGGCGGGCGCGGGCTGCCGCACGAGCACCTGCTGTGGGCGTCGACGGGCCGGGCGCACTTCGTGATGGACACACGCGGCCAGGGCAGCGCCTGGGGCGGCGGGGGCGGCACCGCCGACCCGGTGGGCGGCTCCCCGGCGTACCCCGGCTTCATGACCCGGGGCGTCGACGCGCCCGAGAACTACTACTACCGCCGGGTGTTCACGGACGCGGTGCGCGCGGTCGAGGCGGCCCGTTCGCACCCGCTCACCGACGCGGCGCGGACCGTGGCGACCGGCGGGAGCCAGGGCGGCGGCATCACCCTCGCGGTGGGCGGGCTGGTCCCGGACCTGGTGGCGGTCGCCCCGGATGTGCCGTTCCTGTGCGACTTCCCGCGCGCGGTCACCGTGACCGACCGGCACCCGTACCGGGAGATCGGCCTCTACCTCAAGACGCACCGGGGCCGCACCGATGAAGTCCTGCGCACGCTGTCCTACTTCGACGGCGTCCACTTCGCGGCCCGCGGCCGGGCGCCCGCCCTGTTCTCGACGGCCCTGGAGGACCAGACCTGCCCGCCGTCGACGATCTTCGCCGCGTTCAACGCCTGGGCGCACGACGACAAGGAGATCGAGGTGTACGACTTCAACGACCACGAGGGCGGCGGCCCGTACCAGCAGGCGGCGAAGCTGCGCTGGCTGCGGTCGTACGCCTGAGGGGCGGCGGATGGACACACGGGAGGCCGCGGAGCGGTTCGTCCGGGTCTGGGAGCGGGCCTGGGCCACGCACGACGTGGCGGCGCTGCTGGAGCTGTACGCCGAGGACTGCGTGCACCGGTCGATGCCGTTCCGTGAGCCGCACCGCGGGCGGGAGGCGCTCGGGACCTACCTGCGCTGGTCGTTCGTCGAGGAACGGGTGACCGGCGTGCGGTTCTCGGCGCCGGTCGTCGCTCCGGACGGCGTCGCGGTGGCGGAGTTCCTGGTCCTGGCGGAGGAGGACGGCGTGCCGTCCACGCTCGCGGGCTGCGTCTTCGCGCGGTTCGACGAGGAGGGCCGCGCCGTGGAGACCCGGGACTACTGGCACACGGCGGACGGTCACCGGGAGCCCACCGGGAGGCTGTTCTTCCGCTGACCGCCCTTGTCCCGTCCCCACCCTTCCCTCCAGTCCGACCAGTCGGTACGTTCAGGGGTCCGGGTCGCAGCGGCGCGGCCCGGACCCACGGCGGACGACGGAGGGCTGATGTCCGGGGACGAGGCTCACGAGGTACGGGTGCAGGGCCACTGCGACGCCCGCTTCACGGCGGTGCGGCGGGCGTTCGAGGAGAACTTCCGGGACCGGGAGGAGCTCGGCGCCGCGGTGGCGGTGACGGTCGGCGGCGAGCCCGTGGTGGACCTGTGGGGCGGCTGGGCGGACGCGGCACGCACCCGCCCGTGGCAGCGGGACACCCTGGTCAACGTCTGGTCGACGTCCAAGGGGCCGGTGGCGCTGTGCGCGCACATCCTCGCCGACCGGGGGCTGCTCGACTTCGACGCGCCGGTCGCCGACTACTGGCCCGAGTTCGCCGCGGCGGGCAAGGAGAAGGTCCTCGTACGGCATCTGCTGTCGCACCGCGCCGGACTCTCCGGCATCCGCGAACCGCACTCGCTGCCGCAGCTCTACGACTGGGAGCTGACGACCGCGCGGCTCGCGGCGACCGAGCCGTGGTGGGAGCCGGGGACGCGGTCCGGCTATCACGCGCTGACGTACGGTTTCCTGGTCGGCGAGGTGGTCCGGCGGGTCTCGGGGCTGCTGCCGGGGGCGTTCCTGGAGCGGGAGGTGACCGGGCCGCTCGGGATCGACTTCCGGATCGGCCTGCCGGAGCGGGAGGCGGGCCGGGCGGCCGAGCTGGTGCATGCACGGGCCGCGCCGAGCAGCGAACAGTCCGCGATCTTCAGCCAGTTGGCGCCCGCGGCGATCGCGGCGCTGACCAATCCCGGGGTGGGCGCGAAGGAGGCCAACACGCCCGAGTGGCGGGCCGCCGAGATCCCGGCCGCCAACGGTCACGGCACGGCGCGGGCGGTCGCCGAGCTGTACGGCGTCTTCGCCGGGCGCGGGACGTACGGCGGCCGGCGGGTGTTGTCCGCCGAGGCGGCCGAGCGGGTGCGGGAGGGCCAGGGCAGCTGTCGTGACCTGGTACTGGGGGCCGGTTTCGAGCACGAGACGGAGGTCGGGCTGGGGCTGTGGCTGAGCGGCCCGAACGGCTCGTACGGTCCCGATCCGCGCGCTTTCGGACACGACGGCTTCGGCGGTTCCTGCGGGCTCGCCGACCCGGAGGCCGGTGTGTCCCTGGGCTATGTGATGAACCGGATGGGGCCGCACATCGCCGACGACCCGCGTAAGACGGCACTCGTGGACGCCCTGTACCGCGCGCTGTGAGGCCCTTGACGCGCGGTTCGGTTTCGGCCGAACCCGCAGGCCACCCTTCCCTGTTGGTGTAGACCAATGCTAGATGTGGTCGCGCAATGAGCCCGCACGGCTACGTCTTGTCACCAACAGGAGGCGCGGCATGGCCCGCACCACCCCCCAGGAACATCCGCAGACCGACGACCAGCCCCTCTACTGGCGGATCGCGACGCAGTTACTCGGCGAGCTGAGCGAGGGAACCATTCCGCCGGGTGAACGGCTGCCGGGCGAGCGGCGGTTGGCGGAGCACTTCGGCGTCAGCCGGGAGACCGTCCGGCAGGCGCTGGAGGTGCTGCGCCGCGACGGTCTGGTGACCACCGACCGGCGGGGCACCCACGCGACCCTGCCCGGCCTGCCGGTGGAGGAGCCGGTGTCGCTCGCCTTCCCGGTGGGCGCCCGCAGCGTCGATCCGGGCGCGGCCGACCGGGCCACCGTCACCTGGGAGGCTCCCCCGCCCGAGCATGCCGCCGCCCTCGGCCTCGCCCCGCACCGGCCGACCCTGGTGCACCGCTACCAGTCCGCCACACCCGACGGCCGCGCCGTGCGGACCGCGGTGACGTCGTTCTCCGCCGTGGCCCTGTCCGAGGTGGCCGAGCTGGGGCGCTACCGCGACCGTGCCGACGGCGCCGCGGCCGCGCAGCTGCAGCGGGCCTACGACTGGATGCGCAAGGCGGGACTGACCCTGCACCACCGGGACTCCATCAGCCAGGTCGCCGACGCCTCCTCGGTCCGGGTGACCCGACGGGTCCACGACCAGTTCGCCCGGCCACTGGAGATCACCGATCTCGTGGTGGACGCCCAGCAGGACACCCTGGTCTACGAGTTCACGGTGCCGGCGGCGGGGTGACGCCACTGTGTGCCATCACCAGCCGGGCGCGGGGGCTGCCGTCCGCGCGCCGCCCGAGCTCGGGCAGGGCGTGCAGCTCCACCACGAACCCGGCGCGCTCCAACTCCCGTACCACGTCCCCGAACCGGAAGGCGCGGTAGTACATGACGAACGGCGGACGCCAGACGGCGTTGCGCACCCGCATCACCGCGTCGAAGCCGAGCAGCGTCCAGTACGCGAGGGTCGTCGGCCGGGGCGGGCCGAGCACGGGGAACGCGAACCGGCCGCCCGGGCGGAGCACCGAGCGCACCTGCGCGAACAGGCCGGGCAGCTCGCGGGGCAGGAAGTGGCCCAGCGCCCCGAAGCTGACCACCAGGTCGAAGGCGGCGGCGAACGGCAGGGCGCGGGCGTCACCGCGCACCCAGGACACGCGGGGGCCGGCGGGGCGGACCCGCTCCCGGGCGACGGCGAGCATGCCGGCGCTGAAGTCGACGCCCGTGACGCTCTCGCGGCACACCCGCGCCAGCACCTGGGTACCGGCGCCGGTCCCGCAGCACAGGTCGAGGCCGTCCGCGACGGGACCGAGCCGGGCGAGCGCCTCCGCCACCGGCTCCAGCACCCCGTCCGGCGTCCGGAAGGGGGTGTGGTCGAACTTCGGGGCGAGCAGGTCGTAGCCGTGCTCGACGGACGACAGCGCCTGCACGGCGAGTTCGCGCAGGGTGGGGCCTTCGGGGCTGAACATCCGGGTCAGCCTAGGGCAACGCGCCGCTCCAGGAGCGCCAGAACCCGCTCGCACCAGTGCAGGTTCCCTTCCTCGAAAGCGATCCCGCCCATCAGGGTCAGATACGGGCCGACGCGGTCGGACTCGCTCAGGTACTGCTCCTCGGTGCGGCCGCCGAGGAGGCGGTCGCGGACGCGCAGATAGCGGTCGAGCTTGCCGCGCGCCCAGGTCATGCGCTCCTCGACCAGCTCGCGGGTGACGGCCGGGTCCGCACCGTCCATCGCCTGGATCTTGATGAAGAGCTCGTCGCGGAGGGCGGTGGGCCGGCGGGGCGGCTCGGCGGCGAAGGAACGCAGGTCCGCGCGGCCGGCCTCGGTGAGGGTGAACATCCGCTTGTTGGGCCGTCGCTCCTGCTGCACCACCCGGGCCTCGATCAGCCCCTCCCCCGCGAGCCGCTCCAGCTCGCGGTAGAGCTGCTGCGGGGTCGCCGGCCAGAAGTTGGCCAGGGACACGTCGAAGACCTTGGACAGCTCGTAGCCCGAGGCCTCGCCCTCCAGCAGAGCGGCGAGGACGGCGTACTTCAGAGACATGTGGACACGCTAACAGCAGGTGACTATTGTCATCCGCAATTACTCAACTAATTGACTATGAGGTGATCCGATGCGAGCGTTCCGCGAGGCGGTCGAGGCGGGCGACATGGACGCCGTGGAGGCGCTCCTGGCCGAGGACGTGGTCTTCACCAGCCCGGTCGTGTTCAAGCCGTACCCGGGCAAGGCGATCACGGCGGCGATCCTGCGCGGGGTCGCGCGGGTCTTCGAGGACTTCCGGTACGAGCGGGAGCTCGCCGGCGCCGACGGGCGCGACCACGCGCTGGTCTTCGCCACCCGGGTGGGCGACCGCGAGCTGACCGGCTGCGACTTCATCCATCTCGACGAGGACGGCCTGATCGACGAACTGACGGTCATGGTGCGGCCGTTGTCGGCCGCGCAGGCCCTCGCGGCTGCCATGGGCGCACAGTTCGAGGCGATCGCGAAGGAGGCGGAGGCCCGGTCGGCCGCCGCCTCCTGACGTCGGGCGAGGGCGAGGGTCAGCCCTTGAGGTTCTCCAAGGTGGCCTTCGTGTCCGACTTCAGCCAGTCGGTCACCTCGTCGAGCTTCGGCGGGTCCTTGTCCGCGTCGTACGAGGACAGGTAGGCGCTGTAGCTCATGGTGTACGTCATCCAGCCGTCCCGTACGGCCAGCGTGGCGTAGCGGGAGCCGCTGGAGGAGCCGCTGGTGGTGTCCTCGGTGACGAGGTACGCCTCGTCACCGATGCCGTTCACGCTCTCCACGTCGTAACCGGAGTGGCTGTCGTCGTAGTTCTTCCAGGTGGCCGTGAACTCGGGCCCGGGGTCGGTCTTCTTGTGCAGGTCCACCTGGGCGGTCAGGTAGGCGTCCGCGTAGCTCGAACCCGTCTTCTTCAGGCTGAGGCTGCAGTAACCCTCGTCGAGGGCGGCGGCCTTGAGCGAGTTGTGGGTCGGGGAGGTGTCGTTCTCGGGGTACTCGTCCTTGAAGGAGGAGTAGTCGCCGCCCGAGCAGAGGTTCGAGGGTGCGGAGTAGCCGCGCAGGTCCGCACTGTCCTTGCCGGCGATCAGGAAGACGCCGGCCGCCCAGGCCGCGGAGGCCACCACCGCGCCGACCACGGCCCACAGGACCGCCCGCCCGGCACCGCCGTTGCCACCGCCGGGCGGCGGGACCGGCACGGGACCGTAGGGACTCGGCTGCGCATACGGGTTGCCCGGCTGGCCCGGCTGACCGACCAGGGTCGGCTGGGCGTAGAAGCCCTGCTGCGCCTGGGCCGGGACCGTCGGGGGCGGGAAACCGGCCGGCCCGCCGGGCGGCGGCGACTGCGGGTTCGGGTAGGGATACGCGGTCGGCTGAGCGGGCGCGTCCGACGGCTGGTCGGGCTGCTGCGGCGGCGTGGGCGGCGTGGACATGACGTGAAGATAAAGCATGTGGGCGGTCAAGTCCCGTCACGTCCAGGATCGTTATGGTCTGGGGACATCTGGTGCAGGCCGGTGACGACACCGACACGACATGAGCAGCACGGCCCAACGGCAAGGGCGGCTCGGCCGGTCATGGGCTGATCGGGCGCCGTCCATAGCGGTGTTCCGCGTCAACTCGCGTTCTGCGCCCGGAGGCGGGCTGCCGAGCATGGGAGCCGAGCGGGCAGTGCGGCCTCCCGCCCGCCGACCCACCGGCCCGCCGGCCCGACCGATGCTCCGAGGATGCTGCCGCCGCTGCCGCGACCGGCGGGGCAGGGGAATAGACCCGGTCGACGCCATGTTGACGGATGCGGGCCCACTGGTACAGTGCGATCAGCATCAAGGTGCGCCCCGTTCCGGGCGCCGGTGCCCGTTCCACTTCGCTCAGCCGAGCCGCCCGTCGCTTCGCGACCGGCACGCCGGCTTCTCCGCACCACCTCGTGAGCAGGACGTTTCCGCCGCAGGCGCATCGTGTCCGCGATCACCCGAGGTGCTGCTTCCGCCGCCGGAGGCGTGTTCCCACGTCCCTCCCCGCGCGGCCGATCCCCCTTCCCATGCCTTGTTCCCACGTTCCGACCGTCCGGAAAGGACCCCCCACCCTCATGACCACGACCACCACACTCGAACACCCTCCCGCACGGCAGCAGCGCACGGCCGACCAGATCGTCACCGGTGTCCTCGACATCGACGCGCACGGGAAGGGGCACCTGCGCGCCGAGAGCTGCCTGCCCTCGCCCGCCGATCTCCAGGTCTCCCCCGCGCTGATCCGGCGTCACGGCCTGCGCCGCGGCGACCTCGTCGAGGGCGTCCGCGGCGAACGCCGCACCCTGACCGACGTGGCGCGCGTGGGCGGACGTACACCCGAGGCGCTCCGCGGACGCCGCCACTTCCGTGACCTGACTCCGCTGCACCCGCGCGAGCGGATCCGCCTCGAACACCCGGCGGCCGGGCTCGCCGGACGCGTCGCCGACCTGTTCACCCCCGTCGGCAAGGGCCAGCGCGGGCTGATCGTGGCCCCGCCGAAGACCGGCAAGACCGTGCTGCTCCAGCAGATCGCCGCCGCCGTCGCGGGCAACCACCCCGAGTGCCGGCTGATGGTGCTGCTGCTCGACGAGCGCCCCGAGGAGGTCACCGACATGCGGCGCTCGGTCCGCGGCGAGGTGTACGCCTCGACCTTCGACCGGTCGGCCAAGGACCACATCGCGCTCGCGGAACTCGTCGTCGAGCGCGCCAAGCGGCTCGTCGAGGACGGCGAGGACGTCGTCATCCTGCTCGACTCCCTGACCCGGCTGTGCCGGGCCCACAACAACGCGGCCTCCGCCGGCGGCCGCACCCTCAGCGGCGGCGTCGACGCGGGCGCCCTGCTCGGCCCCAAGCGGTTCTTCGGCGCGGCGCGGCACGCCGAGGAGGGCGGCTCACTCACCATCCTGGCCACCGCCCTGGTGGACACCGGCTCCCGCGCCGACGGCCTGTTCTTCGAGGAGCTGAAGAGCACCGGCAACATGGAGCTGCGGCTGGACCGGGAACTGGCCTCCCACCGGCTCTTCCCGGCCGTGGACCTCGACGCCTCCGGCACCCGCCGCGAGGAACTCCTGCTCACCCCGGCCGAATTGACCACCGTACGGGGGCTGCGCCGCGCGCTGCGGTCGCGGGACGGCGGCCCGGCGAACCTTGAGACGCTACTGCGGCGGATGCGCGAGACCCCCGACAACGCGACGTTCCTGCGGCGGGTCCAGCCGACACTGCCGACGGACTGATCCGCGTGCGGCATCCGGGTGCCTCCCGGGGCCGTCCGGCCCAGGCAACGCGCGCCACGGCACGTCCGTTCCTACGTTGATTCGTATGATGATCGGATTCTCCTCTCGGGTGGCTGCCTCGACCTGCGCCCTCTGCGTCGCGGGGGTGCTCGCGCTCGCCCCGGCGTCGGCGGACCCCGCCCCACCCGGACGGCCGAGGGCGGCGGTCCCGCAGCCGTCGCTCCTCTACCGTTCCGGCACTCAGGTCCGTCCGCACCCGGGGGTGCCCGAGGTCCCGGCCGTCTCCGCGCTGTCGTGGCTGGTGGCGGACGCCGACAGCGGCGAGGTGCTGGCCTCGTCCGAGGCGCACCGCAGGCTGCCGCCCGCCAGCACCCTCAAGACGCTGTTCGCCCTGACCGTGCTGCCGACCCTGCCCGGGAGCTCCCGGCACACCGTCGACACCAAGGAACTGGCGGACGTCGGCGAGGGCAGCAGCCTGGTCGGCGTGGTCGAGGGACACACGTACCGGGTCGCCGACCTGTGGCGGGGCGTCTTCCTCAGCTCGGGCAACGACGCGGTGCACGTCCTGGCCTCCCTCGCCGGCGGCTGGCAGACCACGGCGGACCGGATGCAGGTCAGGGCCCGCGCCCTGGGCGCCCTGGACACCAGGGTCGTCTCGCCGGACGGCTACGACACTCCCGGCCAGGTGTCGTCGGCGTACGACCTGGCGGTCTTCGGCCGCGCCGGACTGCGCAACCGCGACTTCGCCCGGTACTGCTCCACCGCCCAGGCCCGCTTCCCCGGCGACGACGGCGGGTCGTACGGCATCGAGAACACCAACCGGCTGCTGACCGGCGAGGACGGCGTGCAGCCGTACCCCGGTCTGATCGGCGTCAAGAACGGCTACACCACCAACGCGGGGAACACGCTCGTCGCCGCCGCGCGCCGGAACGGGCGCACGCTCGTGACGACCGTGATGAACCCTCAGGAGGGCGGCGGCTTCGCCGTGTACGAGGAGGCGCGCGCACTGCTGGACTGGGGCTTCGCCGCCTCCGGACGCGTCGATCCGGTGGGTTCGCTGGACGCCCTGATCCCGCGTCCGCCCCACCCGGCCGCGTCCGCGCAGCCCGTGGCGGCCCCGCCGGCGCCTCCCGCCGGCACGGAATCCGACTGGCCGGACGCCGGGGTCGTCGCGGGCGCCGCCTGTCTCGGCGCCGCAGGCGTGGCACTGGCCCTGCGCGCCAAGGGCGGCCGGAAGGCGGACGGCTGACCGGCCGGCAGGCCGAGCAGCAGGCCCAGGGTGATCCACGTGTAGGCATTGCTGCCCAGGAACCCGTCGAGGCCGGACGCGTCGTCGTACCAGAGCCACACCACACTGGTGCACAGCATCGTGTACAGCGCGCCCGCCAGGCGCGGGTGACCGGCGCGGACCAGCACGGCGAAGGACGGCAGCAGCCACACCAGGTGGTGCACCCAGGTGATCGGGCTGACCAGGCAGGCGGTGAGGCCGGTGAGGGCGAAGGCGGCCGGCCAGTCCCCGGCCGCGACCGCTCCCCGCGACCGCCAGGCCCACACGCACAGCACCAGCAGCACGGCCGTCGCCCACACCGGACGGCCCGGTTCGCCGAGCCGGGCCAGCACCCCCTGGAGGGACTGGTTCGAGACGTAGTCCAGCCGGCCGACCCTGCCGGTGTCCCACAGCGCCTCGGTCCAGTAGAAGCGGGAGGCTCCGGGATCCGCCCAGGCCGCCAGCGCGGTCGCCCCGGCGGCGACCGCCGTCGCCAGCGCGGCGGCCCGCCACCGGCGGGCGAGCAGCAGCAGACCGATGAAGACGGCCGGGGTGAGCTTGATCGCGGCGGCCAGTCCGATACCGGCGCCCGCCCAGCGGCCCCGCCCGGTCGCGAGCAGCCGGCCGTCGGCCAGCACCAGGGCCAGCAGCAGCAGATTGACCTGGCCGAAGCTGAAGGTGTCGCGCAGCGGCTCGAACAGCGCGAGCAGACAGGCGGCCAGGGCCCAGCCGTACCAGCCGTGCCGTCGCCAGGCGGGTCCGGCCAGGATGCGCAGCACCACCGCCAGCGCCGCCAGGTTCAGCAGCAGGGACGCGGCGATCGCGGTGCGCAGGGGCAGGAGCGCCATCGGCAGCATGGCCAGGGCGGCGAACGGCGGGTAGGTGAAGCCGTACGGCGTCCCCGGCACGCGGTAGTCGTAGATCCGGCCGCCGTGGTGGACCCAGCCGTCCACGGCCCCGTAGTAGACGCGCAGGTCGAAGAAGCCGCGCAGCAGCGGCACGGTCGCGGTGAAGACCGTCACCGCGGCGCAGAGGGCCAGGACGAGGAGCACCCGCCCCCGGTCGGTGCCCGGCCCCCTCACGCCGCACGCCCCAGGGCCGGTGTCCGGGCCGCCTGGTGGGCCTGCGTCAGGACCACGACCGCGAGCACGCCCCCGGAGACGGCGAGCACCAGCTGACCGGTGTCCGCGGGGCCACCGCTGGGCAGCACCGCCAGCGCGAGCACGCCCGTGACCGCGGCCACCCGGCGCCGTACCGAGGTACTGGGCGCGGCGGCCGCGATCAGGAACAGGCCCCACAGGGCGTACCAGGGGCGGATCGCCGGGCCGAAGGCGGCCACGACGGCGAGGCTCAGGCCGAGCGCGTAGACCGGGGCGGGCCGCAGCCGCAGCCAGATGAGGAGGACCACGGCCGCGGTGACCGCGAGGCCGAGCACGTGCCAGGCCGGAACGGCCAGCGGGGCCAGGCCGCTGCCGAGGCGTTCGAGCAGGGCGGCGGTGGCTCGGCCGAGCAGGCTGGTGAGCGCCCAGTTGTGCGGGGAGACCGGTGTGTCCAGCGCGGTGATCCAGCCGTACCCGGTCCCGGCGACGGCGGTCGCGACGGCCGTGGTCGCGCCGGCCGCCAGTGAGGTCGTCAGCACGGCCCGCACCGGTCTGTGCCCCGCGCGTACCTGGACGACGACGACCGCCAGCAGGCCGAGCGCGGCGGGCGCCTTCACCAGGGCCGCGAGCGTCACGAGAACGGCGCCCAGGACGGGCCACCGGCCTGGGGCGTGTCGCAGCGCCGCCACCAGGCCCAATCCCAGCAGGCCGAGCATGATGGCGTCGTTGTGGGCCCCGGCCACCAGATGCAGCAGCACCAGCGGGTTCAGGGCGCCGAGCCACAGGGCGGCGGCCGGGTCGGCGCCGCTGTGCCGGGCGAGGCGGGGCAGCGCGGCGGCCATCAGGGCCACGCCGAGCAGCGCGAGGAGCCGCATCCCGAACAGCCCGGCGGGCAGCTCGCCCCGGGTCAGGCCGGCCAGGGCGGAGGCGACCGCCAGGAAGGCCGGTCCGTACGGGGCACCGGTGTTCCGCCACACCGGTGCGACCTCGTCGGCGAGCGGGCCGCCGAGCCGGGCCGGGCCGTGCGCGTACACGTCCATGTGGGCGTCGACCATGGCGCCCTGCGCGAGGTAGCTGTACACGTCCCGGCTGAACAGCGGCGGCGCCAGCAGCAGCGGGGCCGCCCACACGGCGAGGACCAGGAGCAGGGCCCGCGGGGTCGGCGGACGGTCGCCGCGCACCAGGCGTCCCAGCAGCAGCCAGGCCGCGATCAGCAGGACCACGCCGAAGTACACGCCGACCAGGCCGAGGGCGGCGCGGACGGAGGCGGGGGCGAGGAGTTCCCGCACGGGCAGGGCGCCGGCCGTCTCACCGCCCAGCGCGAGGCAGGCGGTACCGGCCAGGCCCAGTACCTGGCAGCGGCGGAGATCGACGGGAAAAGCCATGGCCAACACCGGGGCAGCGTGGCAACGCCGGATGGCCGGAAGGCGACCTGGCTCCCTCCGAAGGACGGCCTGCGCGTGACCGGGACGTGATCGGGCCCGAGGACTGTGCGGGGACTGTGGGGATCAGAAAGAGGATCAGAGGGAGGACCAGAGAGGATCAGAAAACCGACAGCCCGGTCAGGGTCGTGAACCGGTCGAGGGCCGCCACACCCGCCACGGAGTTGCCGCGCTCGTCGAGCCCCGGGCTCCACACGCACAGCGTGCAGCGGCCCGGTACGACCGCGATGATCCCGCCGCCCACCCCGCTCTTGCCGGGCAGGCCGACCCGGTAGGCGAAGTTCCCGGCCGCGTCGTACGTCCCGCAGGTCAGCATCACCGCGTTGACCTGCTTGGCCTGGCTGCGGGTGAGCAGGCGGGTGCCGTCGGCCCGGATGCCGTGCCGGGCCAGGAAGGTGGTGGCCAGGGCGAGGTCGGCGCAGGAGGCGGCGATGGAGCACTGCCGGAAGTACTGGTCGAGGAGGACCGGGACCGGGTTGTCGATGTTGCCGTAGGACGCCATGAAATGGGCGAGGGCGGCGTTGCGGTCACCGTGCGCGGTCTCGGACGCGGCGATGTCCTTGTCGAAGTCCAGGGCCGCGTTGCCGCTCTCGGCGCGCAGGAAGGCCAGCAGCTCGCCGGCCGCGTCGCCGGTACGGGTCTGGAGGCGGTCGGTGACGACGAGGGCGCCCGCGTTGATGAAGGGGTTCCGCGGGATGCCGTTCTCGTACTCCAGCTGCACCAGGGAGTTGAACGGGTTGCCGGAGGGCTCGCGGCCCACGTGCTCCCAGAGTGCGTCGCCCTCGCGGGCCAGGTCCAGGGCGAGGGTGAAGACCTTGGTGATGGACTGCGCCGAGAACGGCTGCCGCCAGTCCCCCACCCCGTAGACCGTGCCGTCCAGCTCGGCGACGGCCATGCCGAAGCGGCGCGGGTCGCAGGCCGCGAGCGCCGGGATGTAGTCGGCGGGACGCCCGCGGCCGGGCGTCCGCTCGATCTCCTCGGCGATGCGCTCCAGGACCGGCAGGAAGGTGAAGGACGACGTCGTTGTCATGATCACTATTGTGCCTCCGGCCGGTCCCGATGCGTCCATCGCCGCTGCGTCGGCGCAGGTCAGGTGAGGGGTGTCACGCTGCCCGCGAGGACCTCCGGGCGCAACAGGCCGGCGAGTGTCTCGGCGGGCAACAGGCCCTTCTCCAGCACCAGTTCGGCCACACCGCGGCCGGTGGCGAGGGCCTCCTTGGCGATGTCGGTGGCGGCCGTGTACCCGATGTGCGGGTTGAGGGCGGTGACCAGACCGATGGAGTTCTCGACGGTGGCGCGCAGGGCCTCGGTGTTGGCGGTGATGCCGTTCACGCAGCGCTCGGCGAGCGTGAGGCAGGCGGTCCGCAGGTGCGTGATGCTCTCGGAGAGGGAGTGCAGGATGATCGGCTCGAAGGCGTTGAGCTGGAGCTGTCCGGCCTCGGCGGCCATGGTGATGGCGACGTCGTTGCCGATCACCTCGAAGGCGACCTGGTTGACGACCTCGGGGATCACCGGGTTGACCTTCCCCGGCATGATGCTCGAACCGGCCTGCACCGGCGGCAGGTTGATCTCGCCGAGGCCCGCGCGGGGCCCGGAGGACAGCAGGCGCAGGTCGTTGCAGCTCTTGCTCAGCTTGACCGCGACGCGCTTGAGCACGCCGGACATCTGGACGAACGCGCCGCAGTCCTGGGTGGCCTCGACCAGGTTGGCGGCGGTGACCAGGGGCAGGCCGGTGATCGCGGCGAGGTGCCGGCGGGCGGACTCGGCGTACCCCGCGGGGGCGTTGAGCCCGGTGCCGATCGCGGTGGCGCCCAGATTGATCTCGTGGATCAGCTCGACGGCCTCCGCGAGCCTGCTGCGGTCCTCGTCGAGCATGACCGCGAACGCCGAGAACTCCTGGCCCAGCGTCATCGGCACCGCGTCCTGCAACTGCGTGCGCCCCATCTTCAGCACGTCCCGGAACTCGACCGCCTTGCGGGCGAAGGAGTCCTGCAGCACGGCCATCGCCTCGAGCAGCCCGCGCACCGCGAAGACGGTCGCGATCTTCACGGCGGTGGGGTAGACGTCGTTCGTCGACTGGCCGAGGTTGACGTCCTCGTTGGGGTGCAGATGCGCGTACCGCCCCTTCTCGTACCCCAGCAGTTCCAGCGCCCGGTTCGCGACGACCTCGTTGGCGTTCATGTTGGTGGACGTGCCCGCGCCGCCCTGGATGACGTCCACGACGAACTGGTCGTGCAGCTTGCCGTCCCGGATCTCCCGGCACGCCTCGACGATGGCGGCCGCCTTCTTCGGCTCCAGCAGCCCGAGTTCGTCGTTCGCCAGCGCGGCGGCCTCCTTCACGGCGGCCAGGGCGTCGATCAGATGCGGGTAGGCGGAGATCGGCGTGCCGGTGATCGGGAAGTTCTCCGTGGCGCGCAGGGTGTGGACACCCCAGTACGCGTCGGCGGGGACGTCACGGTCTCCGAGCAGGTCGTGTTCGGTGCGGGTGGTGGCAGCGGCGGTCATGGGGTGCGGGCCTCTTTCGGAGGTACGGAGGTGAGGGTGGGGTGGGCGGCGTGGGTGACCGCGCGGGGTTCGCCGGGGATGGCGGGGGCGGCTGACCGCCGGTGAGGGGGCGGGCCGTGGCTGGGTTCGCCGCGGACACCGCCCGCCGGCCGGACCCGGCCGACGCCACGGACGTGCCCCGGCGTTCACACTCGACGGACACCGCGGACGCCGCCCGAGGACCGGCCCCGGCCGGCACCACGAACACCGCCCGCCGAGCCGACCGCCCAAGCGCCGCGGACAACACCGCCGACCCCGCCGAAGCCGAGCGCCGCGGCTACGCGCAAGCCGTGAGCGGGACCGGGTCCAGGGCGCGGACCGCGCGTACGCAGCCCACGGGTTCGCCGCCGCCGAGCAGCGGCTCGCCCGCGAACTCGGTGAGGTGGGCGGGGTCGACGCCCGCGCGGGCGAGGGCGGCGGCGGCGACCGGGACGCGGGCCCGGCTGGCACCGTCGGCGATCTTGACGGCTACGGCCCGGCCGTCCGGGAGGGCGGCGACCTGGACGCCCTCGAAGCCGTCCTTGGCCAGCAGGCCGGGCACGGCCCGCATCAGGGCGGCCACGTCACGGCCGGAGCCGGAGGCCATCTCGGCGTGCTCGCGCATGGCGTCGGCCACCTGGGCCTCGGCCGTGCTGGGCGCCGCGGTGGTGATCCGGGCGGCGGCCCGGGCGAGGCCGTGCAGGGAGACGGAGAACAGCGGGGCGCCGCAGCCGTCGACGGTCACGCGGGCGATGCGCTGGCCGGTGAGGTCCTCGACGGTCTCCGCGATCGCCCGCTGGAGGGGGTGCGCGGGGTCCAGATAGTCCTTCAGGGACCAGCCGTTGAGCTTGGCGGTCCACAGCATCGCCGCGTGCTTGCCGGAGCAGTTCTGGGCGAGCCGGTTGGGCAGGCGGCCCTCCCGGACCCAGGCGTCCCGGACGACGGGGTCGAACGGCAGGTCGGGGACGTTGCGCAGGTCGTCCTCGGTGAGCCCGGCGAGTTCGAGGATCCGCCGGGTGCCGGCGAGGTGGTACTCCTCGCCGGAGTGGCTCGCCGCGGCCAGGGACAGCAGGGCGCCGTCGAGCGGCAGCCCGAGCCGCGCCATGGCCACGGCCTGCACGGGCTTGAGGGCCGAGCGGGGGTAGAAGGCCGCCTCGATGTCGCCGAGTTGCAGCCGGACCTGTCCGTCGCCGTCGAGGACGACGACGGAACCGTAGTGGACGCCCTCGACGATCCCGCCGCGTATCAGGTGGGCGACGGGAGCGTGGAGCGGCTCGCGGACGAGGGGTGCCTCCGCGGGGAAACTGCTGTACATCACTGCCTGTATCACTGGTTGGGTGTGGTGGACTGGCGCGCCGTACGGCCGCGGATGGCGTACCAGCCGGCGACCAGCGCTGCGACGATCAGCGGCAGGCACAGCACGGTGGTGCGTCCGGCGCCGCCGTCGGCGTACATCAGGACCAGGACGGAGGCGAGGAACGCCAGCGTCACGAGTTCGGTCCAGGGCGAACCCGGCAGCCGGTACCCGGGCCGGGTCAGTTCGCCCTTCTGGGTCTTCCGCCAGAAGAACAGGTGACAGATCATGATCATGCCCCAGGTGGCAAGGATACCGATCGCCGCGAAGTTGAGCACGATCTCGAAGGCGTCCGCGGGGACGACGAAGTTGAGGCCGACGCCCAGGACACAGATACCGCTGGTGAGCAGGATCCCGCCGTACGGCACCTGGCTGCGGCTCATCCGCGCGGTGAACTTCGGGGCCGAGCCGCTGACCGCCATCGAGCGCAGGATGCGGCCGGTGGAGTACAGGCCGGAGTTGAGCGAGGACATCGCCGCGGTGAGGACGACCAGGTTCATCACGCCGCCGGCCGCCGGGACACCGATGTGGGACAGCACGGTGACGAAGGGGCTCTCCCCCGCCGTGTACTTGTTCCAGGGCAGCAGCATCGACAGCAGGACGACCGAACCGACGTAGAACAGGCCCACCCGCCACATGATCGAGTTGATCGCCTTCGGCATGATCTTCTCGGGGTTCTCGGTCTCACCGGCCGCGACACCGACCAGCTCGACGGAGGCGTAGGCGAAGACGACGCCCTGGATGATCAGCAGCATGGGCATCAGCCCGTTGGGGAACAGGCCGCCGTTGTCGGTGATCAGTGACGGGCCGGGGTGGCTGCCGTCGACCGGGTGCTGGGTGACCAGCAGGTAGATGCCGATGCACATGAAGACGACGAGCGCGCTGACCTTGACGATCGCGAACCAGAACTCCATCTCGCCGAAGATCTTCACCGAGATCAGGTTCACGGTGAGGACCACGGCCAGGGCGATCAGCGCGATCACCCACTGCGGGATGTCGGAGAACATGCCCCAGTAGTGGGTGTAGGTGGCCACCGCGGTGATGTCGGCGATGCCGGTGGTCGCCCAGTTCAGGAAGTACATCCAGCCCGCGGTGTACGCGCCCTTCTCGCCGAGGAACTCCCGGGCGTACGACACGAAGGCGCCGGAGGACGGCCGGTAGAGCACGAGTTCGCCGAGGGCGCGGACGACGAGGAAGGCGAAGACGCCGCAGACCGCGTACGCGACGAACAGGGAGGGTCCGGCGTCGGCGAGACGGCCGCCGGCGCCGAGGAAGAGGCCGGTGCCGATGGCGCCGCCGATGGCGATCATGTTGACGTGCCGGGACTTCAGGGACTTGCTGTAGCCCGCGTCTCCGGCGTCGACGTGACCGGACGAGGGGCGCGTCTCTTCTTTGAGGTGCTCGCTCACGCCTCGGGTCCGCCTTCCGTGGGGGTGTCCGTGCGCGGGGAGCGCACGATGTCGGTCAGGGTCGTCTCGACGCGGTCGAGATGGTGGCTCATGGCCTCCACCGCGTCGTGTTCGCAGCCGTCGGCCAGCGCCTCGACGATCGCCCGGTGCTCGCGGTTGGACTGCTCACGGCGGCCGCCCAGCTCGTTGAGGAAGGCCGACTGACGCGCCAGTGCGTCACGGATCTCCTCGATGACCCGGCGGAAGACCGGGTTCTGGGCGGCCTCGGCCACGGCGAGGTGGAAGAGGGTGTCCATCGCGACCCACGCGGTGGTGTCCGTCTCCCGCTCCATGCGGTCGAGCAGATGGGCGAGGTGGTCGAGGTTCTCGGGGGTGCGGCGCGCGGCCGCGTACCCGGCGACCGGGATCTCGATGTGCCGGCGCACCTCGAGCAGGTCGCTGGCCGCGTAGTCGCCGAAGGTGGGATCTTCGACGGCACTGGCCACGACGAAGGTGCCCTTGCCGGTCCGGGAGACCGTCAGGCCCATCGTCTGCAGGGCCCGCAGCGCCTCGCGGAGCACGGGCCGGGACACCTCGAGCGTGCGGCAGAGCTCCGCCTCGGAGGGGAGCTTGTCGCCGATCGCGTACTCGCCGCGTTCGATGGCACCGCGGAGGTGGCCGAGTACGGCTTCCATGGCGCTGACGCGCCGGGGAACCGGGCCACCTGTCTGGCTGTCTGACAGGTTCACGGGCTCGATCCTGCGGGTTGCGGGACGGCAGTGTCAAGGCACCTGGAAAGGAAACATTCACGGGGTGTGATGCATGAAACTCTGCATCACACCCCGTGGGAGATCACGGACGGCCTCAGGCCGACGGCCTCAGGCCCGTCAGCCGTCGAGGACCCCGGAGCCCAGCAGGCCGAAGAGGGCCACGCCGATGACGATCCGGTACAGCACGAAGGCGTTGAAGGAGTGCTTGGCGACGAACTTCAGCAGCCAGGCGATGGAGGCGTAGGCGACCACGAAGGAGACGACCGTGCCGACCACCAGCGGGGCGGCGCCCACACCCGTCCCCAGGGCGTCCTTCAGCTCGTACAGGCCGGCACCGGTCAGGGCCGGGATGCCGAGGAAGAAGGACAGCCGGGTGGCGGCCACGCGGTCCAGGTCGAGGATGAGCGCGGTGGACATGGTGGCGCCGGAGCGGGAGAAGCCGGGGAAGAGCAGGGCGAGGATCTGGGAGCAGCCGACCAGCATCGCGTCCTTGAACGAGGTGTCGTCCTCGCCGCGCTTGTGCCGGCCCATCTGGTCCGCGGCCCACATCACACCGGACCCGACGATCAACGAGCCCGCGACCACCCACAGCGAGGCGAGCGGGCCCTCGATCAGCGGCTTGGCGGCCAGGCCCACCGCGACGATCGGGATGGTCGCGTAGATCACCCACCAGGCGAACTTGTAGTCGTGGTGGTAGCGCTCCTCCTTGTTGCGGATGCCGCGGCCCCAGGCGGAGACGATCCGCACGATGTCCTTGAAGAAGTACACCAGCACGGCGGCGATGGCGCCGACCTGGATGACCGCCGAGAAGCCGACCACGGACTTGTCGTCGACGGGGATGTGCATGAGCCCCTCGGTGATCTTGAGGTGGCCGGTCGAGGACACGGGGAGGAATTCGGTCACCCCCTCGACGACACCGAGGACGACGGCTTGACCGACGGAGATGGCGCTCATGGGATCCAGTTCTGCTCAGGAGTTGGTCGACAGTGCTGTAGACAGTCTTACTATGCCCGGTTGTGCGGCTGGTGCCTACGCCCACACCGTCTGGGCGAGCGACACACCGGCGAAGGCCGCACCGAGACCCACCGCCACGCTCGCGAGGGCATTGGCGGCAGCGTAGAGCCCCGCACCGGTCTCGGTCAGCCTCAGAGTCTCCCAGGAGAAGGTCGAGTACGTCGTCAGCGCCCCGCACAGGCCGGTGCCCAGCAGCAGCCGGAGGTGCGGATCGGCCGAGGACGCCCCGGTCAGCACGCCCAGGACCAGGCAGCCGGTGACGTTCACCACGAACGTGCCCCAGGGCAGGCGCGAGTCGTGCCGGGACTGCACCGCACGGTCGGTCAGGTAGCGCAGCGGCGCACCGACCATGGCCCCGAGGACGACCAACAGCCAGTTCACAACGACCTCTTACCCTTCTCGTCCGTTTTGCCCGGACTTGCGCCCTGGTTCGGGCCCGCCTCGCGGCTTCAGGACGCCGCGGGTCGCCGCAGCGGCGGCCCACACCGCCGTCAGGGCCGCGAGCAGGGTCGCGGCGAGATAGGCCAGCGCCGTGCCGGGCCGGCCGCCGTCGAGCAGCCGCTGGATGTCGACGGCGTAGGTGGAGAAGGTGGTGAAGCCGCCGAGCACGCCGGTGCCGAAGAACGGGCGGACGAGGGGGTGGGCGGCCCACACCTCGCTGATGACCACCATGAACACACCGATCACGGCGCAGCCGCCGACGTTGGTCCAGAAGGTCGCCCAGGGGAAGCCGCCGGGGGGCGTGGGCCATGCCAGGGACAGTGCGTAGCGGGCCGTCGCGCCGAGCGCGCCGCCGAGTGCGACCACCGCGACCACGGGTGCCTGCGCGCGCCAGGCCGGTCGCCGCACGGGGCCGGACTGGACGCGGAGGCTCTCGGCTTCCGGGGCTGTCATGGTCGAACGTCTCCTGATCCGGCCCCGTCGACTGGATCACGGCCGGGCATCAGGGTACCGCCCGGGTGTACCCGCGGGTCACCTCGCGGCGGGCACCTCACAGACCGCGACTCCGCGCTCCCACAGGCTGCCCAGGACCAGGTGGCCGTCGGTCTCGCAGACGCTGGTGACCATGCGGAAGCCGGAGCGGCGGCGGGTGAGGTGGTGGACCGTGGTGCCGTCGTCGTCGACGGCCAGGACGCCGGCGTAGCCCGTCGGGCGATAGGGGGCGTGCGCGGCGGCCCGGGCCGCGGCGCGGCGTACGGCGGGCGGGGTGCGGTGCAGCAGGTCCAGCGGCGGGACGGGCGGTCCGGCCAGGGCCACCCAGATCGGGCCGGACTTCCCGGCGCGCCAGATGTTGTCGGGCATGCCCGGGAGGCCGTCGGCGAAGGGCTCGGCGGTGCCCGCCCAGGGGCCGGTGAGCCGGACGCGGGTCAGCCGGCGGGCGCCGGTCTCGGCCACGACCAGGAAGGACTCGTCCGCGCTCGGGGCGACGCCGTTGGCGAACTGCAGCCCCTCCAGCAGCACCTCGGGGCTGCCACCGCCGGGCGGGAGGCGCAGCAGGCGTCCGGTGCCGGAGTGTTCGGCCAGGTCGGCCATCCAGTGCCGCAGCGGGTGGCGGCGGCTGGAGACGGTGAAGCAGAGGCTGCCGTCGGACAGGGCCACCACGTTGCTGCAGAACCGCAGCGGCTCCCCCGCCACCGAGTCGGCCAGCACATGGACGGAGCCGTCGCCCGGTCCGACGCGCAGCAGGCCCCGTTCGGCGTCGCACACGATCAGGTCGCCGTCCGGGAGGAGTTCGAGGCCGAGGGGCCGGCCGCCGGTGTCGGCGAGCACTTCGACGCGGGCCGTGCCGGGGTCGGCCAGGCCGTCGAGGCGGAGGATGCGGCCGTCCTCCACGCCGGTCAGGACGCGGCCCCGGTCGTCGGCCACCACGTCCTCGGGGCCCCGGCCGCCGATCGCCACGTAATGGCGGGGAACGAGTTCCGTGGGACGGTCCATGCGCGCCTGCCCTTCGCTGTCGAACGCTGGTGAAGTCCCATGCTCGCTGCTCGTGGGTGCCCCTACCAGCCCTTCTCGAACATCCGGGCCACCTCGGCGATCCGTACCTCGTCGCGCCGGTAGTAGGTGCGGCGCCGGATCCGTTTGGCGCGCAGCAGGCCGATGCGGGTCAGCAGGCCGAGGTGGGTCTCGGCGGCCCGGCGGGACACGCCGAGTTTGGCGGCGACGGCGTGTGCGGTGACGCCGTCCTCGGTCAGGTCGGCGTGGCGTTGCGGTGGGAAGTGCGCGGCCGGGTCCTTGAGCCACTCCAGGATCTCCAGGCGTCGTTCGCCCGTGGGAGTCCTCAGCATCGCATCGCCTCCGTCCGCGCCTCCCCGTGTTCGGTCTTCCCACTCTCCCGCAGCCGCTACCACCGCGTACGACAGTCGTCGACCCTTGTCCGGTACCGAACGGCCCTGCTGGACAGCGGAGTTGGCGATCGGGCCCGGTAGGGGAGCCAGAAGGGCCCGGCCGCCCCCACGCGGCCGGGCCCGTCGGGGTGGTTCAGCGGTGGCTGAACCACGTCATGGAGGACAGGGCCTTGTCGTCGTAGCCGAACAGGGCCTGGTTCTCCCAGCCGTTGCCGGAGGTGGCGTCGGCGGGGTCCCAGCCGTTGCCGGTGACGGCGGTCCAGGTGGCCTCCCAGTAGAAGACGCCGAGGCCGCGGCCGTTCGGGACGGCTTCCACGATGCTGGCCACGTCGTTCATCCACCGGGTCTGCCCGGCGACGGTGGCCGGGTAGCCGGTGACGAGTTCGCCGGTGGTGTCGATCTGGTTGGTGAGCGAGTCGTCGCTGTCGAGGCGGAAGGGGTAGGCCGTCTCGGCGATGAAGACCGGCTTGCCGTAGCGGGCGGCGGCGTCGTCCAGGGTGGTCTGCGCGGCGGCCAGTGAGCCGTGCCAGTAGCCGTAGTACGACAGGCCGATCACGTCGTAGTCGATGCCGTACGTCTTGGCGTTGTCGAACCACCAGCGGACGGTGGCGTCGTCACCGGCGTTCGCCAGGTGCAGCGCGACCCGCGTGCTCGAGGACACCGCCTTCGTGGCGCTGTAGCCGGAGTTGATCAGGCCGGCGAGCTGCGACCAGTTGTCGGTGGAGCCCTCGGACCACAGCATGCCGCCGTTGATCTCGTTGCCGATCTGCACCATGTCGGCGGTGGTGCCCTGCGCCTTCAGCGCGTTGAGGACGTCGTACGTGTGGTTGTAGACGTCGGTCTTGAGCTGACTGTAGGAGTGCGAGGCCCAGGCGGCGGGCTTGGTCTGCTTGCCCGGGTCGGCCCAGGTGTCCGAGTAGTGGAAGTCGACCAGCAGTTTCATGCCGGCGGCCTTGATGCGCTTGGCCATGGCCAGTACGCGCGTCTTGTTGTTGTAGCCGTCGGCCGGGTCGACCCAGACCTTCAGGCGCGCGTAGTTCATCCCGGCGTTCTTCAGGATGGTGACCGCGTCACCGGTGCTGCCGGAACTCGTCTTGTACACACCGCCCTTGGCCTCGCTCTTGGCGAGGGAGGAGATGTCGGCGCCCTTGACGGCGAGGCCGGTCCTGCCCGAGGTGAAGCTCAGGTCGTCGACGTTGATCCAGTTGCCCGCGTTGGCGTCGGAGTTGATGCTGATGGTGCACTGGTTGCCGGTCACCGCGACGGAGGTGACGATGCGGACCCAGCTGCCGGTGGACACCGGCAGGTCGGTGCGCTGCTCCGGACTCCCGCAGTTCTTCAGGGATATGTAGGCGGAGTTCTGCCCGCCGCTGGAGCGGACCCAGGCGGTGAGGGTGTAGGTGCCGTTGGTCAGCCCGGACAGGTACTGGTAGGTCTCCACCTTGTAGGCGGAGGCCGAGTAGTGGCTGAGCCGGTAGCTCCCGCCGTGGCCGCCGGACTCGGTGTACGAGGCGCCGGTGTCGCCGTACTCCGACCAGCCGCTTGGCGTGGCCGCGCCGGTGCCGTCGGACTCGAAGCCGCCGTTGGTGAGGGTGCTCGCCGCCTGGGCGGTCTGGGCGGGCAGGGCGGTGAGGGCGAGCCCGGCCGCGAGCGGCAGCAGCAGGGTCCTCAGGGTGCGTCTGGGATGGAACATCGTCGTCCGTCGTCCCTTCGACGTGATGGGTTGGGGGTGTCCTCCGTGGGGGGTGCCCTCTGTGGGAGTGGGAGGAGAGCCCCTCCGCCCGCGGCTCGTACGGCTCGCGCGGGCGGAGGGGAGCGGATGGGGCCTTGGCGACAGGGCCTAGCCGTCGAGTCGTACGACCCGGACGGCTCCCGCGGGGACCGCGAGGCGGCCCGCGGCGCGTTCGCCCGTCAGCAGTTCGGTGCCGGGGGTGTCCAGCGGCACCTTGGCGTCGGTGGCGGTGTGGTTGATCGCGAACAGGAAGGTACGGGTGCCCGACTCGTCGGTGCGGCGCACCACTTCGACGTCCCGGGGCAGGTCGGCGCGCGGCGCGATACGGGCGTCCGCGGCGGCCCGGGCGAGCACCTCGTCGAGGCCGTGGGTGTCGAGGCGGGTGGAAACGTACCAGGCGGTGCCCTCACCGAGCCGGTGCCGGGTGACGGCGGGGCGGCCGGCGGTGAGGCCGTCGGCGTACGTCCAGACGGTCTCGGCGCCGCGCGGCACCACGAACTCCGTCCACACGTCCCCGGTGAGCTCACAGGCGTCGGGGCCGGTGACGCGTACCCGCTGGTTCCCGAGCAGGGGCGAGAACTCCTCCACGGTCAGCCCGAGGACGTCCCGCAGCGGGCCCGGGTAGGCGCCGTCGTGCACGGAGTCGTGCTCGTCGACGATGCCGGAGAAGTACGACACCACGAGGGTGCCGCCGCCCGCCACGTACTCCTTGAGGTTGTTCCCGGCGGCCTCCGTCATCAGGTACAGCGCCGGTACGACGACAAGGGGGTAACTCGACAAGTCGGCTTCGGGGTGGGCGAAGTCGACGGTGAGGTGGCGGTCGTAGAGGGCCTCGTAGAAGGAGTCGGCGCGCTCGCGCGGGTCGTGGTCCTCGCTCGGGCGCCACTGGAGGTTCTGCGCCCACCAGGACTGCCAGTCCCACAGGACGGCCACGTCGGCCCGGGTTCGGGTGCCGCGGATCTGGCTCAGCGAGTCGATGCTCGCGCCGAGTTCCACGACCTCGCGCCACACGCGGGTCCCGGTGCCGCCGTGCGGCAGCATCGCCGAGTGGAACTTCTCGGCGCCACGCCTGGACTGCCGCCACTGGAAGAACATGGCGCCCTCCGAGCCGCGTGCGACATGTGCGAGGGAGTTGCGGGCCATCTCGCCGGGGGCCTTGGCCGGGTTGCGGGGCTGCCAGTTGACGCCCGAGGTGGAGTGCTCCAGGAGCAGCCAGGGGGCTCCCCCGGCGACCGAGCGGGTGAGGTCGGCGGCCATCGCGAGGTTGACGTGGGTGCGGCGGCCGTCGGTGATCAGGTAGTGGTCGTTGGTGACGAGGTCGACCTCACGGCCCCACGCCCAGTAGTCCATGGAGTCGCACTGGCTGAGCGCGGTCATGAAGTTGGTGGTGACCGGGATGCCGGGCGAGAGGCGGTGCAGGATGTCCCGCTCCATGCGGAAGTTCTCGCGGATGGTGGCGTCGGCGAACCGCTTGTAGTCCAGCGCCTGGCCCGGGTTGCCGACCGTCGGGGTCGCGCGCGGCGGGTTGATCTGGTCGAGGCCGGTGTAGTGCTGGCCCCAGAAGGCGGTGCCCCAGGCCTCGTTGACCGCGTCGACGCCGCCGTAGGTGTCCGCGAGCCAGCGGCGGAAGTGGGCGGCGCAGGAGTCGCAGTAGCAGGCGGAGACGGGGACGCCGTACTCGTTGTGGACGTGCCACATCGCCAGGGCCGGGTGGTCGCCGTAGCGCTCGGCGAGCTTCGTGGTGATGTTCGCGGCGGCGGCACGGTAGTCGGCGTTGCTGTGGCAGATCGCTCCGCGTGAGCCGAACTCGTGGCGCACGCCCTCGGCGGTGACCGGCAGGGCCTCGGGATGCGCCCGGTAGAACCAGGCGGGCGGCACCACGGTGGGCGTGCCGAGGTCGACGCGGATGCCGCCCTCGTGCAGCAGGTCCAGGATCCGGTCCAGCCAGCCGAAGTCGTACTCCCCGGGGGCGGGCTCCAGCAGCGCCCAGGAGAAGATCCCGGCGCTCACCATCGTGACGCCGGCCTCCCGCATCAGCCGGACGTCATCGAGCCAGACGCTTTCCGGCCACTGCTCGGGGTTGTAGTCCCCACCGAAGGCGAGCCTGGTGAGGCCCCTGGGGGTGGTCTCCGGCATGGATCTCTCCCGGGTTATCGATCATTTGGGAACGTGCACACACATCAGCGGCGGTGCGAGCCCAACATAACCGCACAGCAACAACCATTGACAAGTGTCCAGGATGTTTCTCTACTGTGAACGCTCACAGAAGCAGGACAGGGCTCGCGACGGGCGCAGCCCTGGTCGGCCGGCTTCTGCATGGCAGATCCCCGCAGCAGGCGGGGACCCAGGTCAGGGGAGAGTTCCATGCCGCACACGAAGCGCCGCCGCCTCGTGACAACCGCCGTCGCCGTCTCGCTCGGCGCCACCGCCCTCGCCGCCTGCGGCACCGAGGACGGCAGCAAGGCCGAGTCGGGCCCGGTCTCGCTGACGTACTGGACCTGGACGCCCGGTATGGACAAGGTCGTGGACCTGTGGAACAAGGGGCCGGGCAAGCAAGACAAGATCACCGTCACGGTGAAGAAGCAGGCGTCCGGCGACACGCTGGTCACCAAGATCCTCACCGCGCACAAGGCGAAGAAGGCGCCGGACCTGGTGCAGGCCGAGTACCAGGCGCTGCCGACGCTGGTCAGCAATGACGCCCTGGCGGACATCTCCAAGGAGGTCGACGACGTCAAGGGCAAGTTCGCCGACGGCGTCTGGCAGCAGACCACGCTGGGCACGGACGCGGTCTACGCCGTCCCGCAGGACATCGGGCCGATGATGTTCTACTACCGCGAGGACCTGTTCAAGAAGTACAACCTGAAGGTCCCCACGACCTGGGAGCAGTTCGCCGAGACCGCCCGCGCGCTGAAGAAGGCCGCCCCCGACAAGGAGTTGACGACGTTCTCGGCCAACGACTCCGGTCTCTTCGCGGGCCTCGCCCAGCAGGCCGGCGCCAAGTGGTGGACCGCCTCCGGCGACAAGTGGAAGGTCGCGATCAACGACGCGGCCACCCAGAAGGTCGCCAAGTTCTGGGGCGGCCTGGTCAAGGAGGGCGTCGTCGACAACCAGCCGATGTACACCCCGTCCTGGAACAAGGCGCTCAACACCGGCAAGCAGATAGCCTGGGTCAGCGCCGTGTGGGCGCCGGGCACCCTCACCACCGCCGCACCCGACACCAAGGGCAAGTGGGCCATGGCCCCGCTCCCCCAGTGGTCCGCGACCGACAACGTCACCGGCAGCTGGGGCGGCTCCTCGACCGCCGTCACCACCGACTCCCAGCACCAGGAGGCGGCCGCCAAGTTCGCCAAGTGGCTGAACACCGACCACGACGCGCTCAACGCACTGGCGAAGGACAGCGGCATCTACCCGGCCTCCACCTCCGCCCAGCTCAGCGGCGCCTTCAGCAACCCGCCGGAGTACTTCTCCAACCAGGCGGACTTCTACCCGCAGGCCGCCAAGATCGCGAACAGCACCGCGCCGTCCGCCTGGGGCCCGAACGTCAACGTCGCCTACGCGACCTTCAACGACGCGTTCGGCGCCGCCGCCAAGAACAAGTCGGACTTCGCCGCCGCCCTGGACAAGATGCAGGACGCCACGGTCGCCGACATGAAGAAGCAGGGCTTCGGAGTCTCTCAGTGACGAGCACCACAAGCCGGAAGGCGTACGGGGTCAAGGGGGCCCCGTACGCCTTCCTCCTCCCCGCCACGATCCTCTTCGCCCTGTTCTTCGCGCTGCCCATCGGGTACGCGGTCTGGCTCAGCTTCCGCAAGGTGCACGTCTCCGGCCTCGGCCTGGGGTCGGGCGCGCGGAAGGAGGTCTGGGCGGGCCTGGAGAACTACACCGACGCCCTCGGTGACAGCGAGCTCCTCGACGGCGCGCTGCGCGTGCTCGGCTACGGATGCATCGTCGTCCCGGTGATGCTCGGCCTGGCCCTGCTGTTCGCGCTGATGCTCGACTCCGAGAAGGTGCGCCTCGCCCCGTTCACCCGGCTCGCGATCTTCCTGCCGTACGCCATCCCTGGCGTGGTGGCCGCGCTGCTGTGGGGCTTCCTGTACCTGCCGGACGTCAGCCCGTTCTACTACCTGCTCGACAAGTTCGGCCTGCCGCAGCCGGACCTGCTGGACGGCGGCCCGCTCTACCTCGCCCTGTCGAACATCGCGGTATGGGGCGGCACCGGCTTCAACATGATCGTCATCTACACCTCGCTGCGGGCCATCCCCGCCGAGGTGTACGAGGCGGCGAAGCTGGACGGCGCCACTCCGCTGCAGATCGCGCTGAAGATCAAGATCCCGATGGTGGCGCCCTCGCTGGTGCTGACCTTCTTCTTCTCGATCATCGCGACGCTCCAGGTGTTCAACGAGCCGACCACCCTCCACCCGCTCACCAACTCCGTCAACACCAGCTGGAGTCCGCTGATGAAGGTGTACGAGGACGCCTTCCACCGCAACGACATCTACTCGGCGGCCGCCGAGGCGACGCTGATCGCCCTGGTGACGCTGGTCCTGTCGTTCGGATTCCTGCGGGCCGCGAACCGACGCAACAAGCAGGAGGAAGCACGATGAGTTCTCTTGCCGTCCGCAAGGCCGCCCCGGCCGCCGGCACCACACCCGGCACCGCCCAGGGCCCGCCGCTGCGCCACCGGATCGCGCTGGTCCCGACCCTCACCCTGCTGCTCGGCGCGATCTACATGCTGCTGCCGGTCGCCTGGGTGGTGATCGCGTCCACCAAGTCCGGGCACGAGCTGTTCTCCACGTTCACCTTCCTGCCGGGCACCGGCCTCGCCGGCAACCTCGAGGACCTCAGCGCCTACCGCGACGGCATCTACTGGGAATGGCTGGGCAACTCCGCCCTGTACTCCGGTCTCGGCGCCCTGCTGTCGACGGCCGTGTCGGCGTGCAGCGGGTACGCCCTGGCGACCTACCGCTTCCGTGGGCGCGAGACGATGTTCAACGTCCTGCTCATGGGCGTGCTGATGCCGCCGGTGATCCTCGCCGTCCCGCAGTACCTGCTGCTGGCGAAGGCGAACCTCACGGACTCCTATCTGTCCGTGCTGCTCCCGCAGATCCTCTCCCCGTACGGCGTCTACCTCTCGCGCATCTACGCGGCCGCCGCCGTGCCCGGTGACGTGGTCGAGGCCGGACGGATGGACGGCGCGAGCGAGTGGCGGATCTTCACCCGGATCTCGCTGCCGATGATGGTGCCCGGCCTGGTGACGGTGTTCCTGTTCCAGTTCGTGGCGGTGTGGAACAACTTCCTGCTGCCGTACATCATGCTGAGCGACGACGAGAAGTTCCCGATCCCGCTCGGCCTGTACACGCTCCTGGAGCAGGGTTCCAACACCCCTGCGCTGTACACCCTGGTGATCACCGGGGCCGCTCTGGCCGTGCTGCCGCTGATCGCCCTCTTCCTGGTCATCCAGCGGTTCTGGAGCCTGGATCTGCTGTCCGGGGCCGTAAAGTCATGACCATGAGCAGCAATGCGGGGAGCCGTCGCAAACCGCCGACGATCCACGACGTGGCGCGCGAGGCAGGGGTCTCACGAGGCACCGTCTCGCGAGTGCTCAACGGCGGGCACTACGTCAGCCCGGCCGCGCAGGAGGCGGTGAACGCCGCCATCCGCAGGACGGGGTACGTCGTGAACCGGCATGCCCGTTCGCTGATCACGGGGCGCTCGGACTCGGTCGGCTTCCTGCTGACCGAGCCGCAGGAGCGGTTCTTCGAGGACCCCAACTTCAACGTCCTGCTGCGCGGGTGCACGCAGGCGCTGGCCGCGCACGACGTGCCGCTGCTGCTGATGCTGGCCGGCACGGAGGACGAACGGCGGCGCATAGCGCGGTACATCACCGCCGGGCACGTCGACGGGGTGCTGCTGGTCTCCAGCCACTCCGGCGACCCGGTGGCCGAGGAGCTGCGGGAGGCGGGCGTGCCGCTGGTCGCCTGCGGCAAGCCGATCGGGCTGGGCTCGAAGGTCAGTTACGTGGCCGCCGACGACCGCGACGGGGCCCGTGACATGGTGCGCCATCTGCTGTCGCTGGGCCGCCGCCGGATCGGCGTGGTCACCGGCCCGCTGGACACGCCCGGCGGTGTCGAGCGGCTCGCCGGTTACAAGGAGGTGCTCTGCGAGGCGGGGGCCGGCGTCGACGACAGGCTCATCGTCTCCGGCGACTACAGCCGGGCCAGCGGCGAGGCGGGGGCGGAGCGGCTGCTGGCCCAGGCCCCGGACATGGACGCCGTCTTCGTCGCCTCCGATCTGATGGCACAGGGCGTGGTCACGGCGCTCCAGCGGGCGGGCAAGCGGGTGCCGGACGACATCGCTGTCGGCGGCTTCGACGACTCCCCCGCGGCGACCGCCGTCAGCCCCGCCCTCACCACCATCCGGCAGCCCTGGGACCGGATCAGCTCCGAGATGGTCCGCGTGCTCCTCGCCCAGATCGGCGGCGAGGACCCGGCGGCGGTGATCCTGCCGACGGAACTGGTGCGCCGGGAGTCGACGTGAGCGCGCCGTGGCCCACCGGCTGGCCGGTCTGACCAGCCCCGTCCCGTAGGCGAGGACCACCGCCCGGGCGCGGTCGCGCGTCTGGCATGCGACGGTCCCGGGGCTGCCGCGTTCCGATCGCTGCGGCACAACGCATGACGGCGGCGCGCAGCCCGCGACCGGTCAGGATCGAAGAAGCCGGAGCGGGCTCCCCCGCCCTAGCGTGGGAGCACCGACGGAAACCCGTCGGACCACCGGCACCGAGGAGTGAGTCCCATGACCGCAGGCCTGCAGACGATCATCTATCCGGTCAAGGACCTGGAGAAGGCCAAGCCCCTGTTCACCGCTCTGCTGGGCGTCGAGCCCTACGCCGACGCGCCCTACTACGTCGGCTTCAAGGCCGCCGGGCAGGACGTCGGCCTCGACCCGAACGGGCATGCGCAGGGCATGACCGGGCCGGTGCCGTTCTGGCACGTCACCGATCTCCGGGAGCGGCTCGCCGCGCTGCTCGAGGCGGGTGCGGAACTGCTCCAGGACGTGCGGGACGTCGGCAACGGCCGGCTGATCGCCTCGGTGAAGGACCCCGACGGCAATCTGGTGGGGCTCCTCCAGGACCCGGCCGCCTGAGCCTCGTGCGGCTCCTCGCCGGCTCCTTGCGCCCGCACTACTTGCGCCCGCACTAGTTGCATACTCAACAATTGGCCGATTTGGTGCTACGGTGCGGATATGGCAGCGAAGACGGCCGACGCACGGCTCGAGGAACGGTGGCGGGACATCCTGTCGGTCCACGCGCGCACGATGTGCGAGATCGACCGGTCGCTGCACCCCCACGGGCTGGGCGCGAGCGACTTCGAGGTACTGGATCTGCTCGCCTCCGAGCCGCGCGAGCAGGGCGACCAGTGCCGGGTGCAGAACCTGGTCGGCCGGGTGCACCTCAGCCAGAGCGCGCTGTCCCGCCTCATCGGGCGGCTGGAGAAGGACGGCCTCGTGGAGCGCTCGATCTGCGCCGAGGACCGGCGGGGCGTCTGGGTCGCGCTGACCGGCAAGGGCCGTGAACTGCACGCGCGGGTGCTGCCGCTGCAGCGGGCGGCACTGGCCCGCATCCTGGAGGAGCAGCCGGCCTAGAGGATCAACTCGGCCCCGTCCGCGAGGACTTCCACGCCGGCCACCTGCGCGCGGGCCGGGGAGGCGGGGTCGGGCAGTGGGTTCGTGTTGTCGAGGTGAGGCCGCGAAGAAGGTGCCGTCCAGCAGCACGCAGTCGGCCGTCGCGCACAGTCCGTCCAGCGTCTCGCCCCAGGCGTCCACGCAGGGCGCGTACACCAGCACTCCCCCGGTGGCCAGGTCCTCGGTACGCCGTCACCCAGCGGCCGTCCGGGGCGGGGGCCGGCATGTACTTGGGGGCCTTGGCGCCCATCGGGTGGGCCGTGACCACCAGGCCGCCCCCCAGCACGAAGCCGCCGTCGGCCAGGCTGTCGTACCACTCCCAGGGGGCATGGCGGTCGAGGGCGCCGCGGGCCGGGGCGAGTGCGGCACGGACCGGGGGGGCCGCGTACACCCGCAGGCCGGCCGCGCCGCGCAGCACGGCGAGGCCCATGACGTGGTCGGCCTCGGCATCGGTCAGCAGCACGCCCCGCAGCGGGGTGTCGCGGGGGCCGGGCCGGAGCGCAGGGGTGGCGGTGAGCCGGGTACGGATGTCGGGCGAGGCGTTCAGCAGCCACCGGTCGCGGCCGTTGCCGGAGAGGGCCGCGCACTCCTGGGTGCGCGGGGGCAGCTTTCCGTCCCGGGCGGCCGAGCACAGCGCGCAGGCGCGGTTCCACTGCGGGAAGCCGCCGCCGGCCGCGGTAGCAGGACGATCCTCACGACCATCCGTCCCGCTCGCTCGCCCGGCCCCTCCGCTGGGATCTTCCCTCCCTGGCCGCGCGGACCACCCCTTCTCCGGGGGTAGTTCCGGCCGGCCTCGGCCGGGCGGTCGTCGCCGGAATCGGCCGCGCTCAGCCCGCCGAGCGGGCCAGCAGGGTGCGCACCCCCTCGGAGGTGAGGGTCAGGCCGTGCTCGGAGCTGCCGTCGATGGTGAGCGAGATGTCGTCGGCCGGCCACTGGGAGGCGAGCGCGCCCAGGGGCACGAGGCGGTAGCGGGAGACGTAGGGCAGCAGCTCGGCCATCTCCAGTTCCGAGGTGAACACCGGCACGACGGGGTTGTCCCCCGGCCTCTCCAGGACGGGCAGTGCCACCGCGGAGGGGTCGGTGGCGTCCTCGGCGGCGGCGTCGTCCGGCACGGGGAGCAGCACGTCGCTGCTGGCGAGCGTGTGCAGCGCGGTTGGGTCCTCGGCGTTCTCGGCCAGCGCGTCCAGCGCCCGCTGGGCCGGCGTCGGCATGTCGTCGTACGCGGGTGTCTCCATGGCAGATCCCCTGCTAGCGGCGGTCGTGCGGTCGCCCGTCGGCACTCGGCCGCGGGCACGGTCCTGAGCGCGTACCCAGCAGGTCCGGGGGCATGCAGGCCGGATGGGACCGGGCGGATGACGGTTCGGCGAACCGTGGCGCATGCCGGAGGCAGCCGGACGTGTTCGGCGGGGGGACGCTAGGGCCTGTCGTCACATTCCCGTCGTCGCCCGAAGGGCGGCCCCGCGGCGTCGTGGGGGAGCGTGCTCTGGGGGTCCCCCCGGCCGAAGACTGGGGGAGTGCCGGGCGGAAGGCCCCGTCGACGGACCGGACGTACGTGGGCTTTCGCCCGGTGCGGCGAGTGGGGGTACCTCCCACGCCCTTGAGGCAGTGGGGGAGCGTGCCAGGCGTCGTGGGGCAGACGGGAATGTGACGACAGGCCCTAGGCCGGGCGGTGCCGGGCGTCGGGGATCACGGGGGTCTTGCCCGGACGCTTGACCGCCTGGCCGACGATGACGGTCTCGACACTGTCGACGCCCAGCCCGCCCAGGTCCCGCGTGATGAACCGGTAGAGGTGAGCCAGGTCGCGCACCCAGACCGCGACGTGCAGGTTGGCGGCGCCGGTGGTGGCGAACGCGCCGTGCACCGCCGAGTGGCGGGCCAGGGTCCGGCCCACCGCGTCGAGCCGGCCGGGGGCGACGCGCATCACGACGTTGGCGTCGATGTCCAGTCCGAGCCGCCGTGGGTCGACGACGACCTGGGTGAGCAGGCGCCCGCTCTCCGCCAGCCGGGCGACGCGCCGGCGCACCGTGGACTCGGGGTGGCCGGTGCGCGCGGCCACGGCCGCCGCCGGGGCCCGTGCGTCGTCGCCCAGGGCGGCCAGGACGGCGCGGTCGACGTCGTCGGGTTCGCCGGGCGCGGCCGGACGGGCGGGGGTCAGGGCGGTGCGTTCGGCATCGGTCAGCACGTCGTGCCGCCACTCCGGGGCCTCGGCGAAGGCGTGCAGGACCGTGTCCGCCGAGACGGAGGTGACCGCCCGGGTGGCGGGCAGCTCCCGGAAGACCAGGTGGTCCGGGCTGCCTGGCCGGGTCCAGGAGACGGCGAGGATCTCGTCGCCGGAGGTGGACAGGTCGATGAACGGGACGTCGGTCCGGGCCGCGAGCGCCGCCGTGAGGGCCTCCAACCGGCCGCCGAGCACGCGGATCCGCAGGAACAGCGCGCCGACCGAGTCGGGCCGCACGGGCAGCGCGATCACCCGGCAGACCCCGTCGCCGAGCAGGGCACGCCAGCGCCGGTGCACCGTGCGCGCGCTGACCCCCAGCACTTCGGCGGCGCGTTCGGCGGCCAGCCGCCCGTCGCACTGGAGCGCGGCCACCAGCCGCTGATCCAGCTCGCCGAGTACCGGATCCGCCATGTCGAGGGCCATGGCGCACATTATCGCTCACATCCACGGCCTGGAGAGTCGTACGACGATCGGCGGGGGCGAGGATCAAGTCACCGAAGCAACCCACTCCCGAGGAGTCCACCATGACGTACGAGAGCCTGCTCGCCCCCATGACCGCCGCCGCCCACGAGGCCGGGCAGCTGGTGTCGGCCGCTTCGCGACCGGAACGTGCCGCCACAGCCGAGGAGTTCGCCGCGGCGTTCCACGCACTGGAGGCGCCGGCGCTGGCCGTGCTGCGGCGTCACCTGGAGGCGCTGCGGCCGGGGGTGGCCTGGGCGGAGGAGCTGGACGGCCTGGCCGGACTGCCCTCGGAGGGTGAGGTGTGGGTGGTGGACGCGATCGACGGAGCGGTGCAGTTCCTTCAGGGGCTGCCCCAGTACTGCGTGAGCCTGGCGCTGGTGAGCGACGGCGAGCCGGTGGCGGCGGTGCTGTACGCCCCGCTGCTGGGCGAGACGTACCGGGCCGCCCGCGGGCGGGGCGCGACGCTCGACGGGCGACCGGTGGCACCCTCGGTGAAGACGGATCCGGCGGCGGCCGTGGTCGCGACCAGTCAGCCGCCTTTCATCGGCCGGCAGCCGGGCGTGGCCGAGGCGGCCGGCCGGTCACTGGCCGCGGTGCTGCCGCGGGTGGCCGCCGTACGCAACCTGGGGCCCACCAGCTGGCAGATCGCCGACACCGCCGCCGGGCGTCTGGACGCCTTCTGGCAGTTCGGCCGGGACGCCGCCAACCTGTTGCCCGGTGCCCTGGTCGCCCGGGAGGCGGGCGCGGTGGTCAGCGACGCCGACGGCAAGCCCTGGACAGCCGCCTCGGACAGCTTCCTGTCCGCCCCGGCCGGGCTGCACGGCCACCTGGTGGACGCCTTGCGTCTCGGGTGACGCCGCGCCGGGCCGACGACGTCCCCGGACCGCTCAGTCCGGGCGGAGCCCCTGGTCGCCGAGGAGTTCGGCGAAGCGCTGGGCGCCGATGTTGCCGCCCGAGAGGATGACTCCGATCCGGCGGGGCAGTGGCTCCACGCGGTGGGCCAGCAGGGCGGCCAGGGCGCTCGCGCCGCTCGGTTCGACGACGGTCTTCAGACGCTCGAAGGCGAACCGCATCCCCTCGCGGATCCGGTCGTCGTCGACCAGGGCGATGCCGTCGAGGAGCCGCCGGTTGATGGAGAAGGTGAGTTCGCCTGGGATGTCGGCGGCCTGACCGTCGGCGATGGTGCGGGGCACGGGGATGGAGACGCGCCGGCCGGCCTCCAGGGAGCGCCTGGTGTCGTCCCCGGCCTCCGGCTCGACGCCGATCACCCGGATGTCCGGCAGGAGGCCCTTGGCCGCGGTCGCGCTTCCGGCGATCAGTCCGCCGCCGCCGACCGGCACGACCAGGGCGTCGAGGTCCCCGGCCTCCTCGATCAGTTCCAGGGCCGCCGTTCCCTGCCCGGCGATGACGTGGGGGTGCTCGTACGGCGGGATCAGCTCCAGGCCGCGGTCGGCGGCGAGGGCCTCCCCGATCGCGACCCGGTCACCGGTGTAGCGGTCGTAGGTGACGATCTCGGCGCCGTAGCCGGCGGTCGCCTCCAGCTTGGCGCGGGGCGTGTCCTCGGGCATCAGGATGACGGCGGTGGTGCCGAGCTCACGGGCGGCCAGCGCGACGGCCTGCGCGTGGTTGCCGGAGGAATAGGCGGCGATGCCCTTGGCCAGGCGTTCCGGGGACAGCCGGGACGCGGCGTTGTAGGCACCGCGGAACTTGAAGGCGCCGACCCGCTGGAGGTTCTCGCACTTGACGAAGACCTCGGCGCCCACCAGCTCGTCCAGGGTCCGCGAGCGCAGCACGGGCGTCCGGTGGGCGACGCCCTTGATCCGTGCGGCGGCGTCCCGGACGTCGTCGAGGCTGACGGGCGGGGTGTCGGGCATGTTCGAACTCCGTTCTGGGCGCTGCCGACCACTGCGGTCGCCGGATGCCGGATGTCGCCGGATGCCGGACCGATCCAGGCTGGAATCATTGTCCAGCATCTAGACGGAAAGTCCAGCCCTCCGGTCGCTCCCGGGGGCGGCAGCGCCCAGCCGGAGTCGTGGCCCGCCCGGCCTCAGAGCACCTGGCCGCCGGGGTCGCCGGGCTTGATGCGCCCACGCCAGGCGCCGGTCTCGCCACCGCGGTGCTCGACGTAGTCCTTGAAGCGGCGCATGTCTCCCTTGACTCGCCGGTCGATCATGCCCAGCGCGTCCGCGCCCTTCTCCACCATGCCTCCCGGCACGATGTCCATGACGAGCTCCACGCGCGTGTGCGTGTCGTCCAGGCGCTGGAAGCGGACCGACCCCTTCTGCTCGGTGTCGCCGCTGATCGAGCGCCACGTGATCCGCTCGTCGGGGAGCTGGTCGACGATCTCGGTGTCGAACTCGCGCTTCACTCCCCCGATCTTGGTGGTCCAGTGGTTGTGGCGGTCGTCGAGCTGCCTGACCTCCTCCACTCCCTCCATGAACTGCGGGAACTGCTCGAACTGCGTCCACTGGTTGTAGGCGGTGTGGAGGGGGACCTCGACCTCAACCGTTTCCTTGACCGTGCTCATAAGCCCTCCTTCGTCTTCATCGGTCGGTGGTCATCGACCGGCTCTCGTCGGCCGGCCTCCGGGTACCCCGGTGACCGGCCCGATCACAGGTGGGCTCACCCACCGTCGCGGAACACCTCCTGCGACGTGCGCAGGCGCAGCTCCTCCAGCGTGCTCAGCTGCCGTTCGGCCCGGGCGATCAGCTCGTCCAGCTGCCGTGGGCCGAGGCGCCCGTCCGCGTCGGCCAGCGGACGCAGCGACCGCCAGCCGGCCGCCTTCCCCTCGACACCGAGCCGCAGGAATTCGAGTTCGAGGACCGCCGAGAGCGGCGACCGGGCGACGACGCGCCCGTTGGGCTTGAGCCGCCCCGCACATTCGGCGGCGGCTCCCGCCAGGACCTTGTACCGGCGCTTCGGGACTCCGAGCCGGTCCATGACGCCCAGCAGGCTCTCGCGGTCCTCGGCGATCTCCCGCGCGAGCGGTTCCAGCACGTCACCGAGCGCGGTGCCGCGGTGTGCCCGTGCCACGTACCCGGCGCGGCGGGTGCCGACGGTGGCCCCCGCCAGATGGTCGTTGAGGTAGATGCCCAGCAGGTCCATGTTCACCCGGGCCGGGTACCCATCCGACCGAGCTATGTCGATGTATGGCAGATTTGTCAGCTCATTGGCGGAATCGCCCCCCCCCACGGCATGGGTACCTGAGCAGTCCGGCGTCGCTTCCGGCGCCGGTGTCACCGAGAACACTGGAACATCTCACCGCCTGGAGGAACCATGGCGGCTCTCAGGCCCACCGATCTGCAGAAAGCCCTGTCCGGCGTGGACTACCCGGCTGACCGCGAACAGCTCCGGAAGGCCGCGGAGAAGAACCACGCTCCGAGGGAGATCACGGAGCGCATCTCCCACCTCGGGAAGAAGGAGTTCCAGAACCCGGCCGAGGTCAGCAAGGCCGTGTTCGACGAGAAGTGACAGCGCCTACGGACACGGCGGCCGGAGCCCCGGGCTCCGGCCGCCGCGGTGCTCTCCGGTCTCACTCCCCCGGGGCGAGGGTGCGTGCGAGCACGCGTGCCGTGTCGGAGATGAGCCCGTTGTCCACCGCCGCGTCCCGGGTGGTCTTCGACGACAGCACGGCCAGCACGACCGGTGCCCCCTTGGTGGTCCAGGCGACGCCGAGGTCGTTGCCGGTCGCGTAGTCACCGGTGCCGGTCTTGTCGGCGACGACCCAGTCCTGCGGCAGGCCGCGGCGGAACCGTTCGCCGCTGGTGGTGTTGCCCTTCAGCCAGCTGACGAGCTGCTCGCGGTCGGCGTCCGCCAGGGACCGGCCCAGCGTCAGCCGCGTGAAGCTGCCGCCGACCGCCTCCGGCGTGGTGGTGTCGCGCGGGTCGCCGGGGACGGCGGAGTTCAGGTCGGTCTCCCAGCGGTCGAGCCGGCTGACCGGGTCGCCGATCGACCGGAAGAACCGGGTGAGTCCGTCCGGCCCGCCGATCTGGCGCAGCAGGAGATTGCCCGCCGCGTTGTCGCTGTACTGGATCGCGGCCGCGCACAGGTCGCCCACCGTCATACCGGTGTCGACGTGGTCCTCGGTGATCGGGCAGTTCGGCAGCACCACGTCCGTCGGCGGGTAGTGGATCACCTTGTCCAGCGGCGCGCAGTGACCGTGATCGCGGAGGACCGCCGCCGCGGCGAACGCCTTGAACGTCGAGCACAGGGCGAACCGCTCCCGCGCCCGGTGGACCACGACCTGACCGGTGCGGAGGTTGCGGGCGTACACACCGAGACGTGCGGCGTACTGCTGCTCGAGATCACGCAACTCACCTTCCACATCTCCCCGTTGGGGTTCCGATGCGGCCGACGCGGTGGGCGCCGACGCGGCGGCGGTGAGTGCGGCGGTGGACACGGCGAGGCCGGCCTTGAGCAGGCCGCGTCGCGGAAAAGGGGTGGCGGTGGTCATGCGGACAGCGAAACAGCCGCGCACCGTCCATGTCCAAGAGTCATCTGTGCACCATCCATAACCTATTGATATGAAGGCTGGGTGGATCTGCTGGCACACCTCGAGGCGTACGTCACGGCCGTGGACGAGGCGAGCTTCTCGCGTGCCGCCGACCGGCTCGGGATCGCGCAGCCGCTTCTCAGCCGGCGCGTCAAGACGCTGGAGGAACACTTCGGCGGTCTGCTCTTCGACCGTTCGCGGCGGCAGGTCACGGTCACCGAGTTCGGCCGGCTCCTCCTGCCGTACGCCCAGGACGTGCTGGACCGGGCCCAGCGGTTGCGGCATGTCGCGGGCTCGGCCCGGCAGGCGGCGGTACGGGCCGTCGGCGTGCCCGCGGACTGCGGCCCGGCGGCGCTGGCACGGGTCATCCGAGCCGGTACGGAGAACGGCGTTCGGCTCGGCGTGCACGAACTGCCGCCTGAGGAGCGCGTGTCGGGCCTGTCCGCCGGCTCGCTGACGTATGCGCTGCTGCGGGTTCCTCCGGAGAACGCCGCCCTCCGCGTGCCGCTCGGCCTGGCCTCCGCGCCGCCGCCGGACGCCCCGGACGCCCTACACGCCCCGGACGCTCCGGACGAGCGGCGTCCCGGCCCGCGCCCGCGACCGCGCCCGGTCCATCTGGATGAGCTGCGGCCGCGGCGTGGCCACGGCGCGCGGGGCGGGCCTCGGGCTGCGGTGCCGGTACTGAGCCTGGCCGAGGACCAAGTCCCTTACGCACAGGACCGGTTGCGGCGTGCGGCCGCTCGTGCCGGCCTGCCGGAGGACGTGGTGCGTCCGGCCGGGCCGACGGCGACCGCGCTCGCCGAGACCCTCGCCGGGCGGGTGACGCTGCTGTGCGCGGAGCCGTTCGCGCGGCGGCACGGCGCGAGCTGGGCGCCGTTGGGGGACGCCGCGCTGCACCGGGGGTACGAACCGGGTGTGGCGGGGCGTCAGGGTGCGGCGACCATGCCGGGCTGGCTGGTAGCGCTGCTGGCGGCCGCCGTCGGTGCCGCGCCTGCCGGAACGGCCGCCGCGTACGAGGCCGCGGAGGCCTCCTCACGTCTGGCGGCGCGCGGATGAGCGCCGGACCGGTCCGCCGCCCCGCCTGTACGGCCGGCGCCGCCGCCCTCCTCGACGTCGCGGAGGCGATCGCCGCCGACTGGGCGGAACTCGGCGTCCGCGGTTCGTTCCTCGCCCGCAACGTCGACACCGGCGAGCAACTCGGCTTCGACGCCGACGAACCGGTGCCGCTCGCCTCGGTGGTCAAGGTCCCGCTCGCGCTGGTCGTGCTGGACCGGATCGCGGCCGGAGAACTCGACGCCGCACGGCCGGTGACCGTCGACCCGGCCACCGGCAGCGTCGGACCCACCGGACTCGCGGCCTTCCGGCACCCGGCCACCGTGGCCGTCGGCGACCTGGTCCTCCTCATGCTCGCGGTCAGCGACAACGCCGCCGCCGACGCGTTGCTCGACCTCGTCCCGGTGGCGGACGTCGATGCCCGCCTGGCCGCGTGGGGTTGTTCCGGCATACGGGTGCGGCACCGGCTCGACCACATGTACCAGTGCGCCGCGGGCGCCGCGGGCAACGACTTCTCGCTCGCCCTGGAACTGGCCATCCGCGACGACCGCTCGGGGCGGCACACCATCGAGACGCTGGACCCCGCCCATGCCAACCTCGGCACCGCCGCGTCACTCGTCACCCTGCTGCAGCGCGTGTGGCGCGACGAGATCGCCCGGGCCGGCGCGACCGCGGAACTGCGCCGGCTGATGGGGCTTCAGGTCTTCACCCACCGGCTGGCGAGCGAACTGCGCGCGGACACCCTCCGGGTCAGCGGCAAGACCGGCACGTTCCTCCATCTGCGGCACGAGATCGGCGTGGTGGAGGCCGAGTCCGGCGACCGCGTGGCGATGGCCGCGCTCACCCGCTCCGACCGCCGGGCCGGCCTTGCCCCGGACATCGACCTCGCGATCGGGATCAGCGCCCGGCAGGCGTTCGAGGCGCTGCGACGCTGAAGGTCACCGTCCACCCGGGCCGGCCACCGGCCGGTTCCCGGCCCGTCCCACGACCCACAGGGCGATCTGGGTGCGCGACCGCATGCCCAGCTTGTCGCGGACCTTGTCCAAGTGCGTGGCCACGGTACGGGCGGAAAGACCGAGCCGCTCCCCGATCAGCCCGTTGGTCAGCCCCTCGGCGACGAGTTCGGCCACCATGAACTCCCGGGCGGTGAGCGGGTACTGGCCGTCGGCGGCTCCCGCGGTGTCCCTCGTGGCGGGCCGGCCTCCGCCGGGTGTGCGCAGGGCGTACGCGACCAGCCGGTCCCCGCGCAGCCGGCGGCCGACGCTGACGGCGGCGTCCCGGGCGGTCGCCGACAGCCGGGCACGCGCCCGGTCCGCAGTCCGCTCCACCTGCCGCCGCCACGGGTCCTCCGGCTCGGTGTCCAGCCGGCGGCGGGCCTGCGCGCTCGCCTCGTACAGGCGCAGTGCCCGCTGCGGGTCGCCGCTCTCGGCGGCCACCAGGGCCAGGCCCTCGACGGGGTAGAGCGCGTGGAAACCCGCTTCGGGGACGATCCGCAGCACTTCGGCGAACAGTGCCTCGGCGCTCTGGAGCCGCCCCAGCGCCAGCCGCACGGCACCCGCGGTGTGCAGCGCCGCCGCGGCCCGGCGCCAGGGCGCGTATGCCCTGATCAGCGGCAGGCAGCGGGACATCAGCGCGTCGGCCTCGGCCTCCCGGCCCGTCTGGAGGAGGGCCCAGGCCAGATGATGGGTGCACCACGCGGTGTCCTGCGGTCTGCCGAGCGCGGCGAGGACGTCCAGGCACTCCCGCAGATCCGTGACGGCCGCCTCGGGCTCACCCCGGCACAGCCGTGCCGCGGCGCGCGCGTCCAGGGCGTTGGCGAGGCCGGCGGGGTGGTCGCGTGCACGCTCCGCGGCCACCGCTCGCTCCCCCAGGAGCAGTGCCCGGCACAGCTCGGCCTGCTGGCAGGCCACACGCGCGGCCAGCGCGGGGACGGTACCGCCGAGTGCCCGGCCGTCGGCGGTGCCCAGCAGCCCGGTCAGCAGCGTGCGGGCGGCCGAGGGCTGTTCCTGCTGATAGTGCACACGGGCCAGTTCGAGTATCAGCCGTGCGGGCGGGGCGGTGTCGTCGTCGCCGACGGTGGACAGGGCCGCCGCGAGGTTGTCGCGCTCCGCGACGAGCGGGCCGTCGGCCTGGTCGGCGAACACCTCCTCGCCGGCCCGGTCGGCCAGCCCGGTGAGCCACTCGCGGGCCCGCCGCCGGGTGGTGTGCAGTTCGCCGGACGCGACCAGGCACTCCATCGCGTAGGCCCGGATGACCGCCGGCTGTCTGAACCGTGCGGGCTCGGCGTCCCCCGGCAGCCGGGCGAGCAGCGACTTGGCCTCGAGGGCGCACAGGAGGCGGAGGACCTGCCGCTGTGCGATGCCGGTTCCGGCGCAGACGGTCCGCGCCGCGTCCGTCCCGAACCCGCCGACGAGGACCGCGAGACGCCGGAAGACGGCCTGTTCCGCCGGATCGAGCAGCCGATGGCTCCAGTCGATGGCGGCGGCCAGCCCGCTGTGCCGCCGTGGCCCGGTCCTGCTTCCGTCTGTGAGGAATGACAGCTGGGACAACTGCTCGTCCAGGCCGGTCAGGATGTCCCCCAGCGGGAGGGTGCCGACGCGTCCGGCCGCGAGTTCGACGGCGAGCGTCAGCCCGTCCAGGCGGCGGCATATCTCGGCGACGGTCCTGCCGTTGCCGCGGTGCAGGGTGAATCCGGGTGCCCGGCCGGCGGCGCGCTCCGTGAACAGCCGGACGGCGTCCGCCCGCAGGAGGACGGCCGGGTCGTCCTCGTCGCCGGCCGGCGGGAGGGACAGCTCACCGACCCTGAAGACGGTCTCCCCGGGGACCCGGAGGGCCTCCCGGCTGGTGGCCAGGATCCGCAGCCGAGGGCCGTGCCGCAGCAGGGCCGCTGCCAGTCGCGCGCACGGCTCGGCCAGGTGTTCGCAGTTGTCGAGGATCAGCAGCCGCGAGGCGTCGCCGATCGCGCCGACGAGGACATCCACGCCGGACCGGCCGGCCTGCTCGCCGACGGCCAGGGCGGCGGCCACGGACTGCGCGAGCAGCGCTCCGTCGTGCAGCGAGTCGAGTTCCACCAGGTCCACCCGGGTGCCGCGGCCGGACAGGCCCCTGGCCAGCTCCAGCGCCAGCCGCGTCTTGCCGACGCCTCCGGTACCGGTCAGGGTGAGCAGGCGCGACGTCCTGAGCAGGGTGCGCAGCCGCGCCAGCTCCTGTCGTCGGCCCACGAAGGAGTCGAGCGCCCGGGGCGGGACGAGACCCCGGACGCCCGGATCCGGGCCGGCCGACCGCTGTCTGAACGCCCGTTGCCGGCAGGCGTTGGAGCAGTAGCGAGCCGGCCGGCCGCCGTGCGGTCTCCCCGTCAGCGCCGCACCGCACGACTCGCACGTCCGACTCCGGCTCATCCCCGGTTCCTGGCCGCGCGTGCCCGGAACGAAACCCTCACCTTCCGCTCCGGCGCGCGGTCAGGGCGTGGCGGCGGGATCGACGCCCAGGACGACGGCGCCGGTCACTCCCTTGCCCAGGTCGCTGCCCGCCGGGGTGACGGTCAGCAGGGTCGAGGACCCGCCGTTGCGGTAGATGCCGTCCCTGGCGTTGAGCGTGCGGGTGGCGGTGTTGTTCCGGTAGGGAGCCCGGGCGGCGATCCTGGTGTTGTACGTCTCCGGGAAGTAGAGCTGGCCGGTGTGGGAGACGTGCCCTCCGTGGTACGTCCCGTTCGACACCGTGCCGCCGGCGTGCGTCTTGACGTGGATGTGGAGGGCCCGGCCCACGTACCAGCCGGGGTAGATGGTGGTGAACTCCGCGACGCCGGCGGAGTCGGTCAGCTGGACGCCGCGCAGGAAGGTCGTGTCCGGGGTGGAACCGCCCGCGACGTAGCCGGAGTAGACCCCGAGGGCGTCGCAGTGCCAGATGTCTACCGCGGTGCCGGGCAGCGGGGCGCAGGTCGTGCTGTGGACCACCGTGACGCGCAGCGTCAGTGGTACGCCGGCCCTGCCCTCGGTGATGTCCTCGCGGACCGTCTCCAGGTCAAGGTAGTACGGCCCTTCGGTCTGCTCCGGCGTGAGCACGCAGGCGGCCGCCGACCGGGCCGGCGTCCGCGTGGCGGTGTTCCGGTCGGTGGCCGCGGTCGCCTGCGCGGCCGTGAGCCCGAGGCCGGCCACGCCGAGGGTCGCGCCGCCCAGGGTGGCGATGACGGATCGCCGGTTGTGGTGGGGGGTGTCAGTCATGCTGAGACGATGACGCGTGCGACGCTCCGCGGGATCGGTCGGACGACCCATGAACCGGGGGCGTTACGAAACTCCCGGGCTATGGCCCACGCCCGTCACCCGTTCGCCGCCGCTTTCTTGATCGCTTCGCGGATCCTGGAGTACGTACCGCAGCGGCACACGTTCTCGATCCGGTCGATGTCGGCGTCGCTCGGGTGGGCGGTCTTCTTCAGCAGGGCCGCCGCCGCCATGATCTGGCCCGGCTGGCAGAAGCCGCACTGGGCGACGTCGCAGTCGAGCCAGGCCTGCTGCACGGGGTGCAGGGTGTCACCGTCGGCCAGGCCCTCGATCGTGGTGACCTCGCGGTCCGCGCAGTCGGCGACCGGCACGACGCAGGGCTGGACCTCCGCGCCGTCGAGGTGACTGGTACAGGCACGGCAGACGCCCACACCGCAGCCGTACTTGGGTCCGGTGACGTGCAGCAGGTCCCGCAGGACCCACAGCAGCGGCATGTCGGCCGGGGCCTCGACGGTGACCGGCTTGCCGTTGAGGACGAAGGAGTAGGACGGCATCGGCACTCTTTCAGAAGGCGAGTCGGAAGGTGAGTCAGAAGGTGAGGGGGAAGCGGCGGGGCTTGGTACCGGTGGCCCGGGCGAAGGCGTTGGCGACGGCACCGGCCGCGGCCGGCACACCGAGCTCACCCGCCCCGCCCGGCTCCCGGCGCGAGGGCATGATGTGCGCCTCGAAGTGCAGTGGCGCGTGCCGTTGGCGCGCGTAGTGGAAGTCGGCGTAGCTGCTCTCGCGGACGGCGCCCCGGTCGATGTGGAGGCCTGCCTGGAGGACGGTGGAGATGCCGTCGACCGCGGTGCCCATCAGCTGGGCCTGAAGTCCCCGCGGGTTGACGGCCGTTCCGACGTCGGCCGCCATCACCACCTTGGTCACCCGGGGGTTCTTCGGGTCGCCCGCGTCGATCTCGGCCAGGCAGGCGACGCACGAGCCGTACTCCTCGTGGACGGCGACGCCCTGCGCCTGACCGGCCGGCATGGTCCGGCCCCAGTCCCCGGCCGCCGCGACCTTCTCGAGCACGGCCTTGACGGCCTTGTTCCGGAGCGTGGTGCGCCGGAAGGCGACCGGGTCCTGGCCCAGCCTCGCGGCGGCCTCGTCGACCATGATCTCCTCCGCGGCGCGCATCGTCCCGGAGTCCACCGACCGCCAGGCGCCCAGCGGCATCGCCAGGTCGACCGAGCCCGAGTCCCCGGAGACCCGGCCCAAGTTGTACAGGCCGCTCTCGCTGGGCAGCGGACCGGCGGCACGCGCCCCGGCCCGGACGAGCCCGCCCTTGGCGGACAGCCCCTCGGACGACTCGCTCACCGAGGCCGTGACATGGGTGAAGGCCACCACCCTGCCCCCGGCGAGGCTGACCCGGATCCGGTGGTGGTCGGCCGGGCGCATCCTGCCGTGCCGGGTGTCGTCGGCGCGGCTCCACATCAGCTTCACGGGCCGGCGCGCCGCTTTCGAGATGAGGGCCGCCTCGATCGCGGCGTCGTAGTTCAGCCGCCGGCCGAACGAACCGCCGCCCCGGATGACATGGACCCGTACCTTCGACGCGGGCAGCCCGACCGCCGAGGCGATGCTGTCCCGCGCGTCCATCGGTGTCTGGGAGGAGAACCAGATCTCGGCGTGCCCGGCACGCACGTCCGCCACCGCGGTCAGTACCTCCATCGGCGCATGGCTGACGAAGGCGAACTCGAACTCGCCCTCCACCTGCGCCGATCCACGCGGCGGGGTGCCCATGCGCGGCACCGCCGCCCGCAGCCGTGAGCGGATCGCGGCGTCGGACAGCGAGGCGAGGGGGCCCGGGGCCCAGGTGATGTGCAGGGCGTCCCTGGCCTTGAAGGCGTGGTGGAAGGACTCGGCCACCACGGCGACCCCGCCGGCGATCCGGACGACGGCGTGGACCCCCGGCATCCGACGCGCGGCCCGGTCGTCGACGGACACGACCTTGCCGCCGAGCGTGGGCGGCCGGGCCACCACGGTCGGCTGCGCTCCGGCCACCGTGAGGTCTCCGGTGTACTTGGCCTTTCCGGTGACGATGTCCCGGGCGTCGATCCGGTTCGTCGGCCGGCCGATCACCCGGTGCCGGGAGGCCGGCTTGGGCTTGCTCGACACGGCCGGCCGGCGGACCCCGGCGGCGCTCTCGGTCAGTGATCCGAAGGTCGCCGAACGCCCGTCCGGCGCGATCACCCGCGTGTCCCGGGTGCGCAGGGACCACGCGGGGAGCCGCCAGCGCCTGGCCGCGGCGGTCACCAGCTTGGCGCGCGCCAGGGCCGCCAGCGCACGGGCCGGGTCGTACAGCGAACGGACCGAACTGGAGCCGCCGGTGTACTGGTTGCCCTTGGCGCGGGCCTCGGCGAGCGGGATGTCGACATCGGCGAGCCGGGCGTCCAGCTCCTCGGCGATCATCATGGCGACCGCGGTGGTGACACCCTGGCCGACCTCGACGCGCGGCAGCCGTACGACGACCTTGTTCGCCGCCGTGACCTCGAGAACCAGCATCTCCTCGTCGGTGCCGGTCACCAGGACGTCGGACCGCTCACCGGCGGCCTCCGCGCCTTCCGCGGGGGACGCGTCACAGCCGAGGGGGGCCGCGACGGTCAGGGTGGACGCCGCGAGGGAGTAGACCATGAATCTGCGACGGGACAGCTGACGGGCCAACAGACGCTCCTTACGGGGGTGCCGGGTCGCTCCGGCTGCGTGTGCCGACTCGTAGGAGGCGTCAGCGTGCCCGGAGGTTGCCTGTGCATGGCCCCCGCTTGGGGCTTTCTTGGCCGTCGCGGGACTCCGTCAGCCGCAGCCCCCCGCATGCCCCTGGTCGACGGTGGCGGCCGTGAGCGGTTCCGGGGGCAGGTGGCGGGCGCGGACGCGGGCCACGAAGGCGGGGAGGCGGTCGACGCCCCAGTACTTGTCGAAGCCGTCGATGAAGGTCGATGAAGTAGGGGACGCCGAAGACGCCGACGCGGTGGAGGAGTTCGATGGAGGCGAGCCCTTCGGCGCGTACGGCCGGGTCGTCGGCCGCGCCCGCGACGGGTCCGGGGTCGAGGCCGAGGCCGGCGGCGACGCGGCCACGACGGCGGGGTCGGAGATGTCCCTGCCCCCTTCCCAGCGGGCTCGGTAGACCGCGTCGATGAAGGGGCGGCCGTGGCCGAGGCGGTCGGCGACCGGGTAGGCGAGGTGCGCGACCTCCCAACTGGCGTTGGAGTCCTGCGGCCAGACCAGTTCGGCGTCGCCGCGCCACCACAGCTCCAGGGAGCGCAGTTCGCGCAGTCCCGTGCCGACGAGCACGGGGATGCCGCCCAGGTCCTCTCCGAGGCCGGCGTCCTTGGCCGCCTGGCCGACCGCGTCGAGCAGCAGGGCGGTGGTGCGGGCCGGGACGTCGGTGCCCTCGGCCGGCCGGTCGTCGACCTCGTAGGCGTACCGGGCACGGAAGTTGGCCCGGTCGAAGCCGCGCAGCGGGGCGTGACCGGTGACGCCTGCGCACAGGTTCTCGAAGAGGTCGTCGACTCCCCCGCCCGTGCTCGCGATGGCGCCGATGCCGGTGATGGCCTGACTCAGCACAGCGCGTCCTCCTTCGTGTGTACGGGGTGGGCCGGTCGTCGTAACGGCCCAGCAGCAGCACCGCGTTGTTGCCGCCGAAGGCGAGCCCGTTGTTCTGCACGACCCTCAGGTCGGCCTCGACCGCCCGGTTCGGCACGCAGTCGACGGTGCATTCCGGGTCGGTGGTGACGTGGTTGATGGTGGGCGGTACGAAGCGGTTGTCGATGGCGAGCGCGCAGCCGATCGCGCCGAGCGCGCTGGCGGCGCCCATGCTGTGCCCGAGCATCGACTTCACCGACACCGTGCGCGGTGGGGTGTCCCCGAACACCTGCCGGATGGCGCCGACTTCGATGGCACTGATGCGGGCCGGGTTCGCGGGGGCGGGCTCGCAGGCGGTGACCATCCGTGTCCCGATGGTGCTGCGGGCGCTGGACACCCTGTGCACGGGCGCGTGGTCCCGTGCGACTCCCGCGCAGAGCTACCGCAGGGTCTCCGCGCGTGGCCGGACCGCGATCGCCCGGCAGGTGCTCGGCTGTCTCACCGCGGGACGCACCGGCGAGGTCGCGGCGCAGAGCCTCGGGCTGTCGGTGCGCACGTATCGCCGCCATGTCGCCGAGCTGATGCAGGAGCTGGGCGCGGTGTCCCGCTTCCAGGCCGGTGTGCACGCGGTCGAACTGGGCCTGCTCGCACCGGAGAGCAACGCGGCGTGACCGTGGCTACGCACGCCGGAGCAGGGCGTCCATGGTCGCCTCCAGGTACGCCGGGAACGCCTCGCGCGCGGGCAGCGCGGACGGCACGGCATGGCCGAGCTGCGTGTGGCCCAGATAGAAGCTGTACGCCATCAGCGCGCGCCGCCGGGACTCCTCCTCGGCGAAGCCGAGCTCGGCGAAGAGCCCTGCCAGGTAGCCGATCCGGCGCTCCGTGACCTGCCGCAGCGCGGCGGCGACCTGCGGGTGGTCGGTGCTGGCGAGCAGCGAGACCTCGAGCGGATCGGCGGCGGCCGGCTTGGTGACCTCGGTGAACAGTCTGCGCAGCCGCTTCTCCGGGTCCGGCTCGGTCTCGACCGACGCGATGATCTCCTCGGTGTCCGCCTCGACCCAGCGGGCGAGCGCCGCCTCGATCAGTGCCTCGCGGTTGCCGAAGTGCCAGTAGAAGCTGCCCTTCGTGGCACCGAGACGGGCGGCGAGCGGCTCGACCGCCACCGCCGCGAGGCCGCCGCCTTCTCCGATGGCGGCGAGCGCGGCGTCCGCCCAGTCGCGGGCGGTGAGCCTGGCCTTCCTGGTCTGTTGCCGTTGCACCATGTCCATACGCTACCGTATGGTTTTCCATACGCCAGCGTATGGAGGTACGCGATGCTCAAGGACAAGCCCGTAGCGGTGGGTTTTCCCGAAGCCGCCCGGCTGATCAGGACAGCCGTCGACCGGCCCGACTACCAGGACGCGTACGCCATGGAGCTGCGGCCCGGAATGCCGCGCGATCCGGCGGCCTGGACGGGCATCCTGCGCGACGCCTTCCCCATCTCGGCGCGGCAGGACGGCGAGGCCCTCATGAACGTGAGCACGGCCGGCCTCGATGCCTGGGCCTCGATCGTCGTCGACGACAGATACGTCACCCTCTGCAGTTCGGTGAAGACCAGCGCATGGCGGTCCAGGCTCTACTGGGGCGTGGTGAAAAGGGTTCACCCCTTCATGGCCCGCGCCATGATGGTCCGCACCCACCGCAAACTCGCTCTCGCCGCGCAGAAGGCGACATAGGCACCTGAAAAGGCGTCACCGGCGAAATGCGGGAAATCCACACCGCCCGCTCGTTGACGATTCCGTGGCGAGCATGTGTGGATGTCGTAGTCACCGGGCGTGAAGTGATGGCGTATAAGCGTGTCGGTACTGATTCGCGCCACCGCGATTCACGGAGAAGGGTTGCGGCGAAATCCGTCGTGCAGTACCTACGTAAAACATGAACCTGTTCCACCGCGGTGCGTCGCTCCGCCGCTCGGCGTCCCACACGACCGCTCAACTCACCGCAGAGCAGCCGAACTTTGCCTCTGGCGACGGCTCCGATCCCGCCCTGGCGGCGCTGACCGGAGAGTGGATGATCGACCCGGCGCACAGCAGGATCGGCTTCTCCGTCCGGCATGCCATGGTGACCACGGTGCGCGGGGCATTCACCGAGTACCAGAGCCGGCTCTACTTCGACGGCCGTAATCCCGCTCGTTCGCGGGCGGAGATCACGTTGTCCACCGCGAGCGTCGACACCGGAGTGGAACAGCGTGACGCCCACCTGGCCGGCCGTGACTTCCTGGACTCCGCGGCTTATCCCCGGATGCGTTTCGCCAGTACGGCCGTGCAACTCGCGAGCTCCGACGTCTACCGCATGGCCGGAGATCTCACCATCAAGGACGTCACCCGTCCCTGCGTCCTGGAACTCACCTACATAGGCCACGTCACCGACCCCTTCGGCTATGAGCGGGTCGGATTCGACGGCACCACCACCATCGACCGCTCCGACTGGGGCCTGACGTACAACGCCCGGCTCGCCGAGGGGGGCGCCATGGTGAGCGAGAAGGTACGTCTCCAGTTCGACATCGCCGCCATCCGCGCCACGCCCATGGGCTGACCCCCGCACCGTGTCTAAGGCACCCTCCCCTGGTGAGGGAGGTCCTGCTCGGTCCAGATGCACTTGCCGTCACCGAGGAAGCGTGTGCCCCAGCGCCGTGACAGGGCGGCGACCAGGTGCAGGCCCCGGCCGCCCTCGTCCGTGTAGCCGGCGCGCCGGATGCGCGGGGTGGTGAGGCTGCCGTCGTACACCTCGCAGATCAGCGACCGGCTGCGCAGCAGACGCAGCCGGACGGGTCCCCTGGCGTGCCGGACGACGTTGCCGACCAGCTCGCTGACCAGCAACTCGGTGGTCATCTCCAGCTCTTGGAGGCCCCATGCGGCCAGCCGGTGGCGGACGAACTCGCGGGCCTGTCCGGCCGCCCTGGGGTCTTCCGGCAGGCTGCACGAGGCGACGTCGGCGGGAGGCGTGGCGCGGGTGTGCGCGATCAGCAGGGCCGCGTCGTCACTGGTCTGCTCGCGGTCGGGCAGCAGGGTCGCCACGAGGTGGTCGCACAGGGCGTCGAGCCGGTCCGTGCGCTCGTCCGACCGCCCGTCGGGGAAGTACGAGGTCCGTGCGACGGCCTCCTCCAGAGTCCGCCGGAGCTGGGCGAGGCCCTCGTCGATGTCCCGGCCGGCCGCGTCCACGAGACCGTCGGTGCAGAACACCAGCAGGCTCTCCTCGGGCAGGTCCATCTCGTGTACGTCGAAGGGCGGGTCGGCGGCGCCGAGCGGTGGGTTGACGGACACCTCGGGGCGGCGGACCGTGCCGTCCGGGTGGACGACGACCGGTGGCGGATGCCCGGCCAGGGCCAGCGCACAGGTCCGGGCGACCGGGTCGTAGACGGCGTACGAGAAGGTGGCGTAGTAGTCGTCCCCCAGCTCGCCGACGATCTCGTTGAGGTGTCCGAGCAGTTCGTCCGGCTCCAGTTCCAGGTCGACGAGCGTGCGGACGGCCGTACGCAGCCGGCCCATGGTCGCGGCCTCGGCGATGCCGTGCCCCATGACGTCGCCGATCACCAGGGCGACACGGTCGGCGGAGAGCGGGATCAGGTCGTACCAGTCCCCGCCCACCTCGTCGCCCCGGCCCGCGGGCAGATAGCGGGCGGCGGCGGAGACGGCCGGCGGGGAGGGCAGTGACTTGGGGAGCAGGCCACGCTGGAGTCCCTGGGCCCGGGTGTGCTCCACGTCGTAGAGGCGCGCGCGTTCCAGCGCCTGGGCGACCAGGCCGCTGACCGCGGTGAGCAGGGTGCGCTCCTCCTGGCTGAAGGAGCGCGGACGGGCGAACGACATGACGCAGCAGCCGATCGGGCGACCCGACGCGATGAGCGGGAGGAACGCCCACGCGTTCTTGGTCGACTTGAGGGTCACACCTCCCAGGTCCCCGTACTGCCTGCGGAACTGGGCCTTGGACTCCACGAACATGGGTGTGCGGGTGCGCAGCGCGTCGGAGACCACCGTGTTGTCGCCCAGCGGAATGTCGTCGATCAGGTTCAGGAAGTCCGGTCCGTATCCGACGGAGTCGACCACGCGCACCCGGCCGCCCTCCAGTGCCTCGACCACGAGGCCGTCGGCGCCGAACGGGGGCAGGACGTGCTCGGCGACGGTACGGACCACGTCCCGGGACGTGACGGCCTCGGTGAGCGCGACGGTCAGCTCGTCCATGCGGGCGGTGCGCTCCGCCGCGCCGCTTTCGCCGGCCGTCTCCCCGGCCTCGTCGGCCTCGTCGGTCCGCTGCTGCGTGACGTCGGCGAAGAAGATCGCCAGTCCGCTCTCGGGCAGCGGCACCAGGCGTACCCGGCTCACTCGCTGGTCCCCCTGCCGGCGCAGATCGAAGGTCAGCGGCGCCCGCTCGGCGGACGCCCTGCGGCACTGGCCCTCCAGGCCCGGGGTATGACCGGCCGGGACGTCCCACAGGGTGCTGCCGAGCGCCGCCCCGCCCACGCCGAGGAGGCGCTCGGCCGCCCGGTTGAGGAAGGTGATCCGCCAGTCGCCGTCGACGGTGAGGAAGCCGTCCGCCATCGTGTCGAGCGCGCGCACCACGGAGTCCGTCCCGGCTCCGGTGCCGGTGATGCCGAGGGCGGGGCCGGCGTGCAGGCGCCCGGACGCCCATGCCGCCACCGCGTGCAGGAGGAGGCGCCGCGCCGGGTCCGGCTCGCCGGGCTCCGCGGTCAGCACCGTGAGCGCACCGTCGGGGGCGGCGTCGCCCGGCAGCGGAACCGAGACGACGCCCGCGGCCCCGACGCCCAGGACGTCCTCGCCCAGCCAGACGTACGCGCCGCCGCGTACGGCCCGGGCGGGCGGCGCGTCCGCGTCCTGCCGGATCCGGGCCCATCCTCCGGCGGTCCCGAGCGGCAGGCCGCTGAGCGCCGCGAGGCGCAGCGTGCCGGTGTCCCGGGGGTCGCGGTGGTGCAGCAGGCCGCCCAGGCCGTGCAGGCCGGCGGTCGCCTGCTGGAGCGCGAGCGGAAGGGCAACGCTGTCCGGCTGGTCTCCGGCCGCGGTTTCCAGCAGTCGCAGGCGTACGGACACCAGTCCTTCAGCGCGACTACCGCGCCCGGCGATACCGGCCGTCACCTCGCCTCCCCGGTCCGTACCGAGTCCGCTGCCATCAACAGTAGGTCGTCAGGGCTCCCTGAGCAGCGTGAGGTGGGCGAGGTCTCCGGGCGGCGGGGTGGTCACCGACCACAGCGGCGCGGCGGTTCCGTCGGCCACCGCCGCCGGGGCGTCGGTCAGGTTCATCCGCTCGCGCAGACGGCCGTAGAAGTCCATCGGCCCCAGCCGGACCGCCCGCAGCCGGCGCGGTGCCGCGTACACGCCGATCCAGTCGCCCGGGTCGAGCACGCCGCGCAGCTGGCCGTCGACGCTGACCGCGGCCTGGCCCGACCGTTCGAGCACGCGCAGCCCCACGGGCTCGTCCGGGGCGGTCACGACCGACCGGTTGAACGCCATGTGCGGGGCGACCGGCGTGAAGACCAGCGCCTCGGCGCGCGGCGAGACGACGGGGCCGCCGGCGGCGAAGCTGTAGGCGGTCGAGCCGGTCGGGGTGGCCACCATCAGGGCGTCGGCGGAGTAGGACGCCAGCAGCCGGCCCGCGACATAGACCCCGACCGACACTTGGCGGTCCCTCGACAGCTTCTCCAGGACGATGTCGTTCAGCGCGAAGACGTTCAGCGGGACGCCCCACTCGTCGCCGATCTCGCAGTCGGTGCGCACCCGGGGAGGCGGCAGGAGCGGCCCGCGGCCGTACCGCAGCAGCGCTTCCATCTCGGACGGGACCCGCAGCACGCACGAGGCGCGCATGGTCAGCAGCAGACGGTGCTCGACCGTCACCTGATCGTCCCGTACGGCGTCCAGTGCCGCGCGCACCTCGGCGACGGGCACCTCCGTCAGGAACCCCACCCGTCCCAGGTCGACGCCGAGGACCAGGGCGTCGTGCTCGGCGGCCAGCCGTGCGCCGCGCAGGAAGGTACCGTCGCCTCCCAGCGTGACGATGAGGTCGGGATCACCGGCGGCCTCCACCTCCTCCCCCGCGCCGCGCCGCACCCCGTCCCGCCACACGTCGATGTCCGCGCACGGCACGGCGTGCTCGGCACACCACTCCCGTACGGCACGGGCGGCCTCCGCGGCTTCCGCGCGCCCACCGTGCACGACCAGTCCGAGCCGAGTCACTGTCACGTCCGCCTCCGCGTCACCTCGCCACCGGCCACCGACACACCCCGAGTAACCCACTGCCGCCATCTGCCACACCGCCGGGCATCGTGGCGCGCAGGCTGGGGGCGGTCGCCGCGTCGAGTACCGGAGCTCAGCCGCCCGTCAGCGGTCGGACGGGGGTACCGGCGAGGAAGGCGGTGATGTCCTCCACCGCTTCCGTGTAGAAGGTGCGGTAGTTCTGCTCGCTGACGTAGCCGAGGTGCGGGGTGGCGAGCACGTTCGGCAGGGAGCGGAGGGGGTCGTCGGCGGGGAGCGGCTCGGTCTCGAAGACGTCGAGCCCCGCCCCGGCGATCCAGCCGTCCCGCAGGGCGCGCAGGAGTGCGTCGCGGTCGACGATGGCGGCGCGGGAGGTGTTGACCAGGTAGGCGTGCGAGCGCATGGCACGCAGTTCTGCCTCGCCGAGCAGGCCACGGGTCCGGCCGGACAGCACGAGGTGGACGGACACGAAGTCGCTGCGGCGCAGCAAGTCCTCCTTGCTGCCCACGAGTTGTGCGCCGGCGTCGGCCGCCCGCCCGGCAGTGAGGTTCTCGCTCCAGGCAAGGACCTCCATACCGAAGGCGGTGGCGATGCGGGCGACCCGTGTGCCGATCTTGCCGAGTCCGAGCAGGCCCAGGGTCCGGCCGTGCAGGTCCTGGCCGACGGTGGACTGCCAGGGGCCGCCTTCGCGCAGGGCCCGGTTCTCGGCCGTGACGTGCCGGGCGAGGCCGAGGATGAGCGCCCAGGTCAGTTCGACGGGCGGGGTGGGACTGCTCGCCGTACCGCAGACGGTCACGCCCTGGGCCGCCGCCGTCGCGAGGTCGATGGAGGCGTTGCGCATGCCGGTGGTCACCAGCAGGCGCAGTCGAGGCAGACGGCGCAGGAACTCGGCGTCGAAGGGGGTCCGCTCCCGCATGGCCGTCCACGGCCCTGGCCACGAGCCCCAGCCGGCCGGGCCCACCCGCCTCTGCCACCACGCCTCGCCGGCCAGGCCGAGGTACGCACGCTCCGCGAACACCTCACCGACCACCCTCCGCTTCGGCGGGCGGCTGTGTCGCCGGGCATGCGGAGGTCACCGCGGCCCCCGGTGGCGCCCCCGAGCAGCGGCTGTGCGTGCGGCCCGGGACCGTGCTGTCCCTGGTCCTGCGGCCTCGGGCGGATGACAAGCGGTGGACGGCCGTGCGGAGCTCCGCGCCCGTCTTCGTACTCGCGTCCGGATGGCGGGTGGACGCGGACGGCACCGCCCACGCCTGGCTGCGCTGCGCGGTGACCCGGGCCGGTGCGGCCCGGGTCACCGCGCCGGCGAAGGAACCGGACGTGGCGGGCGCGGCGCGCGCCGCCTTCACGGTCGACGTGAGCGTGGTCCCGTACCCGAAGGTCAGTCGCGGTCGCGCACCCTGATCGTGTAGATGCCGCGGCCGTGCGTGGCCGCGTACAAGGTCCTGCCGTCGGGGCTGAGCTTCAGTTGCAGCACGGCGACGGCCGGTAGGGAGCCGACTCGCTGCCACTTCGTCCGGTCCGGCGCGCGGTAGACGACACCGAGGTCGGTGGCGAGGGCGAGGCCGCCGTTCGCCGTGACCACCGCGGAGTTGGTGGGCACGTCGGGGAGGTTCGCGGAGATGTCCTTCCAGGTGGTGCCGCCGTCCTTGGACTCGAAGACGTGGCCGACGCCCGCGCCGGGTCCTTCGGTCCAGTGCCGGGAGAAGCCGTTGACCGCGAGGTACACGTGGTCGGCGTTGCCGGGGTCGACGGCGAAGCCGCTGAGGTAGCGGTTGGGTACGGTCCCGTCCGCCGGCAGGTTGATGTCGTGCCAGCCGGTGCCGTCCGCGTTGCCGACGGAGATGCCGCGGGCGAAGCCCTGGTTGTTGCAGGGGCCGCACCAGGCCGCGTAGACCTTGCCGCCCGAGGCGGCGACGGCGGTGGCGGTGCGGCCGGCGCCGAGGTCGTACACGCTCTTCCAGTCCGAGCCGCTGCGGATGGCGTAGCCCTGGGTCTGCACCCAGATGTGACGACCGCCCGCGATCCAGGTCGAACTGTTCTCCAGGTCCGCCGCGAGCGGGGCGATGAAGCGGGCCTCGCTGGTGGCGTTGTCGGCCGGCGCGACGTTGTACGACGTGGCCTTGCCGGGGTCGGTGGTCCAGGAGCCGTCGTTGACGGCGCAGTTCTGGGTGACCTGGACGGCGAGGTACACGTACTCCTGGGCGATGTCACAGCCGTTGGCGGGGTCGGTGAGGGTGTCGCCGCCGTCGCCGCCGAAGTCGGAGCCCATCACCTTGTCGTTGCCGCGCAGGACGGACTGCCCGTTGTCCTGGAGACCGCCGGTGACGGAGACACCGCCGTGGTCCAGGTCCTTGCCGATGCCCACCGAGTAGTACTGCAAGGTGTCGATGGTGCCGTCGTTGAGGGACGTCCAGTCGGTGGCGTGCCCGGAGGTGTCCTGGGCGCCGTCGACCGGGCGCTTGTAGGCACCGCCGTCGTTGCCGACATACACGTAGCTCTTGCCGTGGTAGCGGCCGATGGCGACGCCGTGCTGGTCGGAGTGCGTCGTCTGGTTGCAACTGCCGGTCTGCCGGGCCGGGTCGATGCTCCAGCAGGAGAACGGGAAATTCCAGTACGGGCCCACGGTCGACCAGGTGCTGCCGCCGTCCTTGGACTCGTAGACCTCCTCCAGACCGGCGTAGATGTGCTTGGGGTCGGCCGGGTCGACGGTGAGGAACTGGTTGTACCAGGCCTGCACGCCCGGCATGTAGCCGGCGGTGGTCAGCGCCGAGCCGTCGGCGGCCAGCTGCTTGTAGTCGGCGACCTTCGTCCAGGGGCCGAACGGCGAGGCGGCGCTGTAGATGCCTTCCAGCCCGCTGTCCGGGTTGGACGCCATCTGCTCGGGCGACTGGTCGACGGCGTAGTAGCGCGAGCCGTCGGCGGAGCGGGCGAAGGTGACCGTGCCGACGTTGTCCGCGTCGGTCGGCAGGTCACCGAAACCGCTGGTGATCCGCTGCCAGCTGCCACCGGCCCTGGTGTAGAAGCCGTTGTAGTCGTCACCGCTGCGCCAGCCGACCGCGAGGACCACCTTGGAGGGGTCCTTGGGGTCGACGGCTATGTCGTTGGTGATGTTCTTGTACGCGGCGTCGTCGTCGGTCGCCTTCGAACCGCCCGGCAGATAGTCGGGGTTGGGGGCGAACTCCAGCTTCCAGGCGCCGCTCAGTTTCTTCGTGGAGTGACTCCACACGCCTTCGCTGGTCGCCGCCCACACCTTGCCGCCGCCGAAGCGGAGCTGGCGGATGGTGGTGCTCTCCAGTTCGTCACCGCCGACCCGGCTGCGTGTGGAGAAGGTGCCGTGGCGCGGGTCGGACAGCACGTACACGCCGCTGCCGAGGTACGCGTCGGCGTTGGTGTTCGCCTCGCCGGTGGCCAGCCACAGCCGTCCGGTTCCGTCGAGGGCGAGAGCACCCGTGGACTGGGAGGGCAGCCGGTCGCTGATCGGCCGCCAGTGCCCGCCGCCCGTGCGCGAGCGCCACACTCCGCCGCCCGCGCTGCCCGCGTACACGTAGCCGTCGTCGTCCGCCGCCATCGCGGCCATCCGTCCGGTGACGTTGCCGGAGCCGCCACTGGAGTTGGAGTCGATGTCGCGGTAGCGCGGGTCGTCGGAGTCGTACGGCAGTTTGGTGATGTGCCGCCAACTGCCGCCGGTGCTGGGAAGTCTGGTCAGACCGCGCCAGGCCGCGCCGTACGCGCCCGGCGCGACGATCCCGGGAGAGGTGCGGGCCTCGGCGTACTGGTCCGCGCCCTCGGCTATCTCGTCGGCCTCGTTGCCGTCGTCGTCCTCCGCCTTCACCCGGGGTGCGACGGCACCCACCGAGTGCTCGCGCTCGGTGGCGAGTCGGGCGAGTGAACGAGCTCCGAAGGGGCTGCTGTTGCCGCCAGGCGCGGCGCTCGCGGGTATCGCGACGAGGCCGGCGGACGCGGCGATCGCGCAGATCGTGAGCCACCGTCTCTTACGGGTTGGTGCTGACACCAGAACCTCCCGAACGGGCAGTGATACGGCTGTCGCAGCAGACCCGATCACTTGAGGGAGGGAGCTTCCGACATTTGGTCAACCTTTGACTAGAACATGTCATTCCAGGTGTGGCCGCCCCCCACCGCGATTTCGCCGGACGGCTCGGCACGAGGGCCGAAGGGCCCTGGCACCTGCTCCCGGTCAAGCAGGACAGTAGAAGGAGAAGCCTCCCGGGGAGGTGAGCACAGTGATGTACTGGGACGGCGGCGGCTGGGCCTGGATGGCCTTCATGCCCCTGCTGTGGTTCGTGCTGATCGGCCTCGCCGTATGGGCGGTGGTCCGGCTCACCCAGCGCGCCACCGGTCGCGACGACGGCCTCGGCCACGATCCGCCACCACGAGAGACGCCGGAGGAGATCCTCGACCGCCGCTTCGCCTCCGGTGAGATCGACGCGGACGCCTACACGGACGCCCGCGAGCGCCTCGCCGCCCACAAGCCGAGACCCGCACGGCGAAGCGGCGACTGACTGCCTGGGACCTGCGCCTGCGCCTGCCATGCGGCAGCACCGCTTGCCCGGGGCCCAGGGGCGGGCCCGGTGTGTGAGCCGTACCCCCCGGGGGATACCTGTTGCGGTTGCGGAACCCGTGCGGCGAAGGGTGCGGAAGCGATGCACGCGATCGGACACGCCTTGTCCATTGCCGGATCGATGACCTGGGAGATCACCTGGGCACTGATCCTCGGCTTCCTCCTGTCCGCCGTCGTGCAGGCCGTGGTCCGCCGGGAGACGGTCGTACGGCTGCTCGGGGACGACCGGCCACGCACGCTGGCACTGTCGACAGGGTTCGGCGCGGCCTCGTCCTCATGCTCCTACGCCGCCGTCGCCCTCGCCCGCTCGCTGTTCCGCAAGGGCGCCGACTTCACCGCGGCCATGGCCTTCGAGATCGCGTCGACCAACCTGGTCGTCGAACTGGGGGTGATCCTCGCCCTGCTGATGGGCTGGCAGTTCACCGCCGCGGAGTTCGTCGGCGGGCCGGTCATGATCGTCGTACTCGCCGTGCTGTTCCGCGTGTTCCTCCGTGAGCGGTTGCTGCACCGGGCGCGGGAGCAGGCCGAGCGCGGGCTGGCGGGGTCCATGGAGGGGCATGCGGCGATGGACATGTCCGTGCGGGGCACAGGCGGCTTCACCAGCCGGCTGGTGTCCCGCGACGGCTTCACCTCGGTGTCGCACATCTTCGTCATGGAGTGGGCGGCGATCCTGCGCGATCTGGTGGCCGGCCTGCTGATCGCGGGCGCGATCGCCGCATGGGTGCCCGCCGAGTTCTGGCGCACGTTCTTCCTCGACGGCCATCCCCTCGCGGCGAAGCTGGTCGGGCCGCTCGTCGGACCGCTGGTGGCCATCGCGACCTTCGTGTGCTCGATCGGCAATGTGCCGCTCGCGGTGGTGCTGTGGAAGGGCGGCATCAGTTTCGGCGGGGTGATCGCCTTCATCTACGCGGACCTGCTGATCCTGCCGATCCTCAACATCTACCGGAAGTACTACGGAGGCCGGATGGCGGCGTTCCTGCTGGCCACCTTCTACGCCGCCATGGTGGTCGCCGGATACGTCGTGGAGTTCCTCTTCGGCAGCCTGGGCCTCGTGCCCGACCAGGCCGACGCGAGCATCCCCGAGGAGGGCGTGAGCTGGAACTACACGACCTGGCTCAACATCGTTTTCCTGCTGCTCGCAGCTGCCCTGGTGGTGCGCTTCCTGCGCACCGGCGGCCCGGCGATGCTGCGCATGATGGGCGGCTCACCCGATCACCCGGCACACGAGCACGATGGTCCTTGACGCGTCGGTCCGGCGGCTCCTGACACCCCGTCGAGCAGAGGTTCCCCATGCAAATATTTGATCTGATCGTAAGAAAGTCATTAAGGTCTGCTGGAACCCCCGCTCAGGTGATCACTCAGAAGGAGTGACCGTGGCGTCACATCGTCGACCCAAGCAGCCCAGCCGCACGCGAGTGACCGTGCTGACCACCGCGGCTGCCGCCGCCGTCGCGCTCAGCGCGAACGCCGCCAACGCCGCGCCCAGCGCGAAGCTGAGCAAGAGCGAGGTCAAGGCAAAGGTCGACAAGCTCTACGAGGAAGCCGAGCAGGCCACCGAGAAGTACAACGGGGCCAAGGAGAAGCAGGAGAAGCTCCAGAAGGAGATCTCCACCGTCCAGGACAACGTCGCCCGTGGCCAGCAGGACCTCAACAAGCTGCGCGACGGCCTGGGTTCGATGGCCACCGCCCAGTACCGCTCCGGCGGCATAGACCCCTCGCTCCAGCTGCTGCTGTCCTCCGACCCGGACGACTACCTCGACAAGGCCTCCACGCTCGACCAGTTGAGCGGCCAGCAGGTCGAGGCCTTGAAGAAGATCCAGGACAAACAGCGCGAACTCGCCCAGGAGCGCGCCGAGGCGACCGAGAAACTCAAGGACCTCGCCTCCACCCGCACCGAGCTGGGCAAGAAGAAGAAGGAAGTCCAGAGCAAGCTCGCCGAGGCGCAGAAGCTGCTCAACTCCCTGACCGCCAAGGAGAAGGCGGATCTCGCCGCCCAGCAGGAGCGCGCCAACCGCTCCTCCACCGAGCGCGTGGACCTCGGCGACACCCCGACGGCCTCCGGCCGTGCCGCCGCCGCCTTCGCCGCCGCCCAGAGCAAGATCGGCACACCCTACGTCTACGGCGCCACCGGCCCGTCCTCCTACGACTGCTCGGGCCTGACCTCCTGGGCCTACGCCCAGGCCGGCGTCTCCATCCCGCGCACCTCCGAGGCGCAGTCGAGTATCGGCACCCGTCTCACACGGAGCCAGCTCCAGGTCGGTGACCTGGTCTTCTTCTTCAACGACCTGCACCACGTCGGCCTGTACGCGGGCAACGGCCAGATCCTCCACGCCCCGCGCACCGGCACGGTCGTACGGTACGAGTCGATGGACACCATCGGCGGCCCGTTCATGTTCGGCGTCCGCGTCTGACCCGCACCCCGCACCCCCGAGCAACTGCGGTCACGGACGCACCCTGGGGGAAACCCCCCAGGGTTGGTGGGGCTGGCCTCGGACGCATACGGTGGCTGGCAGGCTTCTTCGGGCAGTAGTCCGTCTTGAGAATTCTCGGCATGACGATCCCTCCCGATACCTCTGTCGCAACCCGTCGCTCCGCCTCCGATGCGGGCACGTCGCGCCCCGGTTCCGGCAGCGACTTCGCCAGACTGTCCCAACGGATTGCCGAGGCAGGCCTGTTGGAGCGGCGTCCCGGCTACTACACGGTGCGGCTCGGTCTCGTGACCGGGCTGTTCGCTGCCGGCTGGGGAGCCTTCTTCGTCCTCGGCGACTCCTGGTGGCAGCTGGCCGTGGCCGCCTTTCTGGCCCTGGTGTCCGGGCAGGTCGCTCTGGTGGCGCACGATGTGGCCCACCGGCAGGTCTTCCGGCGTCGCCGGCACAGCGAGATCGGAGGGCGGCTGTTCGGCAATCTCGGGATCGGCATGAGCTACGGGTGGTGGATGAACAAGCACACCCGCCACCACGCCCATCCCAACCATGAGGAACTCGATCCCGATGTCGCCCCGGACATCCTGGTGTGGTCCACCGAACAGGCCCGCGCCAGCCGGGGCGTGGCCCGGCTCCTCGGTGGTCACCAGGCTCTGCTGTTCTTCCCGTTGCTGACCCTGGAAGGCTTCAACCTGCACGTCGCGAGTCTGCGGGCACTGCGCTCACCGTCCATGAAGAACCGGCTCCCTGAGGGCGCTCTGCTCCTGCTGCACATCGCCGCTCTGCTCTCCGCCCTGTTCCTGGTGCTCTCACCGGGCAAGGCGGTGGCGTTCCTCGCCGTGAACCAGTGCCTGTTCGGTGTCTATCTGGGCTGCACGTTCGCTCCGAACCACAAGGGCATGCCGACGATCACCGGTGATCAGCAGCCCGACTTCCTGCGGCGCCAGGTGCTGACCTCGCGCAACGTGCGCGGCGGCTGGTTCACCGACGTGCTGCTGGGCGGGCTCAACTACCAGATCGAGCACCACCTGTTCCCGAGCATGCCCACGGTCCATCTGCGTCGGGCCCAGGTGATCGTGCGGCAGTACTGCGCCGAGATCGGGGTGCCGTACCACGAGACCGGACTGATCCAGTCCTACCGCGAGGCCCTGACGCACATGCACCGCGTGGGAGAGCCGATCAGGCGGCAGCGCAGGGCGTGATCAGCGGGGGCCGAACGTGCCTCGACAGCAGGACGATGCACTTTCGGCCCATGGCGCTTCAGCTCGTCGGGGACGAGGTCCGGCGCGGCAGCTTCCAGTTCGGCCGCGGGAAGTGGCAGGTGTAGCCGTTCGGATAGCGTTCCAGATAGTCCTGGTGCTCGGGCTCGGCCTCCCAGAAGTCGCCCACCGGCTCGACCTCGGTGACCACCTTGCCCGGCCACAGCCCGCTGGCCTCGACGTCCGCGATGGTGTCCACGGCGACGCGGTGCTGTTCCCCGTCGGTGTAGAAGATCGCGGACCGGTAGCTGCGCCCGATGTCGTTGCCCTGGCGGTCCCTCGTGGTCGGGTCGTGGACCTGGAAGAAGAACTCCAGGATGTCGCGGTAGCTCGTGGTCGTGGGATCGAAGAGGATCTCGATGGCCTCGGCGTGGTCGCCATGGTCGCGGTACGTGGCGTTCGGCGTGTCACCGCCGCTGTACCCGACACGGGTGGACAGCACGCCCGGCTGCTTGCGGATCAGGTCCTGCATGCCCCAGAAACAACCGCCCGCCAGCACGGCTCGCTCGGTCTGCGATGTCATCGGTTGCTCCCTCACGTTCGAGCCGCTGTCCGGCGCGGTCGTTGACGTACGGTTCTCACGTTCATCCAGCTTATTACTACCGACAGGTAACCGTAGAACGGGCTGGTTACGCGCAGCGGGGCGGGGGGGGGGGGGGGGCCCCCCCCCGCCCCCCCCCCCGGGGGGGGGGGGGGGGGCCGCCCCCGGGCCCCCCCCCCCCGCCGGGGGGGGGGGGCCGGGGGGGGGGGGGGGGGTGT